>JBBAWV010000077.1:0-22446 GCA_040396995.1 Nodosilinea sp. | reverse complement strand
CTCAAACTCGTCAACGTCGGTGTAGTTGCGACCGAGGGCACGCCCCACGCGGGCAGAATCGTTGGTGCCCACAGAAATTACCAGGCGGTCGGGCAGACGGTTGCGAATTTCCCCTCGATAGCGAAACTCATGGGCGAGGCGTTCTCGCACCTGGCTGGCCCGATCTCCCCGCACTCCCAGGTTATAAAACACCGCTCCGGGGGTGCCCGGTTCCATGGCCCTGCGTCGCAGTCGCTCCACCCAGCCGCCCCCCTCTGGGTCGCCATAGCCGTAGACCAAGCTATCGCCCACCACCACCACCTTTTGGGGATGGACGTGGCGCAGGGAAAGACCGGACTGGGGTTGGGCGGAACCAACGGGGGAGGGGGTTGCTAACATGCAGGAATTCCCAAGACCGAAAACAGCAACGGCGGCGCGGCTACCGCGCCAAACCCACCGGGCTAGCGCTGGGGGTATCCTAGCGTTAGCGGGGATAATTGTTTCAATAGTTTACATAATTCCTTCCCGATTCCACGTTTCTCCAGCCCCTAGGCCGAGGGAAAGCGCTAGCTTTGAGCTTTAGCCACGCCCAGGGAGGCGGTCACTTGCTGATGAACCTGTCCCCCTAGTTCAACCATCCAAGCCTGGTAGGGGTTAACGTCGGCTAGGGGCGGTACGGGCACCAGCAGGGTGACCGCCACCCAGGGGGTGAGGGTGTGGGTGGTGAGTTGGGATCGCTGATTGGCCCAGAACCAGCGCCGAGGGGCGGGGTGGCCTCCCCCCGGCCAGGCATACCACTGTAAAGCCACAAAGGTTTGTACCTCGTTGCGGCCCTGAACCCACTGGGCCTGCACAGGCAGGGGTTGCTGTCCGTCGTGCAGTCGTAGCCGCTGTCGCTGTTCCACCCGCCAACCTTGGGCTCCGGCCAGGTCCACCCATTCCACCTGGGGCTGGTTGTTGTGCCAGGGCTGGGGGTGCAGCAACACGACCATCTGCTGGGCTAGGGCGGTGGTGTCGGTAGTGGTGTATTCATTTACGCTCCAGTCTTGGCGGTTGAGGGTGATCACCTGGTGCTGGGGCGGCGACCAGTTTGGAACTTCCAGACCACTGTTCCGCAGGGTATTCAGGGCGGTAAGGTCAGCTTCTGTGAGTTGGGGAGCCGTCACCCAGGGCCATTGCCCCGTGAGGTAGGCGGGGGCCATCACCGCTGCCAGCAGCACCATCATCAGCGCCACGAGACCCGATTTGACCCACCGCATCGGTAGACCAGGGGTGCGGGCAGGGGAGGAACTGGGAGTCATGGGTTCGAGGTCGCTAGGGGACGAGAACGGGGCACGTAGGACGGCGATTGGGGATCGGCGGTTGAGGATCAGCGATGAATCAGCGGTTGAGGATCAGCGACAGTAACAATCGAGCCCCTATACCGAGGCCGGGGTACGGCCATCTAGCTTCAGGGTTGGCGGCACGTAATGGCGAATTAGCCGCAGCCACAGCAGCAGCGAAATCAGCAGCAGAGATGAATAGAGGTCTCCCCCCCAGCTATCGTGGAGCCAGACAAAGAGGTCGGTATAGCCCATGCCATGGAAATAGCTGAGCAGGGCATTGCGCAGGATATTTCCCACCACGCTAAGGGCCACGGTGCCACCAAAAAAGAGGCCCATCCACAGCCTTGAGGTGTAAGCGCCTGTCCAGTAGGCCAGCATCAGGGCGACATAGAGACTGGTGAACAGCATTTTGAGCCCTGCACAGTGGGGAGCCACCTCCACGGTTTGGCCATTGACATAGAGATAAATCTGATCGACGGTGACGTTGACTCCCACCTGGGTGAGCAGAAACCCCGCCACGGAGGCAATGAACCGTTGCAGCGGCAGAATGTAGGGCTCAATCAGGTAGGGCAGTTGAGTAGGGGTGGCTAGGGCCACCAGCACCAGGGGCATCTTTTGCAGGCGCAGCCCCGGCATCCCCTTCAGGGCAAGGCACAGCCCCGTCAGCATCAGCGGCAGGGAAAGGTTCATCCAGTCTGGGAGCCCGGTGAGGTACAGGAGGCCAGCCAGCAGCACCAGCCCCGGCCCAGCGGGATGACACTGGGGAGCTAGCCGCTGCCAATCCGTCCGCTTTTCCCAAACGATGTAGGCCGCAAAGGGCAATCCCAGCAGCCCATGGCTAAAGTACTCGTGCTGAATACTGATGGACTTGTTCATCCATCCATCCACCCAATGCACCAAGATCGGGCCATAGAGCAACGCGACCAAGGCCGTAATCAGCCAGGACAGGGAGGGGGCAGGGCGACGAAACAGCATAGGCAGAGTTGGGTTACAGCAGGGGATCAGACAATCCGACTGGGGTGATGCAACGACACTAAGGAGGAGCAGCTCAGGGGGAATAGCTAACATTGCTCTCACCCCAGGGCCGAGGTCACAGCGGTGGGCGGGGCAGAGGTGACTGTCTCTAGCATAGCGTCCACCACCTGATCGATCTGGGCCTCGGTGAGGCCGGGATACATCGGTAGGGAGAGAATTTCCTGGCTGAGGGCTTCGGCTTGGGGGAAGGCACCGGGACCATAGCCTAGGTTGGTAAAGGCGGGTTGTAGGTGGCAGGGAATGGGGTAGTGAATGCCCGTTTGAATCTGCCGTTCCCCCAAGCGGGCCTGGAGATCCTCGCGGCGGCGTGGGCAATCCGCCGTTACCCGCACCACATAGAGATGGTAGACATGGCCAGGGCCAGCCTCGTTGCGGATGGGGACAATGCCATACTCGGCCAGGGGGGCGAGTTTGCGGTCGTAGGCTTGGGCTAGGGCGTTGCGGGCTTGGTTCCAGGCGGGCAGGTGGGACAGTTTAACGTTCAGGACGGCGGCCTGGAGGGTATCTAAACGGCTGTTGGTGCCTGCGGGATCGGTGTGGTAGTACTTGCGGCGGGCTCCATAGTTACGCAGGGAACGCACGGTCTGGGCCACCGTTTCCTCGGACGTAACCACCATGCCCCCATCTCCCAACGCACCGAGGTTTTTGCTGGGGTAGAAACTAAAAGCCGCCCCCTGCCCTAGGGATCCAGCCCGTTGGCCTTCCCGTTCCGCCAGATGGGCCTGGGCGGCGTCTTCAAAGATGATCAGGTGATGCCGTTCAGCTAGGGTGTGCAACCCCTGGGGAGACACCATCTGGCCATAGAGGTGGACGGGAATGATCGCCTTGGTGCGAGGGGTGATGGCCCGCTGGGCAGCGCCCAAATCGATCAAAGCGGTGGCCCGGTCGCAATCCACCAACACTGGAGTTGCACCGCAGCGCAGGACGCCAATCAGCGTGGCCACAAAGGTATTGGCCGGGAGAAGCACCTCGTCCCCCGGCCCTAGGCCACAGGCAATCAGCCCTAGCACTAACGCATCGGTGCCACAGCCCACCCCCACCCCAAACTGGACTTGGCAAGCGGCGGCAAAGCGGGTCTCAAAGTCTGCCACGGCTCGACCTAAGACAAAATCCCCGTCCGTCATCACCTGGGCCATGGCCGATTGCAGGGCGGCAGATAGGGGACGATGCTGCCAATCAAGATCCACAAAGGGGATGGGGGCCAGGGCGGTCATAGGCGAACCTGTCGGAGGGGAATAGGGTTAGGGTGCCCCAATTTTCGCCTAAGCCATCAGGGTTTTGGGGTAGATGCCAAAAAAATCACCGTATATTTGCTGATTTCCCATGGCTCCGTAGGATTCATTCCCTAGGGATGCCAACACACCCCTGGGGCGATAGACTGGGGGATCACACGCGGGCATCGCCACTGTTCTTTCATGATCGAGATCCCCCATGGACTTTGACACCGCCCACCAGTTTTTGCTTCAGCAAACCCTCTCCCCCGCCGCCGATCAGCGGGAAACCTTCATCGCCTGTCTACACCAGGGGAAGCCTCCCATTCCCGGCCAGGTCACCTCGCTGTTGCTTGCCCTTAAGGTGATCTACGAATCCCTCAAGGATGAACCTGTGCTAGATCGCACCCTGCTCAAGGCGCTGCTGGTGCTGATTGACGACAGTGGCCAACTCTATCGCCAGGGCACCGCTGAGGGCGCGATTTGGCCCCCCCTGCTCGCGGACGACCTCACCCGTCTGCGTCAATCGGCCCGCGCCATCGTCACCGGACAGACTGAGTAGGACAGCCATGACGTTATCGGCCCGCGCCTGTGTGCTGGTGTTTGCCCGCTACCCCACCCCAGGGCAGGCTAAAACCCGCCTGATTCCAGCCCTGGGGCCAGCGGGGGCGGCTCAGTTATATCAACACCTGGCGGAACGGGTGATTGCTCAGGCGCGAGCACTCCCTCACCCTGTGGATATGGCCCTGTGGTACAGCGGGGCCACGGCAGAGGCCATGCAGAATTGGTTAGGCGACGACCTGATCTACTGCCCCCAACCGGAGGGCGACCTTGGCCACCGCCTCACCACTGCCATGGACTGGGCCTTCACCAATGGCTATACCGCCGCCCTCGTCATCGGCACCGATTGCCCTGCCCTGGATGCTACGATTCTCCACCAGGGATTAATGGCCCTAACAGCGGGGGCCACCCTCGTCCTTGGCCCCGCCCAGGATGGGGGCTACTATCTTTTGGGGCTAACCTCCCCCCAGCCCGCCCTGTTTGAGAACATTGCCTGGAGCACGGCGGCAGTCCTGTCGCAAACCCTGGCCCAGGCAGAACGCCTCCACCTTACCCCCACCTACTTGCCCACCCTCCACGACATCGACACCCCAGCAGACTTAGCCCATCTCCCCTCCGCCTTCACCCATCTGCGGCCTGCCTAACGCCAAGCCCTAACCCGACTCCCGACTTCCCACTCCCTAACCCGTGCCCCACCCCGCCACGATTTCCGTGATCATCCCCACCCTCAACGAAGGGGCAATCCTGGGACACACCCTAGAGCGCCTACCCTTGGGGCCAACCCTGGAGGTGATTGTGGCCGATGGCGGCAGTACGGATGAGACCTGCGCCATAGCCAAGCGCCGGGGTGCCCAGGTTGTAGTGGCTACGGGCGGACGGGGGGGACAACTCAACCAGGGGGCAGCGGTGGCCCAGGGCGAGATTTT
The DNA here is from genome assembly GCA_040396995.1 of Nodosilinea sp. Lineage (GTDB taxonomy): Bacteria > Cyanobacteriota > Cyanobacteriia > Phormidesmidales > Phormidesmidaceae > Nodosilinea. Next base: position 17,409 of record JBBAWV010000077.1, on the reverse strand, counting down.
GCTGTTTCTCCATGCCGATACCCAACTGCCGCCTAATTTTGAGCCCCTAGTGCGGCAAACCCTGGCTCAACCGGGGGTGGTAGCTGGAGCCTTTGACCTATCGATTGATGGCCCTGGCTGGGGGTTGCGCTGGGTGGAATGGGGGGTGAAATGGCGTTCCCGTTGGCTGCATCTGCCCTACGGCGACCAGGCCCTCTTTCTCACCGCCGACCGCTTTCACCGGATGGGGGAGTTTGCCAAGTTGCCGATTATGGAAGACTTTGACCTCGTACAGCGCCTCAACCGTCAGGGCCGCTTGGCCATGGTGCCTGTGCCTGTGCTCACCTCCAGTCGTCGTTGGCAGCGCCTAGGGGTATGGCGTACTACCTTGGCCAACCAGGTCATGGTGGTAGGGTATTGCCTAGGGCTGGACGTGCAACACCTCGCCCACTGGTACCGTCGCCTAGGCTAGGCCGATTCAGCCCATCGAGGCATGGAATTCTAGGGCAGGTCATCAAGCGGCTTGAGTGAAGGTTTGCCCGTTGGATGCTTGGTCTATTTAAGGTCGCTTGAGCCAAACACCCCAGAGACCAGCGGCCTTTGCGCCGTGGAAGTCGTCCCCTTCGCTATCGCCCAGGTGCCAAGCTTGGGAGGGGTCGCAGCGGTGTTTTTGCAGGGCGGTTCGGAAAATCAGCGGGTTGGGCTTGGCGGCTCCGGCTTCGGAGGAAATGGTGACGGATTGGAAAAAATCGGCCAAGTGCAGGGCTTCGAGCACCTTGTACAAACGGGAATCGAAATTAGAAATAATTCCTAGCTCAATGCCGCGCCGTTGCCAGCGTTGTAGGGCGACGGGCACATCGGGGTAGACCTTCCAGGGGGCGGCGGTGGCAAAGTGGGCGTAGAGGTCGGCAAAGAAGCTGTCGAAATCCACAAATTGGTCAATCACCCCGGCGCTGCTGAAGGTTTGCTGGGCCAGCACGCGCCACCAGTGGTACTCCCGCTGGGGAATGGTCGCGGGGTCGCAGCCGGGGAAAACCATCTCTGGGGCGGCGCTGAAGGTGCGGAAAAAGGCTTGATTGAGCTTCTGGGCATCGGCAGTTACCCCGTGACGCTGGGCAATGTCGGCATAGATGTGGCCCACCGTGCCCGCCACCCCAAAGAGGGTGCCCACGGCATCGAGGAAAATGACTTGGGGAAGGGGGGCGTAGGTCATGGCTAGGGGTAAGAATCAGGAGAGCGAGGACAGCACATCCCGCAGGGGTTGGGTCATCCAGTTTAGCCCCACGCGGATTTGGTGGGAGAGGGTGGGCATTCGGTAGAGATAGGCCAGGCGGCGGGCGACGTGGGCCAGTTCGCCCTCTAGTTCGATGCCCAGCCCGGTCAGGGTAGCGCGGTGGGTGCCGAGGGTGATCATCTCCCCTAGGTGGCGGTAGCGGAAGGGCAATTGGGGGCGATCCGTCAGGCTGGCCCAGATGTTCCAGCCCACAAAATCAGCCTGTTGTAGGGCAACTTGGGCGGTGGGGGGCATTTGTTGACCCTCGGCATCGCGACAGTCGGCCAAGTCGCCTAGGGCATAGATACCGGGGTGATCCACGGCCTCTAGGGTGGGCTGCACAACGACCTGTTGCCGTTCGTTGTGCTTCAGGGGCAGGTTGGCGACGATCGCGTTGACGCGGGTGCCCACCGTCCACAGCACCACATCCACGGGCAGAATATCGGTTTGCCCGCGATAGGTGAGGCTGATGGTGTCGGCGGTGACGTTCTCCACGGCGGTTTCTAAATCCACCCACACCCCGAGATCGGCCAGTACCTTTTGGGCTACCTGGCGGTTGTGTTCTGGGGAGGTGCGTAGAATTGTATCCGTGCGTTCCACCAGGCGGACTCGGCCCCGTTCGCCCAGGTGCTCGGCCACCTTGCAGGCCACTTCCACGCCGCTATAGCCGCCGCCCACCACCGCCACCCGCATCTTCTCGGCCTCGGAGGCTTGCAAAATCCGCAGCCGTTCCTTCAGGTGATAGGCATCCTGCAAGGTGCGAAAGGCGAGGGCATGTTCCGCCACGCCGGGGGCCATATCCATGGGGGTGCTGCCACCCAGGGCGAGGACGAGGTAGTCATAGGTCAAGGGCGATCCTTGGCTGAGGTTAACCTGCTTTTGGGCCAAGTCAATGCCCGTTACCTCCGCCTGCCGAAAGCGAATTTGGGTACCCGCTAGCATATCCGCGTAGGGAGGGGCCACCTCCCAGGTTTCCAACTCCCCGGTCACCAGTTCGTAGAGCAACGGCAAAAACAGAAACCGATCTCGATGATCCACCAACGTTATGGTGGGCGGGTTGTCTTCCCAGGGCAGTTGGCTCAGCCGCAACGCCGTATATAGGCCACCAAAGCCGCCGCCAAGGATACAGATATTTCGGGGAGCGTCTGTCATGGGAAAAACTCGGATACCTCCTCTCTCTTCTAACGCAAAATCAGCTTAACCTTTGACGATGGCCCCAAAGTTGGCCAATACCAGGGCATGGTTCCGCAGGAGCCCCAGCAGATTCAAGCGATTTTGGCGGATGGCGGGATTTTCGTCCATCACCAGTACGCTGTCGGGGCCATCGAAGAATGCACTGACCACGGGGGCCGCTTGCTGAAGGCCGGAGAGCAACTGCTGGTAGTCGCGGCTGGCCTGGGCGGCTTGGGTTTGGGGCAGCAGGGTTTCTAGGGTGTCTAAAAATGCTTGTTCAGCGGGGGATTGGAACTGCTGGGCGTCCACTAATCCGGCAGGGTCGAGGACGGTGGTGGCTAGGTCGCCCTGGGCGGCAAGGCGGGTGGCGCGAGTCACCGTTTCGTAGATGGTGGCAAGGCGGCCATCCTGGCGAATCTCCTGGAGGAACAGCGCCCGGTTTTTGGCGTCGAGCAAGTCCACCAAGGCTCGGTCGGCGTAGGCGGGGTTGTCTTCGCCGAGGGTGGCGTTGACAAGATCGTAGTCGATGCCGAGTTCGTCCTGGAGCAGGGTTTGCACCCGCTGGAGGAAAAAGTCGCGCAGTTGACCCAGCAGCGGTTCAGCTTCGGTAATGGGGACATCTGGATTGGCGACGGCATCGGCCACTACCTCCTGAAGCAGGGCCAACAGGTTGAGGGGCAGGCCCGCCGCCCAGATGATATTCACCACGGCATTGGCGGCACGGCGCAGGGCAAAGGGATCGGAGGAACCGCTGGGCTTTTCGCCGAGGCTGAAGATGCTGACCAGGGTATCTAGGCGATCCGCCAGACCCACGGCTTGGCCCACCAGGGTTTGGGGCAGTTGGTCGTGGGCTCCACGGGGTAGGTAATGTTCAAAAATGGCGGTGGCGACGGCGTCGGGTTCGCCGCAATGGCGGGCGTAGGTTTGGCCCATCACGCCCTGGAGTTCCGGGAATTCTCCCACCATTTGGGAGACCAGATCCGCCTTGCACAGGTGGGCGGCCCGCTGGAGGTGCTGACGGGTAGCGGTCTCGACCCCAAGCTGATCGGCAATGCGGGCGGCGATGGCTTCGATGCGCCGCACCTTGGCGGCCATAGAACCCAGCCGTTCTTCAAAGGTGACGGTTTCCAGCTTGGTCACAAAGTCTTCTAGGGGGACGGCCCGATCGGCATCGAAGAAAAACTTGCCATCCGATAGCCGAGCCCGGATCACCCTGGCGTTGCCCTCGGCGATGATGGCAGATTTGGCCGGATCGCCGTTGGCAATGGTGATGAAGTAGGGCATCAACTCGGCGGACTGGGCCGACTTCCGCACTGGGAAATAGCGCTGGTGGCTCTCCATTTCCATGGTGGCGACCTCCGGTGGCAGTTCCAAAAATTCCGCGTCAAACTGGCCAACCACGGCGGTGGGCCACTCCACCAGGTTGGTGACTTCATCAAGGAGAGCCTCGGAAATAACGGGCACTCCGCCTAGCTTTTTGGCCGTTTCCTCCACCTGCTTTTGAATCAACAGCCGACGGGCGACGGGATCGATTTCCACAAAGGCATGGCGCAAGGTTTCCACGTAGTCTTGGGCCTGCTTCAGGGCGATGGATTCTGGGGCTAAGACTCGGTGGCCCTGGGAATGGCGACCGCTCTGGCAGGTAATCGACCCATTTTCGAGGGTGAGGGGCAGCACTTCACCATTCAACAGCGTCACCAGCCAGCGAATGGGCCGAGGAAAGCGCAGGTCGCCATCGCCCCACCGCATAAAGCGCTTGCCCTCTAGGTTCAAAATCCAGCCCGGGATCAGCTCCGTCAACACCTCGGCGGCGGGGCGTCCGGCAATGGCCTGGGTGACAAACACAAAGGCTCCCTTGTCGGTTTCGCGCACCTCCAAAGCGTCCAGCGACACCCCACGGGAACGGGCGAACCCCTCTGCGGCCTTGGTGGGCTGGCCGTCTTTGAACGCCGCCTGCGCCGGAGGGCCTTTCACCTCTTCTGTGCGGTCGGGCTGGCGGTCGGGCAACCCCTTTAACACCATGGCCAACCGCCGAGGCGTGCCGTAAAACCGCACCAGTTCTGGGGCGAGGGCCTGTTCTTCCAGATCCGCCACCACCCGTTGCTGCCACTGAGCTAGGGCATCGCTTACAAAACTGGCGGGCAATTCTTCGGTGCCCACTTCCAGCAAAAATGTCGCCATAGGAAAAGAGAAAGTAAACCGTAGACCGCAGCGCTACACCGTCGGCTAGGGAAGCGATGCCCCGCTAGGTCGTCGTTTTGCAGCTTTACCAGTCTACCAAGAAGCGACACTGGGCTTTGTGGGTTTGTTGGCGTTGGGGAATGGGGAGTCGGAAGTTTGTAACGATTCTTGTAAGGCCAGGGCGTTGATGAGGGAGAGGGGGCACGTTGTAGAAAGTGCTAGGAATTTCCCGAACGGCTAAGTCCGGAGACCGAGGCGACCGTTCTCACTCACTACCTAACGATGCATTGCGAGGTACCATCGCTATGACTTTTTCTCCTAATTCAGCCCAGGACGATATTCGTAAGGATGCGCTACTGGCCCTGACCAGCGAATTTGTTCGCCAAGGGCACCCGATTCAATACGCCAAACACATGGCCACCGCCACTATTTTTCAGGCGGATCTGGATCTGCGTAATGCCCAGTTCAGCCGATTGTTGGCCTGGTTGAAGGAAAATCACAGCGATATTTATCCCCAAGTACTAGAAATTGCTGAAGGTGTTCGACAGGAGTTTGAACGTCGCGTGACTGACGATTTCTAGCCCAGACAGCAAGCTGCTATACATGGCTGTACATGTAAGTCATGGAGCACCTTTTGGGAATTCTTTGCCAAAGATGCTCTAGGACAAATAACCGTAGGATAGTCTATAGCAGTCCTACATGATTTGTGAACGATGGTGGGGACGTCACCTTTGATGAGGCTGATCCTTGATCTTACGAATGACCTAGGACTGCTATATAGCGGTTCTCGCTTCAGTGAGGTACAAGCTTGTTTAGCTTCAGATCCCCCCAGTTTATGGCTGTAGAAGATTCACCTTATACCCCCCTTAATAAGGGGGGCTGGGGGGATCTTAGCGATGTACTTCATTCGAGTGAAACCCGCTATAGGTTGAACGCATGATTTTTAGCCTGATTGGGTATTCTAAGTCAGGGTCGCCATTTATATGGTTGGTGTTGACGCTCTAGAATCATCATCATGCGAATCTTCAACTACCTCTTGGGTCTGGCGCTTATTCTGCTAGGCATCTATTTTCTTGGTCAGAATATCATCTTCACCACCTATGCCTATCCCTGGTGGCGGGGCATAGCCGCTGATTTGTCGGTCATTTCTTTGTGCATTGGCGTCTTTGCCTTGGTCTTTTTGCCGTCCCCCATGCGGCCCTTTGGCTGGGTAGCAGTGGCTTTTGGTATTGTCTGCGTGTTTGCCAGTAGTCGAGCTATTCTCAACCCCACCAGTCTGTGGCAATTTTTTGTTGCCCTCATGGCGATGGGGTTGGGTTATAAACTCTTCTCCCGTCGTCGGTCTTTATTTTGAAGCGGCCCACTTTATTGCGGGCAGGTTTTATCATAGGGGAGCGGCCTCCGCCCTTCGTTTTTGCTGCTACGATGCTGACCCTACTCCACTTGTCGGACATTCACCTAGGCAGTGGGTTGTCCCACGGTCGGATCAACCCGGAAACGGGCCTGAATACTCGCCTAGAAGACTTTGTGGCCGCCCTGTCCCGCTGTATAGATCGGGCTTTGGCGGAACCTGTAGATTTGGTGCTGTTTGGCGGCGATGCCTTCCCGGATGCCACCCCGCCTCCCTTGGTGCAGCAGGCGCTCGCTCAGCAGTTTTGTCGATTATCGGCGGCGGGTATTCCCACGGTGCTGCTCGTGGGCAACCACGACCAACATGCCCAGGGGGTAGGCGGGGCCAGTCTGTCGATCTACCGGACGCTGGGGGTGCCGGGGGTAATCGTGGGGGATCGCCTCGAAACCCACCGCATCGACACCCGCCAAGGCTCGGTACAGGTGGTGACCCTACCCTGGATTACCCGATCTACCCTGCTAACCCGGCCCGAAACTGAGGGGCTCTCCATGGCCCAGGTCAACGAACTGCTGCTGGATCGGCTGCGGGTGGCCCTGGAGGGAGAAATGCGTGGCCTCGATCCGGCCTTGCCCACGGTGCTGTTGGCCCATGCCATGGTAGACACCGCCAGCTATGGGGGGGAGCGGTTTCTCTCGGCGGGGCGAGGGCTGACCATTCCCATGGCCCTGTTGGCGCGGCCCTGCTTTGACTATGTGGCCCTAGGTCATGTGCATCGCCATCAAATTTTGTGCGATCACCCGCTGATGATCTACCCCGGCAGCATTGAGCGGGTGGATTTTAGCGAAGAGGCCGAGGACAAGGGCTATGTTTGGGTGCATCTCGAACGAGGGGCCACCACCGCCGAATTTTGCCCCCTGCCCGTGCGGCCCTTTCGCACCATTCAGGTGGATTTAACCGCCTCGGAAACACCCCAGGACATACTGCTCCAGGCCATTGCCCATACGGATATTACCGATGCCGTGGTGCGTTGCCTCTATCGCCTGCGGGCCGATCAAGTGGATCACATCGACAGTGCCGCCCTCGGAGTGGCTCTCTCAGCGGCCCACACCTACACTGTGCAGGCCCAGGTGGCCCCTGCCGATCGCCGCCACCGCCTCCCCGAACTGGGCACCGACAGCAGCCTCGACCCCCTCTCGGCCCTCAGTGCCTACCTCGACAGTCGGCCCGATGTGGCGGCACTCCGAGAGGCCATGGTGACCGCTGCGGCCCTACTGGTGGAAGCCTCCGATGATCTGGCCTCGGATCAGCCCATCCCATCCCTGACGTTTGCCTATGATCGTGACGATGGGGACACCCTCGCTGGCCTTTTCCCCTGGCCCGACGATGATGCCACCCTAGAGGTCGCCCAACAGCTCCGTTTGCTCTAGCCCTTGGTCCCCAGCCCTTCCCCTACCCCCCGATCCCCATGTACGATCTGGTTTCCGCTGCCCTTCAGGCCCAACAACTGTCCCAAGCAGCCCAACTGATCAAGCAGTGGCAACGGGAGAAGCCGGAGGATCCCTGGTTGGCCCTGGCCATGGGGCAGTATTGGGAGGCAAAGGATGAGGCGGAAAGGGCGCAAACCACCTATACGAAGCTGCTGCAAACGACCGCCAATACTAAGGTGCTGAGTCAGGCTAGGGAGGGCATTAAGCGGGTGCGAGATCACCTGGCCCGTCAGCGGGAGCATAGCCTCAACCAGGCCAAGGCCCAGCCCGGATCGGAGATAGCCGGGGTTTTGGTGCTTCAGCCTGTGGTGGGGGATGCACGGCAGGCGGCGGTGCAGGGGTTGGCCCAGGTGATGCAGATGGATGCCTATACGGCTCGCACACGATTGCCCAGTCAGTATTGGCGGCTCTATCGCACGGGGGCCATGGGGGAACTGCGCTACGTGGGCGAACAACTGCGCCAGCAACGGGTGCCTTGCGTTTGGTCATCGATTCAAGACATCAAGGCGCTGCCCGTGTTTCGGGTGCAGACCATCCAGAGCTTTGCGCCCCAGGTGACGGTGCTGTGCCAGAATGCCAGCGGACAGAAGGGCACCCTGCAACTGCAATGGTCGGAGATTAGCCAGTGGGTGTCGGGCTTGCTGCCCATTTACGAGTCGGTGGTAGACCTTGGCCCCTGGGGCAAGCTGCAACGCAAGGAGGCCACCCAGGACTATGCCGAAGTATTGGACTGGCACCTGCATGGGCGAGGTTGTGTGCTGCGGTTTTGCGACCGCACCTACCGCTACCGGGAATCGGCCCCGTTACCGGGGTTGTGGGAACCGCCCATGGATGGCCCCCTGATTGCAGCGTCGGCCTGGAAGGCTCTAAAAACCGCCTTTGAGCAGGCCATTGTGCCCCCGCTGCACCGAGACTTTACCGGGTTTGGCGAAAGTGCCCTAGACTTCATCGACCTGCTGCCGGAGATTCCGCCCTACCTCGAACTCAGCCGCAGCGCCGCTTCGCCCTGGGATGCGGCCTTTCAGTTGTATAGCGTCCTGCGGTTTCTGGCCTATGCGCCTCCTAGAAAATCAGGGTAGGATGATTAACTTAACGTGAATCGGCCATTAACCCTTGATTAAGGCAACCGTGTTAGGCAACCGCTGGAACATCCAACGGGAGGTGTAATAGGGCTATGACTGCCGCCGAAGCGCATCCTTTCCCGGCCCAGCCCTGGAATGATCCGGCCTACTATCTCAGTCGCGAACTCAGTTGGCTGGAGTTTAACCGCCGTGTGCTCCACGAAGCCCTAGACGACCGCACACCACTGCTGGAGGCTCTAAAGTTTCTGGCCATCTTTAGCAGCAATCTAGACGAGTATTTTATGGTGCGAGTGGCGGCGATCAAGCAGCAGATCGCCGCCCAGGTGACGGTACAATCCCCCGATGGCCGTACCCCCAGCCAGCAGCTAGCGTTGATCCATTGCACCCTGCGGCCCCTGGTGCAGCAGCAGCACCGCTTTTTGCATCGCCCCCTTCGATCTCGCATGGCTGAGAACGGCATCTATCTCCTCAACTATCGCCAGATCAACCAAACCCAGCGGCGCTACCTGTCCCACTATTTTGAAGATCACCTTTTCCCGGTGCTCACCCCCCTGGCGGTGGATCCCGGTCATCCCCTCCCCTACCTGTCCAATCTCAGCCTCAGTCTGGCCGTGGTGGTGGTTGATGCCCAGACCCAGGAAACCCATGTGGCGCGGGTGAAGGTGCCGCGTGTGTTGCCCCGGTTCATTCCCCTACCGGAGAATCTGTGGTCGAAGCGGCGACAGCCCTGCCACTGGATGGGGGTGCCCCTAGAGGAGGTGATTGCCCACCACATCGAAGCCCTTTTTCCTGGCATGGCCATCCAGGCCCAAACGCTCTTTCGCATTACCCGCGATGCAGATTTGGCGGTGGAGGAAGACGCCGCCGATGATCTGATGCTGGCCATTGAACAGGAATTGCATAAACGACGACTGGGGGGATCGGCGGTGCGGCTGGAAATTCAGCGGCGCGCCCCCCAAGCCCTGCGGACGAGAATCATGGCAGAACTGGGGCTGTCGGCGGTGGATGTCTATGCCGTGGATGGGCTGCTGGGCCTGGGCGACCTCACCGCCTTGGCCGATCTGCCCCTGCCCCACCTCAAAGCGCCCCCCTGGGTGCCCACCGTTCCCCCAGCCCTAGAAGCCCTAGGTCGCCCCCAGGTGCCGGAAGCCGATGACGACCTGGAGGATGCCGAGGATCTCTTTGCCCTGGTGCGCCGCCAGGATCAGCTTTTCCATCACCCCTACCACGCCTTTTCGGCCACGGTGCAGCGATTCATTTCCCAGGCCGCCCACGATCCCCACGTCCTCGCCATCAAAATGACCCTGTACCGTACCTCCGGCGATTCCCCAATCGTCAATGCCCTGATCGCGGCGGCAGCCAATGGCAAACAGGTGACGGTGCTAGTAGAACTCAAGGCCCGCTTTGACGAAGAAAACAACATCAACTGGGCCAAAAAACTAGAGCAGTCCGGCGTCCACGTGGTCTATGGGCTGATAGGACTGAAAACCCATACCAAAATCACCCTGGCCATCCGCCGAGAAGGGGATCATCTGCGCCGCTACTTCCACCTCAGCACGGGCAACTACAACCCTAAAACCGCCCGGTACTATACGGATCTGGGGCTGCTGAGTGCTTGCCCAGAACTGGGAGCCGATATGTCGGAACTGTTCAACTACCTAACGGGCTATTCCCGCCAGCACCAGTATCGCCAGTTGTTAGTCGCGCCCCTCACCCTGCGCCAGCACCTGGTTGCCCTCATCCACGACGAAATTCAACAGGTGCGCCACGGCCATCGGGGGCATATCATCGCCAAAATGAACGCCCTCACCGACGCCGATCTGATTCAGCGGTTGTACCAAGCCTCCCAGGCAGGCGTCACCATTGACTTAATAATTCGCGGCATCTGCTGCTTGCGCCCTGGCCTACCCGGGGTGAGCGAGAACATCCGCGTCACCAGCATCATCGGCCAGTTCCTAGAACATTCGCGGATTTTCTACTTTCGCAACGGCGGCGACGAAATCTTCCTGCTGGGCAGTGCCGATTGGCGACCCCGCAACCTGGATCGTCGGGTGGAAGCCGTGGTGCCCATTATCGCCCCCGCCCTGCGAACCGAACTGCGTTTTATTTTGGAAGCCTGCCTCCAAGACAACCGCCACGCCTGGGATATGAACCCCGACGGCACCTACAGCCAACGCCAGCCCCCCCACCCCGAAGCCGTCCGCAGTTCCCAGGCTATCCTCATGGAACGGGCCAAACATCACCGCATGGGATAGCTGAAATCATCCCCAGGAACGCTACCCCCTGGATGCCCGCCATCGCCGGGGAGAGCGGGGGTAACCCAAAACTTGGCCTCTAGTTTGGCAAGCCACTCGTTGCCCTTTCCTCGATGCTGGAGCGGTCACGAGAGGCTCCGAGTATAGAGGCCGAATTGGGATGGGGGCTGGATGGGGGCTGAGATGCTGGTGGTTGCGCCAAAGTGCCCTAGGGCTTGGCATACTGGAGCGGTACAAGAGAGACCCACTATGCTGATTCGCAAGCTACTGGATTGCCCAGAATTTATCGCCGGAGATGGCACCCGCCTGCGGGAATTGCTGCACCCCGACAAGCAAGACATTGCCCTGGGCTATAGTTTGGCCCACGCCATTGTGCCCGTGGGGCAGGTATCTGTTCCCCATGCCCTCACGACGTCTGAGGTCTACTACCTCCTCTCTGGGGTTGGCGAAATGCACATCAACGACGAAATCCAGCGGGTGGAGCCGGGGGATGCGGTCTACATTCCGCCCAATGCCCGCCAGTTTATCCGCAATGTGGGCGAGGAACCCCTTGTCTTTATTTGCCTGGTGGATCCGGCTTGGCGCAAAGAAGATGAAACGATTTTCAGCTAACACCACCTTCGTTCGGGGGTAAGGTGAGCCGCCCTATGCCTTGGTAGGCCATCCGCCGGGACGCAAGCTATCCCCCTAGCCCCTTTTGGGATCTCCCTGGGCGGGGTTGGCAGTCTAGTATCTGAGGCTACAATCGACGATGGACAAGCCGCTAAGCTGACTATGGTTTTGCTGGTTGGACTTGCCCTCAATGACGCGCTATATCTCCGCTGATCCCTATCGCTATCCCTACGATGGCGACCTGCGCCCCGATAACACGGCGCTGATTATCATCGACATGCAGACCGATTTCTGTGGGGAGGGCGGCTATGTGGACAAAATGGGCTACGACCTATCCCTCACCCGTGCCCCCATTGAGCCGATTAAAACCGTGCTGGGGGTGATGCGGGAACAGGGATTTACCATCCTTCACACCCGCGAAGGGCATCGGCCCGACTTGTCTGATTTACCGGATAACAAGCGGTGGCGATCCCAGCAAATTGGCGCGGGTATTGGCGACCCTGGCCCCTGTGGGCGCATTTTGGTGCGGGGGGAACCGGGCTGGGAGATTATTCCCGAACTGGCTCCCATCGCAGGCGAAATGATCATCGATAAGCCAGGGAAGGGATCGTTTTACGCCACGGATCTTGAGTTAATCCTCAAGGTCAGGGGCATTCGCAACCTCATCCTGACGGGAATCACCACCGATGTCTGCGTCCATACCACCATGCGCGACGCCAACGACCGGGGCTACGAATGCCTGCTGCTGTCGGACTGCACCGGGGCCACCGACTACGGCAACTATCTGGCCGCACTAAAGATGGTCAAAATGCAGGGGGGTGTGTTTGGGGCCGTAGCGGAATCCGCCGATCTCCTGAAGGGGTTACGTTAACCGCCTCCGTCAATTTGTGTGCCTAGGCGACCCTAAACGAGCCATCTACGGTATCCTTTAGCAGAATTCTTCCTGCTCCTCCGCTGCGGATGTCCTATGGATAAGCTGCCTAAGCCGTCGTTGTTTGTCCTGTCGTTGATGGGAGCCTTGACTGTGGGCTCTGGGGCGTTGACGGTTGGGGGGGATCCGGGGGCGGCGGTCGCTCGGACGTTACCGGGGGGCTGGGGCAATGCGGTGGCCCAGGCTCCGGCAAACCCTCCAGAGGCGGCGGCGTCCCCTACGGCGCGGCCCGCTTTAGCCCTGTCGCCAGACGGTCAGTATATGGTGCGCGGCACGGTGGCGGGCGATTTGGAATGGCTGGATGATCAGGGGCAGGCGACCCATGGCGGGGTGCCCCAGGCCCACCGAGGGGCCGTGCTGGCGGTGGTCATTACCCGTGATGGCCAAACCGTGGTCTCTGCCGGGGCCGATGGTACCCTGCGGCGTTGGGATCGGCGGGGCAATGCGCTAGGTGAAGCGATGGTGAGCCAGGATAGTCCCCTGGTGGCCCTTGCCCTCAGCCCCGATGGCCAAACTTTGATCAGTGGTCGGGCCGATGGTTTGGTGGAACAGTGGTCTGTGGTGGCGGGAACCCCGCTGGGCAATCCGATTGCGGCCCATGCGGCTGCGATTCAAACCCTAGACTATATGGCTGGGGGCCAAAACTGGATTACTGGAAGCCAGGACGGCAGTGTGGCACTGTGGAATGCCGATGGTAGTCGGGCGGGGCAAATTGCCTTGGCCCACGGGGGCGGAGTAACCCAGGTGGTGAGCAGCCCCGATGGTCAGGTGATGGCGACGACGGGCGGCGATGGCACCCTGCGCTTTTGGGATCGGGTGACGCTGCAACCTCGCGGAGAAACCCTCCCGGCCCATGATGCTCCTATCCAAGCCGTTGCCTATAGCCCCGATGGTCGCACCCTGGCCACCGCCGCCGCCGATGGCACCCTGCGCCTGTGGAATGCCGACGGCAGCAGCCAATGGTCGGAACCCGTGACCCTAGAGAGCGACCCCCGTTTCTTGGGGTTTACCCCCGCTGGCGACTTGGTGGTGGGTACAGTGGATGGCCGGGTGGAACGGCGTGGCCCCCAGGGTGATGTCATTGTCGTGACCCGTGCTCAGTCTGCCGCCGCTGACTCTACCTCCAGCCCAGGGGATAGTCTCAGTCCGCTACAACGGCTCCCCCAGAATACCTGGTGGATTTTGGCCGCTGTTCCGGCCCTGTTGATTTTGGCCGGGGCGGTGGGTGCCCTGTTGGGCGGTAATCGGTCGGAGAATGAGGACGACGATGAACCGCTGGAGACAGATTCAGGCACCACCTCAGAGGCCGCTTCAGACGCCGTAGCAACCGTGATAGACGCCAAGACCGCTGGGTCAGAGCCTACACAGGCCGCTACCATCGAGCCCGGACAGGTTGGGGCTATACCCCATCCGCAACCGGACGATCAGCCACCTCGGTCGATGTCGCTCGACCTTCCCCCAGAGGCCGATTTGCAGTGGGACAAACCAGGGGAAGATATTGCCAGAACCGTTGCAGCAGAGTCCACGGCGGCGTTTGCGACGGAGTCTGGCTCCGTGCCCGTGGTGCCGCCCCCCTCAGTCGATGTGCCTCTCTCAGCCAATTTGCCCCCGGAGGCCGACCTGGTGACCACCGGAGAAACCGTACCCCAACCCCCCACCAGCAAGCTGGAGCAGGCCAGGGCTGATTTGGCTGGGGGCCGTAAGCAACTCCGAGCAGCCCAGTATGACGCCGCCCTGCTGTGCTTTAACAGCGCCATTGAGGCCACGGAAGTGGAACGCCTCAAAGCTGGATCCCTAGGTACGCCCCTGGGGGGCATCAACGCTCTGGCTACCCAGGCCCAAACCCAGCGGGGCCATGCCCTCGGTCTCATGGATCAGGCGGGGGAGGCCATGGAAAGCTACAACACCGCCCTGGCCCTCGATAGCAGTGGGGTGGAAGCCTGGATTGGCAAGGGCCGCTTGCTGATTGCCCTAGGTCGCTACGAGGAAGCCCTCTTCTGTTTTGATAGCGCCCTAGAAATTGACAGCAGCCTAGGGCCAGCGTGGGCGGGTAAAGGGCAGGCGCTTTTGCGTCTGGGGCGCTATGCCGAGGGCCAAACCTGCCACAATCGGGCCCTGGCCCTGGGCATTGAGGGAATGGGGCCGTTTCCACCCTATCCCACCCTAGACCCCGCCACCCTAGAAGCAGCGGACGTGGATCTAACCTGGCCGGGGGCCGGGGGAGCCGTCCTAGGGAATGATGCGGTTCAATCTAGCGCCGAGGTGGGCTACGACCCCGATATTCCCCAAGATCTTCAGCAGATGGTGATGGGCCTGCCCTCCGCCGATACGGATTTGGCCTACGCCTTTCCCAGCGATTATGGCGTGCCCCCGGAACTGGCCGCCGAAGCCGCCCAACTGCCCAGCCAAGCGGAGGACAGCACCCCACCCGCCGCGATGGATTGGCTCTCGGAGCAGGGCACCCTGGAGCAAGAGACGACGATGCCCGCCGAGGTGGGAACGGCCCCCTGGATTCGTCCGGCCCCTGTGGAGGAATCCCCCGATCAAGGGCTGGATCTCAGCACGGCAACCGTAGACCCAGCGGCTAGTTCCGTCACAAGCCAGGGGATGCCGAGTGGAGAACCCCTATCCCCCTGGCAGCGTCCCGATGCCGCCCCCTCCCCCCTGGAGGACGACCTGATTCGTCGCATTGACCTATCGGTAGCCACCAATTGGGATGCCGAACAGGGCTGGCCCACCCCCAAGGCCACCGCCCTAGATCCTACCGCCCTGACCGAACCCGATCCGTCCCCCACCGTCCCCAGCCACTCCGGCGACTTTGTCCCTCCGGCAGAATTTGACGAAGACTGGCCCCAGGACTTGCCCCCCGAAGTACTCGCAGCCATGGCCAGTATTCCCGCTGGGTCGCCCGATGCCTTCGGGGGAATGCCGAGCCCAGAGAACCTCGATCTTGTTCCAGGGAACCGCGCCTTACCTGCCCAGAGCTGGCTCCAACTTACCCTAGACCGCGCCCAAGGGCCACGATTCTATGCCCTGTGGCACATCGACGATGGCGATCGACTCCAGGCCAAACAGGCGGGGGGCGACATCCTTGCGGTGCGCCTCTACGACGTGACCGGGCACCCCACCCAAACGCCCCTGCCGCCCCCGGTGGAGGAACAGCGCTGCCACGATGACTTTGCCCAGGACTGGTATCTCTCCATTCCCCGCTGGGATCGCATCTATCTGGCGGAAATTGGCTATCTCTCCAGTACCGGACATTGGCAAACCCTGGCCCGATCCACCGAAGTACCCACCATCGCCGCCTAGGAATCGGTTGGGCCAGAGCGTTGTGTGAAGTCCACCTGGGGGAGACTTCACACAAGCCCGTGGATTTACGGCGTCTAGAACACGAAGTTATCGGGGTTGTTCAGGGCCACAACCTTGATTAAAAAACTCGACTCGGACATGGTTCAGCGGCGGGCTCCATAGACGACCGACGGCACGAATACTCTAAACCATACCGTTGAACCCATGGCTTAAAGCGCCCAATTCCTGGCCCCCCTGAATTCCCAGCCAAAACCCGCTACCGAGGAAGCAGGGCGTTGGTCTGGGCGGTCTGGGCGGTGGGGCGGGGTTGAAGGACTATTCTTGTAGTTCGTATGAACTCATTAAGGGGCTGTCAAGAGGCGATTTTTTGTATACAGAAATATCTCAATTTTTTAGGCCGCAGGTGTTAGCATCCGCGATTATTTGGGCATCCTAAAAAAAGGCAGGGCCAGAGCAACCCACCATGCCCTGGGTAAGTTTGGTTAGATCCGTTAGGTCGCCTTACTTACGTTGCCTCGCTGTAATCAAGTCAAGTGACTCATAGCGGTTAGTAAATTCGTAGATACGACTTCGTCTAGGTAAACATGAAAAAGGCAGGAATCTTACATGACTAAAAAGACAAGTTCAACATCTTCCAAAAAACGATCTACAGAATCCACCAGAAAACAAAGCACAGTTTCTGCCAAGAGAAAAACTACGGTCAAGCGTCCAGACCTTAATCAAGTCAGGGCTAAGATTCGTGAAATATCTATGGAAAATGGTTATGACGAAGAAATATTACTGAAATTCTCTGAATTTGTGAATGGTGGCGCATTCAAGCCTGTTGAACCAAGTATGCAGGAACTCAAAGATGCAGTAATCAAGGCATTTGGCCATTCTTCCTACGCGGAACTCAAAAAAGATGGTTCTTTTGAACTCTTTGTTCAAGAACACAATCTAAAAATGAACAACAAAGCTGCTTGGCTCAAAGTTTATAGGAAATTCGTAGGCTTGCCAGACAGTGAGAGAGATTCGATTGGCAGTTCTTCTATTAATGGAGTAGATATTCTCCGTAATTTTTTACCTTGGAAAGTCTTTGTCCTAGATCCCAAAACTGCAACTGAAGCAGACATTAAAGCATCTTTCAATAAGCTTGCCAAGGAACATCATCCCGATCATGGCGGCAATCCAGAAGTCTTTGAAAGGCTTAAAAACATGAGAGATAGCTTGCTGGCTGCATATTAACTTAGGGAGAATTAAACATGTCAGTATTCAACATCAAAAGTGATGAATTAGCTGATGCCTTAGACATAACTATCGATCAGCTCTACAATTATTGCGATTTCTTTGATAGCGATCCAAATGACTCTTGGGAACTAGTTGAAGATTTCCATTTCAAATGGGGGCCACTGAGATCTCGTATCTTTAGCCCGGAAGGAGCCGTTGAAATCTGCAACTATTTAGAAGAGAATAAGGAGGAAAGACCTATTCTCAAAAGGTGGAAGCGTTGGGTTTTACAACGAGACAGAAAATTAAAGGGATTAATGATTGCTAAGCGTATCCAGGAAATTAGTGCGCTGGGAGATGGGCAAATCATTTTCCAAAACTCGACAGCTTTCCTTTCACCAAGAGCGTGTCGGGAAGTACTTGGACTAGGGAAAAGGCAAGATATTTTAAGGCGTACCTTTGTAGAGGTTCAGCGCAATGAAAATACAGAGATTGAGGCTTTGAAGTCTGGGACTGCGCCGATTCTAGAATGAAGTGCAACACCTAGAAGCTTCCCGTAGAGGGGCTCAT
>JBBAWV010000076.1:0-23064 GCA_040396995.1 Nodosilinea sp. | reverse complement strand
GTGGTGGTGGACATGGCCCCCAGCGGCCACACCCTCACCCTCTTTGCCCTGATGGACTTTCTGGATACGCTGCTGGCATCGCTGGATCAATTCCAGGAAAAGCACCGCTACATGACCCAAACCCTCTCCGGCCAATACCAGCCCGACGAGGCCGATAGTTTCATTGAAGACATGCGCCAAGACCTGAAGGCGGGCCGGGAGCTGATTCAAGATCCCGAACGCACCGCCTGTTGGGTGGTGGGCATTCCAGAGCCGATGAGCTTTTTGGAAAGCCAGCGATTTATCGAATCCCTAGAACGCTTGCAGATTCCCCTGGGGGGGCTGGCCATCAACCGGGTCATCCTCCAAGGGGAACAGGTGAACCCCGTGCAGGCCCAGGTGTTGGATCAGTTTCGGCCCTTGGCGGCGGGGCATCCGGTGCTGTGGGTGCCGCTGCAAGGGGGCGAACCTGTGGGTGGTGCGGCCCTAGACGCCATCTTTGCCCGATTGGCCCCCATCGCCGATCTCCCAGAGGTCAACCAGGCCAACGGCGGCATTCCCTGGCCAAACCCCATTCCCCCCGGTTTTGAGGACTTTCTGGCGGCGGGGCGGCGGCTGATTGTGGTGGGCGGCAAGGGCGGCGTCGGCAAAACCACCGTGGCGGCGGCCATCGGCTGGGCCACCAGCCATCGCCACAGCGATTGCGCCATCCGCATGATTTCCATCGATCCCGCCCACTCCCTCGGCGATGCCTTTGGCCAACCCCTCGGCCACGAACCCACCGCCCTCAGCCCCAACCTCCAGGGCCAGGAGGTCAGCGCCGCCGTGATGCTCGACCAATTCCGCGAAGATTACCTCTGGGAACTGGCGGACATCCTCGGTGGCGACGACAGCAAAATGGCCGGAATGCAGCTTGTTTACGGCCCGGAGGCGTGGCGGCAAATTGTCTCCCAGGCTCTTCCTGGCATTGATGAAATGCTGTCGCTGATTACGGTGATGGACTTGCTAGAGCGCAACGAGCAGCAGTTGATCGTCCTCGATACCGCTCCCACGGGCCACCTGCTGCGATTTTTAGAAATGCCCACCGCCATGGGCGACTGGCTAGGCTGGATCTTTAAGCTGTGGATTAAATACAAAGACGTGGTGGGTCGGGTGGAATTTATGGGCCGCCTGCGTACCCTGCGCCAACGAGTCGTCGCCGCCCAGGCCAAGCTGAAGGATCCTGCCCACACCGAATTCATCGGCGTCGTGCAAAACCAGTCCGCCATCCTTGCCGAGGCCCAACGCCTCAACCAAACCCTCACCAACATGGGCATCGCCCAACGCTACATCGTCCACAACCGCTACGAAAGCGGCCAAGAGATCCCTGCCGATAGTTTTCCCCAGCAAACCATCGTGCGTCTGCCCGCCCTGCCGCCCCTCCATCGCCCCTTTGAACAGGTGAAAGCCGCCGCCCATCTGTTGTTTCCAGGGGGGTAACTCGGCCCATGCACGCTACAGGAAGAAGCCGTCCCGTTCGATTTCCTCGATCACCTGAAGGCCACGGGTGTCGCCAATTTTGAGGATGGCGGTACGGGTATCTTCGCGCACACCCAAATCTTGGTCTTCGGCAAAGGTTTCGATGAGGGCGTCTACTGCCGTGTGGTAGACCACGTTGGAGGGCAGTTCCCGGCAAAGCTGACCGATGGCCCAGGCGCAGTTACTTCGCACGGCGGGCACGGCATCCCGGCGCATGGCTTCGATTAGGGGCGGAATGGCGGCAATCACCGCTTCGTAGTTGACCTGGGCCATTTGGGCCAAGGCGCTGGCCGCCCACAGCCGCACCGCCGAAATGTCAGTTTTCAGGGCGGTAATCAGCGGCCTCAGGGTGCGTGGGTCGTGGACATTCCCCAAGGCCCACACTAGACCCTTGCGCACATAGCCGTTCCAGTCTTGACCAAGTTGGGCAATTAACGGCTCCACGGCCTCGGCGGCGGGGTTGCGGCCTAGGGCATAGGCGGCACTCACCCGCACCAGGGGGCAGCGATCCGCCAACAGGGCGATCAAATCCGCCACGGCCCTGGGTTCTTCCAGTTCGCAGAAGGCCCGCGCCGCCAACATCCGCTGCTGAGGATCCGCCGCCGTCAACAGGGGCAGCATCACCTCCGGGTCGTACTGAGGTGCTTCGGAGTCCTCCACTGGCCCCAGGGCGTCCAGGGGGTCGGCAAACTCCGAATCTGGGTTTAGAGTAGTGAGATCGTCATCATACATAGGGCTTACTTTATCGGTTTCCGTTCCCCTTTGATCCTTCGTAATGGGTTGTTGCAAACTTTCGTTAAGCAACGGTCGAAGGTTCCCCCCGGTCATCCTGATAGAGCCCTGGGCTAGGTGAAAAGGAATGACGGCCCTAGGCGGTTTTGGCCTTGGCCTTTGGGACGATGGGAGCGATCATCCTCTGGGCCGTGGGCAACCCTGGGAAGGAAGTGGCTATTCTAGGGGGCAGTGGCCAGGGGGCAGCGGAACCACCAACGGTTCTCAGGGACAGTCGATTGATAAGCAACCGCATTATAAGCAACCGAATCTATGGCCAGTTTGCTGCAATCATCGGTGGGGCTGCTGCGATCTCGGCTATCGCGGCAGATTGTGGCTTGGGTATTCCTCAGTCTTTTAGTTATTGAGGCGGTCATTTTCATCCCCTCCCTCTATCGCCGCCGCCAGGAACAACTCAAGGCCCTAGAACAGGTCTCCCAGGAGGTGCTGTTTGCGGTGAAGGCGGGCATGATGGCCGATCAGTCGCCCATTGCGGTGTTGGAGTCGTTGCAAAATACCCTGCGGCCCGATTCGGTGGTGCGGGGAGCGGCCCTCTATCGACCCGATGGCACCTTAATTCGAGCCTTTGGCGACCCACCGCAGATGGACTTAACCGATTTGGCCCCTGCGGAGACGCGCCGCCAAGTCCACCGCAACCCCGCCCGCTACGATGTGGTGTGGCCTAGCCAAAGTTTTCAAGATCAATACCTTTTGGCCGTTCGCCACGATGCCAGCGGCGTAGGGCGCGAGCTACTGCGCTATGCCCTTTCCATTGCGGGGCTGGTGGTGATTATTTCGCTGTTTGTGACCTTGGCCACCATTCTCGTTTTAGAACGGCTGCTGATTAACCCGCTGCTGCATCTGCGCGATGACCTGCTAGCCGCCGGGGAAGCCGTCAGCCGCGATCAGCCGCCTCCCTTCCATAGCCTATCCATGGCCCGCCAAGACGAACTGGGGGACGTAACCCACGCCTTTGGCCAAATGTTCGACCGGGTGCGCCACGAAATTGCAGAACGCAAACAGGCCGAGGCCGCCCTGATCGAAGCCCAGGAAAAATCGGAACGACTGCTGCGTAACATTCTCCCCGGCAGCATTGCCGACCAGCTTAAGCAGGAAACCGGGAAAGCCATCGCCTCCCGCTTTGAGGAAGCCACCATCCTCTTTGCCGACCTGGTGGACTTTACCGGACTGGCGGTGCAGTTTTCGCCCACCGATTTAGTCTGTCTGCTCAACGACATCTTCTCCGCCTTCGATGCCATTGCCGACCAGTGGGAACTGGAGAAAATCAAAACCATCGGCGATGCCTACATGGTGGTGGGTGGCCTGCCCATGCCCCAGCCCGACCACGCCCGCCGCGTCATGGCCATGGCCCTAGAAATGCAGCGGGTCATCAAAACCTTTCAGCGGCAAGATGGCCAACCCTTCTGCCTGCGCATTGGCATCAACACTGGCCCCGTGGTGGCGGGGGTGATTGGCATCAAAAAGTTTAGCTACGACCTCTGGGGCGATGCGGTCAACGTGGCTAGCCGCCTAGAATCCCAGGGCCTAGTAGATCGCATTCAGGTGAGCGAAGCCACCTACCAACACCTCAAGGATCACTATGCCTTCGAGTCCAGAGGTACACTACACATCAAAGGTCGTGGCCCCATGACCACCTACCTCTACAGCGGCCCCCTCTGCCCCTCCACCCCCCAATAACCAACAAAACCAATAACCAACCACCAACCACCACCAACCAACCACCACCAACCACCACCAACCAACCACCAATAACCAATAACCAACCACCAACCACCAATAACCAACCACCAACCACCAACCACCAATAACCAACCACCAACCACCACGCCCCATGCCCACCCTCAACCACCTCGCTACCGCCCTCGCCGGAGAATTTGACAACAAATCCCAATCCCTAGCGGAACCGATTTGGTATCTGCATTTGCGGGTGTGGAATCGGCCCCTGTCGTCCGCCGTATTTGGGGACGGCTACGGCTTGTTTATTGAACAAATCAGCGTCGCCTCTGGGGCACCGCCCTATCGTCAGCGCATTTTGCACCTCACCCAGCGGGGAGATAGCTTTTGGGGCCAATACTACGGCCTTGCCGACCCCCTGGCTTGGCGAGGCAGCAGCACCGAGCCCGAACGCCTCACGAAGCTTACCCGTGCCGACCTAGTGGAATTACCCACCTGCGGCCTAGCGATCACCTGGGACGGCAACCAATACACCGCCCGTATGCCTGCCGATAGTCTGTGTGCGATTTCTTACCAGGGCCAAACCAGCTACATTTCCTTGGGCTTTGATCTAGCGGTGGCGGGGGATGCGGTGGATTTGAAAGTCTACGACCACGGGGTAGACCCCAGCACCGGAAAAACCACCTGGGGGCCAGCCATGGGGTCGTTTCATCTGCAACGGCAGGCGGTATATGTCCTACCCTAACCCTCATAAATGGGAAGGCGGACAAGGAAGGTGGTGCCCCGGTCGGGCTGGCTGCTGACGACGATGGTGCCGCCACAGAGCATCAGCAGTTGTTGGACGATGGACAGCCCCAGTCCGGCCCCATCGGTGGCGTTGCCAGCTAGGTTGCGCCCCCGATAGAAGTAGTCGAACACCTTCGGTAGATCGTTGGCGGCAATGCCAATTCCGGTGTCGCGAATCTCAATTTCCACTACATCGTCGCCTGGGCGGGCCGTTACCCACACTTCGCCGCCGCTGGGGGTGTATTTGATGCTGTTGTTGAGCAGGTGAATCATAATCTGCCGCAGCCACATATCGGGGCAGGCCACCTTGGGTAGGCTACTGGGAATGGTGTAGGCCAGCATCACGCCCTTCTCCTCCGCGAGGGGTTGATAGGTGCTCACTACGGGGGGAACGGTTTCATTGAGGTGGACGGGAACAAGCTGGGTTTGGCTGGCGCTGGTTTCGATTTGCAGGAGGTTTAGCACCCCACTAATTAGGGCACTCTGGCGGTCGCACTCGTGGCTGATCATCTCCATATAGCGCTGCCGCTGGGGGGGCTTTAGGTGGGGCGAATCGAGCAGGGTGAGGGCGGTTTTGATGGTGGTGAGTGGGGTGCGAAGCTCTTGGCCCACGGTGTTGAGAAATTCGTCTTTAAGTCGCAGTGTGTCGAGCAACACTTCGTTTTGGGAGGATAGGGTAGCCATATCCAACGCCTGCTGACGATAGGTGACCATCGCTTGCCGCAGGTGTTCTTGCAGGCGCAGTTGCCACAGCAGCCACCGATCCACCATGGCCAAAAAGGCAGTACTCGATGCCTCCACCGGGGGACAATAGCGCTCCCAGTGCTGCACCACATCCATCAGCATCGGGTGAGGGTTGGCCTGGGCACACTGGGCGACCATGGATCGCACCAACCCTTGCAGTTCCGCTACCAGGACTGGGTGAATGGAGGTGCACACCGACAGGTAAATCGATCGTTGGGATGAAGATGCTTCATGGGCCAATACCTGGGGATGGCGTTCCACCGGGCCAGCCTCCTCGCCCTGGTCGCCAGCGTCGTCGTCCCCTGGAAGCTTCGTGGGCAAACGCTGGAGCCGATGGGCCATGATCAGGGTGGCAAAGGCTTCGGCCTGAACCAGAACGAAGTAGTCTCCTCGCCAGCAGGGGCCGTCGGGCAGTTCCACCGCAAGGGTACTAGGGCACTTTGGGGGAGCATTCAGATCCGCCGTCATCCGATCTTCGACGCCCGGTCGCACAAACTGAAAAATATGGTGATTCTGATCTAGGGTTTGGCCGTAGCGTTCCAGATCCTCTTGCCACACCGTTCCCGTGGGCAACTTTACAAAGACATTCGCCTGCACCTGATAGGTTTCTAAAAACTCCGCCACAGACCGCAGGATCGTCTTCAGACCCTTGGCCTTAATCTGGATGCAATCCGGCATGGCGGCGCTGCTCTGTAGCAATTCTTGCAGGGAAGCCGGAGGTGGGGAAGACAACTGCATGATGATTCAACAACCGGGGGCGGCGATTGCGTTGGCCAACGCCAACTGAGGGGGAATACCTCTTAGGGTAGGCTACTCCCCCCGGATAGGGCCGCAGAATCGGGATTGTATTCACAATTAGTCATGGAGGAAGGATCTATGGAGCCAGGATCCAGGGGGTAAGGATCCATAGGAATTAAGCCTAGTGGCCCGATGCTCTGGTGACCCGCTAATCAGCGCTGACAAAACGGAGGTAGTCGCTGGTTAGATCTTTTACAGCGGCCTCGTAGAGTCGCTGCCCGTGTTCCGGGGTGGCCAGGGCTGGGTTAGACCCCATGCGGCCATCGGGGTAGTGCTGGCGAAAATCGGCGGCACTGTAGATCGAGAAGCCGGAGGGAGCAACGGGGGGATCGAGATCCACGGTCTTAATATGGTCGGGGTAGAGGTATTGGGTCAGGGCCACTTCGCTGGGAGTGGCATGGGATCCTTCCTGGTCGCCATAGAATTCCTTGGCTAGGGTATAGACAGATCGGCACATATACCAATTGGCTAGGGCACAGCGTACCCCGCTGGCTTGGGGGATTTGAGCCTCGGCAAGGGCCGCATAGGTTTCGGCAAACGCCGCCTTGAGGGTGGCCACATTGCCGCCGTGGCCATTGATGAAAAAGAAGCGGGTAAAACCGTAGCGCACCAAGGGTTTGAGGTAGTCCTGCACTAGGGCCATCAGGGTACTGGGGCGCAGGCTCATGCTGCCGGGGAACCCCGTATGGTGGAGGGCCATACCCACGTGAATGGTGGGGCCAACCAGGGCTTGGGTAGCATCTCCAACGCCCTTTGCCACCGCCTCGGCACAGAGGGCATCGGTGCCAATCAGGCCGTTGGGGCCATGCTGTTCGGTGGAACCAATGGGTAAAATCAACCCCTGGGAACGGGTGAGGTAGGATTCAACTTCGGGCCAGGTGCAAAGCTGGAGCAACATAGATCAGGGGGCGGAGAGCAACATTAAATACTAAGGTACAGGGCCAAGGTTCGCTAGAATGAACCTCACATGAACTACTACGGGCCATAACCTGGGCCACTCAAGCGTTGGTGTTACCTGTCTAGGAGACGCGACATGCTACATCGCAAGATCTATCAACTCTGTTGTGATGGTCGAGAAGTGTGGATTTTTCTGCGGGATCAACAGCGTTGGATCGAGCGGGCGAAGATTTTGGACATTGAAGGCGACCTCGTCACCCTGCGCTACGAACAGGAGGATGAAGACGAAATTTGCTCCTGGGAAGAAATTATTCGCCTGGAGAGCATTGGCACCGTGGCCCAGCGGTTGGCTACCGTTCCGCGAGGCAATGTCGATTTGGCCATCGCCGAAGATTGCCCCGAAGCTGAACAAATCAGCGATCCCTCCCCAGAGCCCAACGCCGACTAGGGCACAGGCTCAACCCGTCCCCCACGACGCGTCAACCGATCATATCCCCTGACCTAGGATTAGGCTGCAATGCCCTAATTCCCAGGGCCGCTGGGGTCTGAGAAGGTGTTGATATAGCCTCCCCCCGTGTGTACACCCGGTGGACGAGGGGCCGAAAAGGGCGGTACTTCCACCGCTGGAGGTGGGGTGTAGGTGCTGGTACCAGCGGGCGGCAGGGGGTTGCCCCCCGGTGTAGGTGCCGTCGTCGCCCCCGGCAAGGCCGTCCCCGGACTGAGGTTCAGCGAAGCCGCTGCGGGGGCGAGTCCCGGTAGCGGGGGAGAATTAGGCAGCGCACTGGGGGCAGGGGCCAAGCTCGGTGGCGGACGATAGCCCGTGGTACCGGGAGGGGGCGACATCTCTGGGGTGGTGCGAATGAAGCGCTGATTCACCCCTGGGATCTGCCCCTCTACCGCCCAGGGCGGTGGGGTTAATCCGGGGGGCTCCGTGGAAGATAGGCGTTCGGGGGTGGCAGTAGCGCCAGGTTCGGAGGCCGTGGCCTCGGCAGCGGTCGGGTCTAGGGGGTTGGTCGTAGCGTTCGGTGCAGGATTGAGAAGTTGCTGGAGGGGGCTGGGGGCTGGGGATGCAGCACCGGGGCCAGCAGCAGATCGGCCACGCCCTACCTGGGATGGCAGGGAGGATCTGGCCTCAACCGCCGGACTAGGACTCTCCACAGTGTTGCCGATCCGAAACCGGGTTCTCTCTAGGTAGACAGCAAAGGGACTGGCAGGTTCAGCCTGACCCTCGGAATCGGTGGAGCTAAGCCTATCTAGGACGGTTGGGGCGGCTGAGCCGGAGGTGGGGGACTCGGTCAAGGTATCTGCTGTGAGGGGTTGAAGCTGGTTGAGCAACAGGGTTAGGTTGTCAATCTCGGCCATGTCCGCCAGTTCTGCCTGGGAGAGATTAGCGAGATTGTCCTCCGGGGTAGGACGGGCCGAATCAGTTGCGTCTAGGGCAAATTTCCTAAGCCATTCGGGATGGCTCAAATACTGATAGCCGACCAGCCCTAACAGGAGTAACCCCAGCCCAGATCCCCACAGGCGGGGACGGTTGAGGGCACGGAGCCGAACGAGCCAATAGTGGAGGGGAGTTGGAACCGCCATGGTGCATCCATCCCGAGTACTAAGATTATCCAGTGCCAGCCATACCCGTAGCCCTAGCACTAATATCATAGCGAGGATAGCCTCTTCTCCGCCTAAATCACCCCGATGCCAGGGGGGGAAGAATCCGCATCGTAACGATTTGCGACCGTCCACGATTTGCGGCCATGGTTCGGTGATTTTGGGGGCTTATCGTCTCACTAGACATTCGTTAGGTATTTGCCATGCCAAGCACGTTGGCTCTCCTTGCCCATCCTGCTCGTGTAGATTCCTTAGTGGATTGGCTGCTGCACAATCCCCAGGTGCTCTACCATTTTGATCTGCTGACTACCCCGGAACTGATCGCCACCCTCGAGCAGCGGTGGGGCAACACCAAACCTCGTTGGGCCAAGCTGCCTAGCATTGAGGCCGGGGGGGATATTGTCCTGGCCCACCAGATTCTGGCTGGAGAGGTGGCAGGGGTGTTTTTCTTGACCGATCCCCAAGTCATAGCGACGGCTTCCCCCAATTTCCCCCTGGTGCTGCGGGCCTGCCAAATTCAGGATATTCCCATCGCCTGTACCGAGGCTTCGGCCAGGTTGATGCTGCGCGGGTTGGCCCAAAGCCCCGTGGCCTACATGATCTTTAACCCGGTGGCGGGCCAGGGCAATCCCAACATCGACCTAGCTACCATTCGCGAAATCCTGGAGCCGCAGATTCTGGTCAACGTGATCATGACCCAGCCCAACGTCGATCCAGCGGAGCAGGCGCGGGAAATCATCGCCACTATCCAGTCCAAGCAGGAAAATGACATTGGCCAGAGCCTAATTATTGCCTCCGGTGGCGATGGCACCGTTTCCGCCGTGGCTGGGGCCACCATTGGCACGGGCATTCCCCTGGGCATTATTCCTCGCGGCACCGCCAACGCCTTTTCCGTAGGATTGGGGATTCCCACCAACCTACGCGCCGCCTGTGCCACGATTCTGGCGGGCAATACCCATGTGGTGGATGCCGCCCGCTGCAACGATACCCCGATGATTTTGCTGGCGGGGCTGGGCTTTGAGGCGGGCATGGTAGACAAGGCTAGCCGCGAACTGAAGAACGAACTGGGCAACCTCGCCTACCTGCTGGCGGGGGTGAAACAACTGGCCACCGCCCAACCCTTCACCGCCACCGTGGAGTTTGATGGCCAAGTCACCCAGTTCACCACCACCGCCATCACCATCGCCAATGTGGCCCCGGCCACCTCAGTGTTGGCCCAGGGGCTAGGGCGGGTGATTCCCGATGACGGCCTGATGGAGGTGACCATTGCCACCGGACAAACCCGCCTCCAGAACCTCACGGCCCTGATGTCCCTGGCGGCCTCGGCCACGCGGGGCAACCCCAACCAACGAGAAGACATCCTTGGCTTCCGTACCCCCAAACTGAAAATCACCACCGACCCACCGCAAAAACTGGTGATCGATGGCGAAATGGTGGAAGCCAACCCCGTCGAGTTTGAGTGCATCCCCGACGGCCTCACCATCTTTGCCCCCCTGCCCACGGTTTAGTATTCCTGGCTCACCAGATCCCAGGGGTCTGTCCTGGATAGCCAAGCGATAGGATCAACTCGCCAAAGACCCCTGGGATCTAGCCCTAGGCGTCTGCCTAGAGGCGATGGCGGCGAAACACCTCCACTGCCGCCCGGTGCAGCAGGGAATGGCGATAAATCAGGTCATCCATGGAGTCGCCATAGCCGCCGCCGATGACGCAGGCCACCGGATAACCAGCGGCCACGCAGGTCTCCAGTACCCAGCGATCCCGCTCATACAGTCCGGTATTGCTGAGGGCTAGCTTGCCGAGGCGATCCTCCCGGTGGGGGTCGGCTCCGGCATCGTAGATCACCAGGTCGGGCTGCACCTGGGCCAGCAGATCGGGCACGTATTGGGCCAGGGTGTGCAGATAGGCGTCGTCTTCCATCCCCACGGGCAGGGGCACATCTAGGTCGCTAGTTTGCTTACGGGCCGGAAAGTTGGCGTCGCAGTGCATGGAGAAGGTAAACACGCTGGGGTCGTCGCGGAAAATCCAGGCGGTGCCATCCCCTTGGTGCACGTCCAAATCTAGAATCAGTACCCGCTGTACCCGCCCCTGCTGCTGAAGCACACGGGTGGCAATGGCCAGGTCATTAAAAATGCAAAAGCCCGCCCCGTAGTCGGGAAAGGCGTGGTGGGTGCCGCCAGCGGTGTTGCAGGCCAGCCCCCGACTGAGGGCCAGCTTGGCAGTGAGAATCGTGCCCCCCACCGCCGTACAGGTGCGCTTCACTAGGGCCGCGCTCCAGGGCAGGCCGATGCGCCGTTGTAGCTTGGGGTCTAGGGTGCCCTGCTGGTAAGCCTGCACGTAGTCGGGCCGATGCACTAGCTCCAGCCACTCGGGGCTAGGGGCTCCGGGTTGGTAGAGTTGGTCGGCGGTGATCACCCCATCCTTCAGCAGCCGATCCTTCAGTAGGGCAAACTTCGGCATGGGAAACCGATGGCCCATCGGCAGCGGGGCCACATAGTCGGGATGGAAAATAATCGGAAGATCGCTCAAGGTTTGCCGAATCACGCTCGTTGAATAACGCCCCATCCGCGATCATGGCAGCGGAAAACCCATCGCGCAAGGAGAATCGGGTCGAGACTACCAATGGCGAGGTTGAAAGGTCGCATCGTTCAGACATCTGGCCCTCATCCTCCTAGCCCTTATCCTCAAGGATGGCCCCTTAAATAAACACCATGGGTTTGTCTTTTAGGGGTTCAAAGGCATCGGCATTAAAGCGGTAGAGACTGGCAGGACGACCTGCTCCACGGGAGGTTTTTTGGCCTGTATCTTGCAAAAAGCCAAGTTTTAACAGGCGGGTGCGAAAGTTGGAATAATCCGAAAACCCTTCTCCCAAAACAGTCACATACAGCTGATAAAGATCGCCCAAGGTAAACAATTCTGGCAGCACATCAAAGGCAATGGGGCTGTATTCCAACTTGTTGCGTAATCGCTGATAGCCATAGGCCAAAATTTCGTTGTGGTCGAAGGCGAGTTGGGGCACTTGGGCGAGGGGATACCAGGCAATGCCGCTGACACCATCAGCAATCAGTTCGGCATCCTCGAACCGAACTAGGGCAAAGTGGCTGACTGAAAGGTAGCGCACATCGTAGGCGGTGGGGGCTTCGCGGGGGTCGCGGTGGGGGCCACCAAAGGTATAGAGCTGCTCCAAATAAAGGGTGTTGACCCGGATCTTTTCGGCTAAGACTCGGTAGGCTGCCTTCTCTAGGGATTCCCCCTGGCGCACTAGGGTTCCCGGCAAACTCCAGTAGCCCATGTAGGGGTCTTGGTGGCGCATCACCACCAGCACCAGCAGCCGATTTTGGTGGGTATCCACGGAAAAAATCACGTTGTCTACCCCCACCTTAAAGTCGGCCAGGGGCGGCTTGGCTAGGTCGTGATCAGCGGTTTTCTGGAGTTTTCCGGGCATGGGTAGAGGTGATGTTGGTCGATGTAGGCTTGCACGGCGGGGGTGAGGGCTAGGTCGTCGCAGGTTTGGCGATAGTCGGAGGAGGCGGTGTCTACCGGGTCGGGGAGGTGGGCCACAGTGACCCCAGTGTGCTGACCTAGGAACTGAAGCCCTGCGTCATCTAGGGGATGGCCGGGACGGTGCACAATCAGCAAATCCACCGCCACAAAAATGTCTTCCGCTCGGTACCAGGTGGGCAATTGGTTGATTAAATCCGACCCAATCACCAGGGACAAGTGGGCGTCCGGCCATTGGTGCTTCGCCCGCTCAATGCTGACGATGGATCGCAGGTGGCTTAGTTCGGGATGAACCTGCACCCGCCCAGGGGGAACGGCCAAGTCGCTCACCAACAGGTCTAACATGCAAAAACGATGGCTGAGCTCGGTCTGCTGAGACTTAAAGGGATTATTGGCCGTCCATACGGCCACGTGGTCAAACTGATCCGCCAGCCCGGTTAGCACGGCGGCATGGCCCCGATGGGGTGGATCGGCACTGGTGCCAAAAAGCGCAATGCGGGTCATAGGTTAAGCTCACCGAAAGGGCTAGGCAACGGAACGGTGGGGGCGTCGATACAAAAGTCGATACCAATGTCGATTCAAAATCCGATCAAAGCTTTATAGTATTTTATACCATAATTGGGTGATACTCAATTCTACGGGCAATGCCGAAAGGGGATGGCAGCACTTCCAGAAGCCCTGTGTGCCAGCCCCTTGATTGAGCCGTCTGGCCCAGGCTTTACCGCAGTGGGGGAATCTTCCCTAGCGGCAAGACGATACTAGCGAGCAAGATTTTGGTTAAAGGTCGCAAAACTGAGAGGTTTCAGCTTTCCCATGATAACGGCTGGCCCGTCGTCGAGCCCCTCCAGCCTAGAAGCCGCTATGATTGGGGCATCATCCTGCACGATTGACCCGGCGATTTGACATGGCGATGAAGCGTCCCGTGCGCCCCTCAGGGACATGGTTGCCCACCCCCCCCTTCCTTCGGTCTAGCGCTAGACGACGGCGACTTCTACGCCGGAGCCGCTGTGGTGCTGTGGCCCTGACGGGGAGCCTGTTGATCGGCCTAGGGCATGGGGCCGCAGTGGGGGCCAATGGCCGTTGGGGCGCTGTGGTCTACGTCAACACACCTCCGGGCTATGCGCTCAACAACCGCTGGGGGCCAGGAACGGAGTTTGGCATTTATACGAAAACCCGCCGGGGCTGTCCCCTAGAACTGTCTGGAATTAGTCGCCGGGGGTGGTTGCAGTTGACCAATGGCACCTGGGTGGCGAGCAACTGGGTGACCAGTGCCCCTAGGGAGCGCATCGCCTGCATCAGCACGCCCACTGCCCAAACCGTGGCCATTGTGAACACACCAGCAGGCTATGCCCTCAATATTCGGCGCGGCCCCGGCACTCAGTACGCCCTAGTGGGCCAGTATGTCCATGGCAGCCGCCTGCCCTTCACCGGGCGGTTCCAAAACGGCTGGACAGAACTCGTTGATGGCACCTGGGTAGACAGCAACTTCCTGAAGTTTTCCCCTGGCCAAGGCCCACCCACCCCACCGCCCCAGCCGCCCACTCCCATCGTTGACCCTGTCATCCAGGACGCCCAGCGGCGACTGAAGCAGATCGGTTACCTGCCCCCCAATTTCCCGCTCAGCGGTACCTACGATGCCGAAACCCAGGCTGCGATCCGTACCTTTCAGCGGGTCAATGGCCTCCAGGAAACCGGGCGGATGGATGCCGCTACTTGGCAAGCCCTGTACAACGCCACAGAGGCTCAACCGCCCTCAGGCATTCGCCAAATGCGCGTTAGTGCGGGTGACCAAGACTACGCGGTGGCCCACGCAGGGCCAGGGCCGGAGTATGCCGAAGTCACCCGCTATCGCAATGGGGCCATCGTCACCACCACAGGGCGAGTAACCGGGAATTGGACGGAGATCCAGGGCAATATGTGGATTTTTACCGCTTGGCTGCAAGCCCTTTAGAAGGTATTTGAAACGTGATCGACAGCAGCTTGAGTCACTTGCCGATGCCCCCTGCCCCCTTGCAGAGGAGGGGATAAAGTCTCCTTGATAAGGGAGATTTAGGGGAATTTCCACGGCTTATACCAAATCCGACTTGTTTGCCCCCGGTATCAGCGGGCGAGGAGACCTCGCCCCTACGGTTTACTGGGCTGGGAATCGGGGTTATTCGATTAGGATTTGGTATTAGAATGCACTGGAATCGCGTCGCCCAAACCTTCAATTCACCTATAGCGGGTTTTACCCGAATGAAGTACACCGCTAAGATCCCCCCAGCCCCCCTTAATAAGGGGGTATAAAGGTGAATCTTCTACAGCCATAAACTGGGGGGATCTGAAGCTAAACAAGCTTGTACCTCACTGAAGCGAGAACCGCCATAGGAGAACGTGGCATGATTGACTCCCAAGTCGTTGCCTTTACCGCCGTTGCTGCTGTGCTGGCGATCACACCGGGCTCTGATACGCTGCTGGTGATTAAAAACAGCGTTCGCAATGGGGCCAGGGGCGGACAGGTTACTACCCTAGGTGTGTTACTGGGCATTGTGTTCCATGCCTGTATTTCGGCCCTGGGGCTCTCCGTCATTTTGACCCAATCTGATCTGCTGTTTAAGGGAATTCAGGGCTTCGGAGCGGCCTATCTGATTTGGCTGGGGCTACAGGCCCTACGTTCTGCCAAACCAAGCCAAAATTCTGGGGGATCACCCCCTCGGCAAGGGCTAAATCACCTGTTTCAGGAGGGATTAATGACCAATTTACTTAACCCTAAGGTAGCTATTTTTTACCTAGCTTTTCTGCCCCAGTTCATTAGCCCCGGCGATCCTGTGTTGGCAAAATCTATCCTGCTAGCGCTCATTCACAACCTTCTTTGTTTGGTGTGGTTAGGGGGGCTCTCGGTGGCCATTGGTCGGGGACGCCACTGGCTTCAAACCCAACGGGTTCAGGATGGGCTGACGCGAATTTCGGGGATTGTCTTGATTGGGTTTGGGCTGCGTTTGGCCTTCGAGAGCCGCTAGGGCAATTGATAACGGGCAACGGGCGGGGTAAGGCGATCATGCCCCTAGGGAGGAGGAACGGGGAGATGAAGTTAATAACCGCAAAGATGTATCGAAAATAACAGATTTACCGAGGTTTTCTGGCGATTACTAAGGGCTGAATTGTTTTAGTCCTTTGTGAGGAGTTGCGTCGTGACCCAGCCGTCCGAAGACCTGCAAACCACACCGGGGGGAGGGCTAGAGCCTTCTCCCGGTGGCGGCGGAATTGCAGGCCATATTGCGATTTTTTTTGATTTTGAAGGTCATCGCACCAATCTGCGTACCGAGGTGCTCGCGGGGTTAACCACCTTTGTCACCATGGCCTACATTTTGATCGTGAACCCCGGCATTTTGTCAGAGGCCATTTTTCTGAACGAATCCGGGGATCTCTACGGCGAATTGGTGATGGCCACCGGGATTTCTGCCGCCCTGGCCACGCTGGTGATGGGGCTATACGCCAAATTTCCCTTTGCGCTGGCCCCCGGCATGGGCATCAACGCTTACTTTGCCTTTACTGTGGTTCTGGGGCTGGGGATCGACTGGCGCGTCGCTCTGGCCGCTGTGTTAGTGGAAGGGATCATCTTCATTTTGCTGACCATCTCCAACGTGCGCAGCAAAATTGTGGAGGCCATCCCCGAAGCGGTGAAACACGCCACCACCGCTGGGATTGGCATTTTCATCGCCTACATTGGCCTCAAAAGTGCGGGCATTATTGCGCCCTCTGAGGCCACCTTTACTACCCTAGGGGCGCTAAAAACACCCTCTACCGCCGTGGCCATTTTGGGGCTGCTGGTCACCTCGGCTCTGTTTGCCCGTCGCGTCACCGGGGCGCTACTGTGGGGTATTTTGGGTACCGCCCTCTTTGCCTGGTTGTTTGGGGTTGCCCCTTGGCCCACGGGCATTGTGGCCATTCCCCAGGCTCCGGTGGATCTGTTTGGTCAAGCCTTTGTGGGCCTGGATGAACTGTTTAAGATCAACTTCTGGGAGATGATCAGCATCATCTTCGTCTTCCTGTTTGTAGACCTATTCGACACCATCGGCACCCTAACGGGCCTGGGGTCTAAGGCAGGCTACATCGACTCCGAGGGCAAATTCCCTGGCGTGGAAAAAGCCTTTATGGCCGATGCCGTGGGCACCACCGCCGGAGCCATCCTGGGCACCTCCACCGTCACCACCTACATCGAATCGGCGTCGGGTATTTATGAGGGTGGCCGCACGGGTTTTACCGCCGTCATTACGGCCCTACTGTTCCTGGCGGCGTTGCTGTTTATCCCCTTCTTTGCGGGCATTCCCGCCTTCGCCACCTCTCCTGCCCTGATTCTGGTGGGGGTGATGATGATGTCCGCCGCCCGCATGATCGACTGGGATGACCCCGCCGCCGCCATCGCCGCCTTCCTCACCATCGTGGTGATGCCCCTATCTTTTTCTATTGCCGAAGGGTTGGCCATGGGCCTGATTGCCTACCCCGTAGTAAAAGCCTTCCAGGGCAAGGCTGGCGAAACCACCCTGGGTATGTGGATTTTGGCCGCTGTGTTTGTGCTGCGCTATGTCTTCATCACGGAATAGTCTTCCTGGCGGCATCGCATTGCGTAATCGCGTTAGCGTTGCCTGGTCGCTTTTGCCCCATGGATGACGCTGGCGTAGCGCATCGTCCGTTGACGGGAATCCCCAGGAGAGGTCTAGGGGGGTTCCCGTTTTTGTATGGGCTCAGCCCAGGGCAGGCACAGCACCAACCCAACGGCAGATGACCCAGGTTGCGGCGGCACAGCTTTGGCTAGGGTGATATCGCCGCCATGGGCGCGGGCAATTTCGCGGGCGAGGCTGAGGCCCAGACCGAGGCCGTCGGTGGTGCGGCTGCGGGCAGGGTCGCCTCGGTAGAAGCGGTCGAAGAGGTGGGTACGATCTTGGTCAGAGAGGGGTTGGGCGGCGTTGGTCACGGTGATGTGGACTTGGTTTTGGAGCCCCTGGCCCACCACCCGAATCCAGCCCTGGGGTAGGTTGTATTTGATGGCGTTGCCCAACAGATTTTGGATGACCTGAATCAGCAGGTCACTATCCCCATGCACCCACAGGTTGGGGGCTAGGTCGGCGGTGACGGTGAGATCGGGGGCTAGCAGGGTCATATCTTCGAGTTGGTCGGCTACCAAGTCGCCCAGGTTCACCGGGGTTTGGCGCAGGGTCATCTGCCCCGCATCCGCCAGAGACAGCAGCAACAGCTTTCGCACAATGCCCCCCAGGCGGCTGACTTCATCCAACAAATGCCCTAGGGTTTGCTGGATGGGGGATCCGGCTTCGGCCTGTTGCAGGGCTTGTTCGAGTTCGCCCTGGAGGATGGCGAGGGGGGTTTTGAGTTCGTGGGCGGCGTCGCCACTGAAGCGGGTGGCCTGGTGAAAGCTGCGCTCCAGCCGCTCTAGCATGGCGTTAAAGGCGGTGATGAGGGGCACAAATTCCTGATCGGCCTCGGCAGTGGCAAGGCGTTGATCCAAGCCCTGGGCTGTGACCTGGGTAATGGTGTGGCTGAGGATTTGCACGGGTCGCAGCGCCCGCCCTGCAAAGGCCCAAGACCCCACGGCAACTAGGGCCAAGGCACCGGGGATGGTGAGGCCGTAAATGCGCCAGAGCACCCTCATTTCTTGGTGAATAGCCTGGAGGCTGACGGCCATCAGCACCTGCCCCATCGACCCAGATCGCCCCACCACTCGCCAGCGCTGGCTCGAACCCCGCGTAGTCACGGGGCCAAGGGTGAGGATGTCCTGAGCCATGGGATCCATGGTGTGCCGTTGTTGTGGGCCTGGGGCCAAGGGGCGAGGGGGGTGGGATGGCTGGGGATCGGCGTTGGGGGCAGGCCGCAGGGGACGCGGCAGGGTGAGATCGGCTGGCCACCAGGGGGATTGGTAGCGCAGGGTGTTGTTGCGGTCGAAGAGGACGAGGGCCACCGATTCTGGAGTAGAGAGCCCCAGGGATTGGGCGAGGGCCGTTTCGGGATTCACCAGGGGATCGCCGCTGCGGGGCCGACCGAGGGGCTGTAGGCTGCTGCGCAACTGGGCATCCAGGCGGTCGAGCTTGGCCTGGTAGGTGAGCCAGCCCGACAGCAGGGCAAACCCCACCAGCACGCCTCCCGCCAGGGCCGAAGACAGCCATGCCAACCGCCAGCGCAGGGAAGGGTGATTCATCCCTTTTCCTCCGGGGGGCGAAACCGATAGCCCACGCCGCGCACACTTTCGATCCAGTGGGCGGCTTCGACGGGCTCTAGCTTTTTGCGTAGGCGCTGAATTGCCACATCCACGACATTGGTGCTGGGGTTGAAGTCGTAGCCCCAAACGTGCTCCAAAATTTGGGTGCGGGTGAAGACCCGTCCGGGCGAGCGCATCAGGTATTCCAGCAAGTTGAATTCCTTGCCCGTCAAATCCACCTGTTGATCGCCGCTGCTCACCGTGCGGGTAATGCGATCTAGCCGCAGCGGCCCCTGGGCGAGGATGTTCTGCCGCTCTCCCTGGGTGCGCCGCACCACGGCATGGATGCGGGCCACCAACTCCTCCACATAGAAGGGTTTGGCCAGGTAGTCATCGGCCCCCAGGTTCAGCCCCGTTAGCCGATCATCCAGTTCATTGCGGGCGGTGAGCAGGATAATCGGCATCGTTTGGCCCCGCTGGCGCAAATCCTTTAAAATCGATAGCCCATCCTTACCGGGCACCATAATATCCAGCAGCACCACGTCATAGTCGCGCTCCGTGGCCCAGTCGTAGCCCTCGTTGCCGTTGGCGCAGTGATCCACCACAAAGCCCTGCTCGCGCAGCCCTTGCACCACAAAGCTGGCAATTTTGGCCTCATCCTCCACCAGCAACACGTTCATTGCGGCTCACCTATTTGCACGCATAGACCCAATCAAAATCATCTAATTCCAGGGGCCTTCAAACTGGGCTGCATGGCTTACCCAGAGATGCACACAACCCCCATAAGCGCCTCAGTCCGTTAACAATAGCCCCAGAAGCATGTTGTGGAAATGCTTCTACACCATAATTGAGAAAGAGAAGTGACGTAAGTTGATGCCCCAAAAGGTGCGTGAGCTGAAACAAGCCCTCTTAAAAGCTGGGTTTACAGGCAGCCCAGGCAAGGGTAGCCATACCCGCTGGCGGCACCCGCTCTTACCCGACCACCCATTAACCCTCTCAGGAAAAGATAGCGATGATGCCCGTCGGTATCAGGAACGGGAAGTTGAACTAAGGCTGCGATTGCTGAAGGAGAGAGAGTCATGACAGCCCCATACAGCATGGTGATTGTGTGGTCTCAGGAGGAGAATGCCTACCTCGTCCACCTGCCCGACTTCGCCTTTCAGACCTTCCATACCCATGGCGAGACCTATGGCGAGGCGGCAACCAGGGGAGAGGAGGTGCTAGAGTCCTTAATTCGCTGGTACCAGGAGGAAGGCAAACCCCTGCCAGAACCCAAATCGGCGGTGTCGTTGGGGGTGGCGGCCTAACGCTCTATCTAGACAGACCTTCCCGAAACCAAAATGACAAAGTTGTAATTCGCCTGTAAGACTGTCGTCATGTTGCCCTGGCTGAATAGAAAGCATAGACCCAGTCCAGGCCAACGGCGAAAACGGTTGCCAACCAACCCCCTCCGTCTGCCCTGGAGACAGGTTTAGATCCTATACGAGGCTAAGAATGACCATGTCGCTACTTCACAAATACTGGAAAACATCGCTCTTCCTAGGTTCGGCCAGTCTCGTTGGCCTAGCCGCCTTTGCCACCCTTCAGGTTAGCCCAGCCGTCGGGGCTTCTACGACTGCCACCCCCAACAGCAGCACCGCCCAACCGCAAGGCAACCCACCCTCCAATCCCCTCCTCAGCCAAGGCCAGGGGCAAGGGATGGGTCAAGGTCAAGGTCAAGGCCAGGGGCAAGGGATGGGTCAAGGTCAAGGCCGAGGCCAGGGGCAAGGGATGGGCAATTGCCAAGGGATGGGACAAGGCATGGGGCCACGGGGTGCCCACCTAGAAGCCGCCGCCGCTCAGCTAGGGGTGAGTGAGGAAGCCCTACGAGACGCCCTCGGCATTCCCGACCAGCCCCTCCAACGTCCAGACTTGGCCACCGCCGCCGCCGAACTGGGCACCACCGAGGACGAACTGCGGGACACCATGCACAACTTTATACAAACCCAGCGCGAAGCTCGTCAGGGCCAAGGTCCCCAGGCTGGCCCTCCCGACTTCACGGCCATCGCCCAGCAGTACGGTGTCACTGAGGTCGAGTTCCGCCGCATCATGGGCATCCCCGAACGCCCCGACTTCGCCGCTGCCGCCGCCCAACTGGGGGTGAGCGAAGACGCCCTGCGCAACGCCCTACGCGATGCCCATGGCAACCGTGGCAACGGTGGAAACTCCGGCAATCACCGGGGCCACGGTGGTAACCCCAGTACTCCTGGAGAATGAGTCCTCCATAGACGTTGGGGGCTTTTGGGCCTGTACGACCTGAAGACTGCCCCCGGCGTAGAGGCGATGGGTGACGGCTTGAAAGCCAAGGTCACGGAGCTCTTGGGGAATATCAGCCTGGAGCATAGCCCAGGCGGTATGGGTTTCAAACAACCAGAGGAAGGTGGCTAGCCCCGGCCAATAGACCGGATTATGGGGGCGATGGAAATCCACTATCGCCACTCTGCCCCCAGGCCGTAGAACCCGCAGGGTTTCTGCAAAAATCTGTTGCCGTTGTCCGGGCTCCATTTCGTGGAGGGCGGCGCTGCTATGGACGAGGTCAAAACAGTCGTCTTCAAAGGGCATTTTCTCGGCCCAGCCTTCCACAAAGCTGGCCTGGGGAACATTGCGCTTGGCCCGTTCGATGGATTTGGGTGAGGCATCTAGGCCCGTCACCCGTTGGCTATAGTGCACCAAAAAGGCCGTGGTTTGGCCGCTGCCACAGCAGAGATCCAACACGGGGGACTCTGGGGTGAGGGTGAGGCTTTGCAGGGCTAGGGTACGAAACCGGGCCTCGCCGCCCACGGTGAGGGCGGCGGTGCGGGAAATGCCATCGTATAGCCACTGATGACGATAGCTGAGGGGACGGAGAAAAGTAGCCATTGCTTTATTATGACGAAATTATGTCCAGCCATAATGGCCTAGAAATCTGGATCAATCGCGGACAAAAATGGCCAAAAGCCTTCCATAGCTATGACCCAGGGCGTCTCTCTAGGACTAGGCTTTCCCCACAGCAGGGCACAGTAGAGTAGTATCGGGGGTATGGCAGCGACTTTAACCCTACCCCTTGCGTCCATTGTGCTGGCGTTCAGGTCTTTTAAAGCGGTGGCTAGGATGGCCTAAGCAAAGCCGTCCCAGGATGTTGTTTATCTGGGAACCCCATGGATAAGTTTGCCCTATATGCCTGCCCAACCGGATCCCTCGCGGATCAAATTCAAGCCTTCTTAAACCGCAGCCAAGAGACCTGGGGCTCTGCCGTCACCCCCCTGGGGCTGCCCTGCTGCAAGCTGATTGACCCCTTTGAAGAACAGGGGCAAACCCTGCCGATCTACACCCAAACCCTAGAGCGGGCCTACAAGCGCGGCATGCGGTCTCGCCCCGACATGGCCCTTCAGGTCAACGGCTGGCAGCAGACCACCGACAGCCTCACCCTCGCCCTCACGGCCCCTTGGTTGCGTCAGGTGATGGTGAATTTTGCCTGCACGGTGAAATCCCCTACCCGTAAAATGCCCCTGCGCATTCAAGAACACCTGCGCCTGGTGCTAGCCCAGGGCCAAGGCAAGGCCCAAACCCAGGCCATGGCCCAACTGGCCGAGGAAATGATCGACCTCAATCGCCCCAGCCACTGGGAAATGCGGTTTTATCAGCGTACTGCCCGCCAAAATTGGACGGTGCGCCAGGTCTGGGCCTTGGGCGAGGGGATCCACAGCGTTGAGGCCCTGGTGGGGTAGATGGATCGGCCCCGGATCACTCTGGTGTTGGCCATGAGCCTGGATGGCAAAATTGCCGATGCCCAGCGACGGGCGGCGCGGTTTTCCTCCCAAGCGGATTTAGACCACCTAGAAGCTAGGGTAGCGGCGGCGGATGGGGTGTTGTTTGGAGGCGGCACCCTACGGGCCTATGGCACCACCCTCAGCGTCCGTAATTCAGCCCTGATAGAAGCCCGCCGCCAGCGGGGCCAGACCGATCAGCCCATCCATATCGTGTGGTCGCCCTCTGGTCGATTAGATCCGCAGTGGCGCTTTTTTCAGCAGCCCATTCCCAGAGGGCTGATTACCACCACCGCAGGGGCACAGTCCTGGAAATTGGGTACGCATTTCGATCACATCTGGATTCAATCCAACGACCAAACTAACCCTTGGGATTGGCCAGATCTGCTGACTCAATTCCCCCCCCAAGGGATCCACAGCCTAGCCCTACTCGGCGGCGGACATCTCACCTCTGAACTGTTGCGTCATAGCCTAATCGATGAGGTCTATCTCACCCTTTGCCCGCTGTTGCTAGGCGGATCCAACGCCCCCACCCCAGTCGATGGCGAGGGTTTTCTAGCCGACGTTGCTCCCCGCCTCACCCTCCTAGACAGCCACACCATCGGCGACGAAGTGTTTCTGCACTACCTCGTTCAATAACATCCCCAAATTAGCTTTTTAGGACGCTTTGGTTATGCGGTAGTGCTAAATATTATCTAGGATGACCACCCTGGTCTCGTCTAATACAAAATCCTAATCGAATAGCCCCGATTCCCAGCCCAGCAAACCGTAGGGGCGAGGTCTCCTCGCCCGCTGATA
>JBBAWV010000075.1:18981-23385 GCA_040396995.1 Nodosilinea sp. | reverse complement strand
GAAGGTTGAGCATCATCAACCACCAGCACTGAGGGCAGAATATTAAGATTTACGACCACACCAGACATTGCTATAGAGAAAGTCTCAGTATAAATGCTGAGCAACTGAGATCCCTGATCTTTCCAGATTCTTTTATTATCGAAACCAATATTATCGAAACCAACACAGGCTAGAGCCGATCGGCTGATTGGGCACGGCAACTCCTAGGCCGCGAAATCAACCATGGCGGCTCCATCCAGTTCAAAGTTGGCGGTGACGGACTGCACGTCATCCAAGTCTTCCAGGGCATCCATCAGTTTCACCAACAGCCGCGCCTGCTCCGGATCGGTGACAACGACGGTGTTGCTAGGAATCCAGCGTAGTTCGCTTTGCTGCACGGCATAGCCATGGGCTTTCAGTGCCGTATCGAGCTGTTCCAAGTCTGGCGGCGCACAGAAGACCTCAGCACCGGGGGAGCCCTCCTCTTCATCCAGGTCGATGAGTTCGTAGGTGTCTGCTCCGCCCTCCAGGGCCGCTTCCAACAGGGTGTCCTCACTCCCCGGATCGGCAATGGTGACCACACCCTTTTGGTCAAACATCCAGCCCACGCAGCCCGTTTCCCCCAGGTTGCCGTTGCGTTTGCTGAAGGCGGCTCGCAGGTCGGCAGCGGTGCGGTTGCGGTTGTCAGTCAGGGCTTCGATCAGCACCGCAATGCCACCGGGGCCATAACCCTCGTAGCGGATCGCCTCATAGTTGTCGTCGGCCCCCAGTTGGCCCGCTCCCTTGGCAATGGCGCGATCAATATTATCGTTGGGTACTCCTGCCGCCTTGGCCTTGTCGATGGCCGTCCGCAACTGGAAATTGCCCGCCGGATCTGGCCCCCCCAGCCGTGCCGCCACAATAATTTCCCGCGACATCTTGGCAAACACCTTGCCCTTCACCGCATCCACACGGGCCTTCTGTCGCTTAATGTTGGCCCACTTACTATGACCTGCCATACCTCGTTTAGGGATCACTGCATGTTCGATTCTATCGTCTGAACTGACCCAATCTGATCTAGAGGGGCACATCCAAAGGAGACATCCATATAAAAGGACTGGGAGCACTACCAAGCCGTGGGCCGAAAGGTCGCATCATTGGCGATGGCCACGGTATCCCCAGATTGCCGAATCACAAACAACCCTTGCTGATAGGCATCAATGCGCTCCAGCTTGGCTCGACGACGATCCGCTTCCTCGGAAAGATGTTTGGTTTCCTCAGCACGACGGATCGGCTCTGACACCATACACCAGTGCTATGATTGCACCAAGCTAGGGGTGTCCGAGAAATCGGACTGAGATCATACCCTCAGAACCTGACCTGGTTAATACCAGCGGAGGGAAGCGTTGCTTGAGGTCATCAGATCGCAACGACGATTGCAGAATGTGTCTAGCCTAGGGCTGGGCATCGATGGTGGAATCCTTGGCCGTTGGTTGAGGTTTATCCATGAATTCAATGGGAGACGATTTCTGGGTCGTAACGGCCTGATTGCTTTCCGTTGAATCAACATGCCATTGTGTCTGCACGGCGTTGAGATTCAGCCTTTTCTGTTGTACCCATCTCCTCTAGCGCTACGTGTTTATAGAGGTTCACTATGAGAACGGAATGGATTGCCAAGCGCCAGGGCCATGCCAATGTGTCCCAAATGCACTATGCGCGTCAGGGCATCATCACCGAAGAGATGGCCTATGTCGCAAAGCGGGAAAACCTGCCGGAGGAACTGATTCGCGATGAGGTGGCACGGGGGCGGATGATTATCCCCGCTAACATCAACCACCCCAATTTGGAACCGATGGCCATCGGCATTGCCTCGAAGTGTAAAGTGAACGCCAACATTGGCGCGTCGCCCAATTCCTCCAACATCGACGAAGAAGTGGCCAAGCTGCACCTAGCCGTCAAATACGGGGCCGATACCCTGATGGACTTGTCCACCGGGGGCGGCGATTTGGATGCCATCCGCACCGCCATTATCAACGCTTCGCCAATTCCCATTGGAACCGTTCCCGTCTACCAAGCCCTAGAAAGCGTCCACGGCACCATCGAAAACCTCACTGCCGATGACTTTCTGCACATCATCGAAAAGCACGCCCAGCAGGGGGTCGATTACCAAACCATCCACGCCGGAATTTTGATTGAGCACCTGCCCCTGGTGCGCGACCGGATTACGGGCATCGTCTCTCGCGGCGGCGGCATTCTGGCCCGCTGGATGCTGCACCACCACAAGCAAAACCCGCTGTATACGCACTTCGACGACATCATCGAAATTTTCAAGCGCTACGACGTGTCCTTCAGTCTGGGCGATTCCCTCCGTCCCGGTTGCCTGCACGATGCCACCGATGCCGCGCAACTGGCGGAACTGAAAACCCTAGGCCAACTCACCCGCCGTGCCTGGGAACACGACGTGCAGGTGATGGTGGAAGGCCCCGGCCACGTGCCGATGGATCAGATCGACTACAACGTCAAAAAGCAGATGGAGGAATGCTCCGAAGCGCCCTTCTACGTCCTCGGCCCCCTGGTGACGGACATTGCCGCTGGCTATGACCACATTAGTTCCGCCATCGGCGCAGCGTTGGCGGGATGGAGCGGTGCCGCCATGCTCTGCTACGTCACCCCCAAGGAACACCTGGGCCTGCCCAATGCCGAAGACGTGCGCCAGGGCTTGATCGCCTACAAAATCGCTGCCCACGCCGCCGACATTGCCCGCCATCGCCCCGGCGCACGGGATCGCGACGACCAAATGTCCCACGCCCGCTACAACTTCGACTGGAACAAACAGTTCGAGCTCT
This sequence comes from Nodosilinea sp., assembly GCA_040396995.1. GTDB lineage: Bacteria > Cyanobacteriota > Cyanobacteriia > Phormidesmidales > Phormidesmidaceae > Nodosilinea. The sequence continues at coordinate 20,581 of JBBAWV010000075.1, read as the reverse complement.
CCCTCGACCCCGAACGGGCTAAGGAATACCACGACGAAACCCTACCCGCCGACATCTACAAAACCGCCGAGTTTTGCTCCATGTGTGGCCCCAAATTCTGCCCTATGCAAACCAAGGTGGATGCCGACGCCCTGACGGAACTGGAGAAGTTCTTGGCTAGGGAAGCCGCCAGCGTGTAGGCCGTAGGTCATCAGATTGTCACTATCAGCCAGGGAGTAAAATCCCTGGCTACCTGGCTCTAACTTCCTGGCTACAATGGGCGTAACGGCTGTGCTTAAGTTGAATCACTATGATGAACATTGCTTTGCCAGATAATTTAGCAGTGGTAATTGCTCAACAAGCTGAGCAGGCTGGCTTTGATACGGCAACTGATTACCTGGTGCATTTAGTCTTAAGAGAACAAGATCGCATCTCTCAGCAAGCCAAGGTTGAGGCACTTTTGCTAGAGGGCTTAGAAAGCGGCGAACCTATTGAAGCAACGGATGAATGGTGGGAACGCCAGCAAGCCAAATACCTATGGCGAAAACTACCTCCAATAGAGATAGCCCAAAGACTGCGAGAACGGGCTGCTAATTATACGGGCTTGATAAGTGAAGGCTTACCAGATTCTGCCTTTGATCGTGAAGCCATCTACGGTGATTAGTGGCCAATTATCTGTTAGATACGAATGTGGTGCTGCGACTAGCGGATTTGTCTAGTCCGCAAAACGCTCTGGTGACTGAGGCTATTGCAACGCTATTAGAACAGCAACATATTTGCTATCTCAGCCCTCAGGTTTTGATTGAGCTTTGGGTGGTCGCCACACGCCCAACTGAGGTAAATGGTCTAGGCTGGTCAGCAGCCCGCACGACAGCCGAAATTTCTCGGTTGATGGATGATTTTCCACTTTTAGAAGAGTCCCAGCAAGTTTTCTATGTCTGGTTAAACCTGGTTTCGTCTCTGGGGATTTTAGGCAAGCGTGCCCATGATGCCCGTATTGTTGCCATTATGCTTGTCTATGAGATAACACACCTGCTGACGTTTAATACGAAAGACTTTATCTCCATACCTAGTATTAATGCTGTTAATCCACAAATGGTTTTACAGTCCGCAGATTAAAATTTAATTTTTACTGCACATTGTCTGTATTGATCGCCATGAACCTTGCAGAAATGGAGTTTTAGCAGAGGCTTATTGCGGCGACAAAACGAGCGACTTAAAGTTTCGCAATAACTTGGTCAATAAAATTCAATGTTCCACCCAACCGACCTATGAAAATCGGCACTGGCTATTAGCGAATGACGATCACCAGCACCAAAACCACGATGAACAGGACTAGATAAAGTAATCGCTGATTCCTCCTTCGACGGCTACGTTTGTGATCTCGAATGGCCTGGTCGCATTGCTCAACCATGTGGGCCAGTTGCAGCTCGGCAAAGAGGGCGCGGGCCTGCTCGAACCCTTCCTTAGCGGCCCAGTGCTCATCGAGTTTGGCCAAGGCCAGGGCTTTGTTAAACAGGGAATTGGCTTCCCCACGGCGATCGCCAATGGCTTGCGCGATGTCTAGGGATTGCTGATGGAAGTCGATCGCCCGCCGGTACTCCCCCAGCGAAAAGTAGGC
>JBBAWV010000075.1:0-18881 GCA_040396995.1 Nodosilinea sp. | reverse complement strand
AAGCCCCAGGTTGCCCAGGGAATTGGCTTCCCCACGGCGATCGCCAATGGCTTGCGCGATGTCTAAGCATTGCTGATGGAAGTCGATCGCCCGCCGGTACTCCCCCAGCGAAAAGTAGGCAAGCCCCAGGTTGCCCAGGGAATTGGCTTCCCCACGGCGATCGCCAATGGCTTGCTTGATGTCTAAGGATTGCTGATGGAAGTTGATCGCCCGCCGGTACTCCCCCAGCGAAGCGTAGGCAAGTCCCAGACTGCCTAGGGAGTTGGCTAATTTCTGCTGCTCGTCTTGGCTGCTGGGAGGGTGGGCTTGCCATCCGGCCACGAGGCGGCCATAGAGTTCGACCAAGAGGCGATAGTAGCCCTGGCGGTCTAGCCAGTGGTAGTCTATTGCAGCTACGTCGTAGGCGGCACCGTAGTTGCCCAGTTCGCAGTGGTGGTGAAAGCATTCCAAAATGTCGCTTAGGTCTACGGTTTCGGCTGCAAGGCGGCTAGAGAAGTAGTCAATGGCCCTTTGGTGGGCGGTCTGCTCTTGGCCTGCTGCTCGCAGGGCGGCTTGCACCAGAGTTTGCACCAGGGGATGTAGCGTCCAGCGGTTCTCTTGGCCTAGCAAAAAGCCCTGGTTCTCTAGGGCTTGCAAATCGGTTTCACTGGCCTCTGGCTCCATCGCCTGGGCCTGGGGCAGATCAAACGCCTGCCGATAGACTGATACCTTCAGCAACACCTGTCGCCGCAGAGGTGACAGCCGCTCTAGCAATATGCCAAACACCTGTTCTACCTTGGCTTCTGGGTCATCCAGATTGTGTTGAAACAGGCGCTTAAAAAAAGTGAGACCGCTGGGTTCTAGCTGGCCGTTGGCGGTGGTCTGGAGCCAACTGGCGGCCAAGTTCAGCAGCAGCGGGTGCCCCTGGGCCAGGGTAGAAAGCTGCCCCAGGCCATCCTCCCAGGTAGCTTGAATATCTTTCTGGGTCAGGTAGGTTGCGCCTTCTGCGGGGGTAAACCCGATCAATGGCAGACAGACCTGATCGTCTGCGCAAATCGGCTGGCGCGTGGTGACGATGACCTGGCTGTGGCGACCTTGGCGCTGCCACTGGGTCAGAAAGTCCTGAAACGATGGCCACTCGTTGGTAGGGATAATGGCTTCCAGTTGGTCAATGATGACCAGACAGCGTTTATTCATCAGCCGATAGACGAGTTGCTGAGCCAGGGCATCGTCTGGGGTAGCTTCATCTAGCAAAAAACCAATTTCTTGCAAAATCCAGCGGCTAAAACTGTTGAAAGAGGGTTTCTTGCCGCAGTTTACCCATAGGGCAGCGTCAAACTGGTTGTGGGTTTGCTCGTAGGCCCACACGGCCAACTGCGATTTACCAAATCCCCCAGCCGCAACAATTTCCACCAGGGGCAAAGCATTGGTTTCGATGTGCGCGGCTAGTGCAGATTGGGGGTGGGGACGATCAACCCAATTGGATAGCTTGCGCTGGGGTGAAATAGGGTCGATATCTACCACCAACACCTGGCGCTGGGCTTCGTAGGTGTCGCCAAAATTTTGGGTTTGGTTGAAGTCTCGCGCCGTGAGCGACCCGACCTGCGCCCCTTCAAACATTCCCTGTCTAGGGAAGACTTTGGGGGGCTGCTTCTCTGGATTGTCGGTGGGTTTGGTCATCGACGGAATCTCTCGAAAAACCAGCGGTGCATTGTTTAGCGAATGCACCCTACAAGTCTACATTCTCCAAAAAATCTGGTCGGAAACTTGGTTGCTAGGTTTACTGTATCCAAATCCAAGCCCTAGGCGTTTTGCGACATATCCCCAATGTCAATGTTTTTGGCCTTAACTCGGCTCAGCATCTCTTGATCAACGTTGTCTCCGGTGGCCGTTTGGGTCATAGATTTTGCCGTCAGAGTGCCTTTCACCTCCAGATCCGTAGCCATTTGCTGGCGCTTAAGATCGCCGCCGCCGAGATGATCGACCAGTGCCTTAATCTTTGCTGCAAACTCTGGGTCTTCGGTCAGGTAAGCCTCCAGTTCATCCGTCACCTTTTGCCGATTGCGCTCGGTGGGGTCTTGTTCGGCCCGGTTAAGCAGCCCCTCTACCTGCTGTGCTTGAAATTTGCCGCGAATGGCCTGAATGAGCTGGCTCATTATCTCGACGGTGCTCTGACCCAGGTGTTTGCCGCCTTCCTTCAGGGCTTCACCAAACAATAGAGCGGCGGCGGCAACGGCTAGGGTAGCAGGATCCATCGGTAGACTCCAATCAAGGGCTTCCTAAGTTTTAGCCCGAGTTTGAAGATTGGGTGATTTTTGTTCGATAGATTTACCCTAAGTTCTACCCCACGCAAACCAAGGTGGATGCTGAGGCCCCTGACGGAACTGGAAAAGTTTTTAGCCATAGAGCTACGGCATGATGGGTGAACCCTGAAGCTTGGGTTCACGATTCCAGAGCAACCACTTCTTGGCTGAGGCGATCTCCGATCTCGTCTTCGGCAACATCGAGGTCGTAGTCCATTTGCAAGCCCAACCAAAACCGGGGCGACATCCCAAAATAGCGGGCGAGGCGGAGGGCGGTGTCGAATCCAAAAACCCCTGAATGGCTGTGGTTTTCACAGAATTTCAGGGGTTCAGGGTGTTTAGGTTTTGGATGATGGGCGGTGCCCATCCTACGGTGGTTAGGTCATGCTTGCCGTAGCCTTAGATCGACTTAGGAAGCCGTGGCCGAGAGTTCCTTTGCCGCCACTTCGTTGCCGTTGGGCTGGCGAGGTTGAATGAGGCCGTAGCCGCCGTGGTTGCGTTCGTAGACCACGTTGATTTCGTTGGTTTCTGCATTGAGGAACATATAGAAATCGTGGTCGATCAGCGTCAGTTGCTCCAGGGCTTCGGACACCGTCATCGGCGGCATCGCGAAGTATTTGGCCCGGATCACCTCTTCGGGTAGTTGAGGTTCGGCGTTGCTTAGCACCTCCGTGACGTTGGTAACGGGCGCTTCGTTCAAGTAGGCTTCCGTGGTTTTGCCCAGGTTGCCGTGCTTGCGGTCGTTGCGCTTTTCTTTGAACTTGCGGAGTTGGCGGCTAATTTTATCGGCAACTAGATCGATACTGGCGTACAGGTTTTCGCTGCTTTCCTCAGCCCGCACAATGGCCCCATCGACATAGAGCGTTACCTCTGCCGACTGCTTGGAGCTAATCCGAGGATTGCGCGCCACCGACAGGTGAACGTCAACCTCGTTGGTCAGGTGATTGAAGTGGCTGACCGCCTTTAGGATTTTCTGCTCCACATAGTCGCGAATTGCATCGGTAATCTCGATATTTCTGCCATGGATAACCAGTTTCATAATAAAGCGGACTCCTTGAAACGTCGGCTTATGACTTCACCCTAGCACCTTGTATTCTGCACAACACTGTCCGTTAGAATCCTTTGCATGGGTTGATAATTCTTGATTCCTTCATCCTCGTTTTTCCACAGTTCATCACATTTTCCAGTTTTTGTACGGTTGACAAGATGAAGCATGATCATCAGACACCCCAGCGGCACTGCGAGGTCTACGACCTGGGGCTGATGCCCTACGATGAGGCTTGGAACCTCCAAAAGACCTGGGTTTTGCGTCATCGAGAATCTCCCCAGCCCGACCGTCTGCTGCTGGTGGAGCATCCTCCGGTCTACACCCTCGGCCAAGGATCCACCACCGAGAATCTTAAATTTCTGGAGAGTAACCCTCCCCATCCCCTCTTTCGCATCGAGCGCGGCGGCGAAGTCACCCACCACTGCCCCGGCCAACTGGTGGGCTATCCCATCCTCGATCTCAAGCGTCACCAGACCGATCTGCATTGGTATCTACGCCAGTTGGAAGAGGTGGTGATCCAAACCCTGGCGGCGTTGGATATCTCCGCGACGCGACAATCGGGCCTCACCGGGGTATGGGTCGGTGAGGCTAAACTGGCGGCGATTGGCATTAAGGTCAGCCGCTGGATTACCATGCACGGCTTTGCCCTCAATGTCTGTCCTGACCTGTCGGGTTTTGAGGCCATCGTTCCCTGCGGCATTGCCGATAAATCCGTGGGCAGTGTGGCGCAATTTTGCCCCGGCATCACCGTGGCGGAGGTGGTGCCCTTGGTGAAGCAGGCGTTCAGCGAGATCTTTAAGCTAGATTTGCTGGAAGAGACTGCACCTGGCCATGACGCCAACCCCACAACCTAAACCAGAACCGACGCTGCAAGATGTGCTGGATCAGCTCAGTGAACTGCGGTTAGTGCCTCCATTGCCCTGGTGGGGATTGTGTTGCGGCAACTGGTTCAATGGTGAGGGGCGGGCGGTTTCGGGCCGTTCGCTGTTCCCTGTCCGGGCGGGTTCCAGGGCGGTAGCGGCTTTCGGTGGCCTTGGCCTTGGCCATTGTGACTAAAGCGTTTGGCAGCGCAAATGCTACAGCACGACCAGCGATTGAGTTCCCCCGGTGGGGTGGGGCAGTGGCAGTTGGGGCACAGCATACGGTTCGCGGCCATGCCCTGGGCGAGGGTGGCCCAGCGTTGAAAGCTTTCTTCGGCGGTGAGGGGATGGTTAGCGGGGGGCGGAGTGGACAGGGCTCCCGGCTCGAAGCTGGGGTGTTGGCGGAACCAGTCGGGTAGGTCGTCGAGGGTAGGTTGGGCGGGCTGTTTTTTGGGATTGGGCCGTCGGAACCAATCGCCGCTGGAAAAGCGTAGGTCAGCGAGATCGAGATGCAGTTGTTGATTCAGCTTGGTTAGAATCGTAAGCCGTTCGAGGGTGAGGGTTTGCGCCCACATCGGGTTGATCACCGCGACGTAGAGGACGTTTTGCTCAATTCTCACCGGGCGAGATTGACGGGCTACGGCTTGGCCAACGATGGCGGGCCAGTGGTCTAAAATGCGGCGAAATTGCCCCCGACTGCGCCAGACGGGTTGTTGCTCAAGCTGGTTAAAGACCTGGCCGATGGCATCGAAGGGCATGGGAAGCGCCCAGGGGGCTGAGGGTAGCGAGGGAGCAATGGGAAGTAACTAGCCGTAACGAACGTTGTCAATTGGGGAGAAATCAGTAGTATTAGGATGTTCCTTTGCCCGGTCGTCTAGGACGTCACGCCATGGCTCATCCGTCGGTTGGTTCTACCCTTCATCCTACCCATTCCCAGACGGGGATGGAAGCGATCCCTAAGCCGTCGCTCCACCGTGCCCTAGAAAGCCTGGTGGTCAACCTAGACGATGAGCTGCTGCGCTATCGCCACAGTCGTACAGGCCAAGGCTCCGTTCCTACGCCCCAGCGGAAGCTAGCCTTTCGGCCCAAGGGTCGCTCCTCCCCGAGTTTGATTCATCTCAAGCCCGCTGGGGTTAAGCGCCGTGAGGATCAATCCTCCTCCCGTGGATTTTCGACCCCTACCCCTGCCACCGCCCCCCCGATGCCTCCTGCTGGAACTGCGGCCACTGGAGGTTTGTCGCAACCTGCGGCTATCACCGGGAACACATTGGCCCCCTACCAGGCCATGCCCCAAGCCTACCTGGAAAGCACCGCTGCGCTGTTGGAAAGTGCGCCCCCATCCTTCGAGGCTAGCTACCCTACGGCCTACTACTCCGACCCCGACTACTATCCCGATCCCGACTATCACAACGGGGCCGACTATCAGGTTTCCCTAGCCCAGCGGTTGTCTACCCCCCTAGGGGTGGGGGCGTTGCTGCTGCTATTGGTAGGCAGTGCGGGCTTTGGCTATCTGGTGACCTCTCCCACCGCCATTGATCACCTGCGCAACCACGCCTGGATGCAGCGGTTTCAGGCCACTCCATCCACCCCAGAAACGGACGATTCGACCTCAGCCCCAGCCGCTATGGGAGAGGTGCCCACTGGGCTTCAGGGCATTGGCCCCGACCTATCTGGCCAAGAATTTGGATCGCTAGATCTAGATCGTGTCAGTCGGCTCCCGGTAGACCCGTCTCGGCCTAACCCAGCGAATCCTGACGCAGCCAGTCCTAATTCAGGGAATCCAGCCCTAGAGGCCACCGGGGCAGAAACCCCAGGGGAATCCGCCCGCGATGGTGCGACGGATACATCCCAGCGCCCCACCGGGACGGTGTCCTCTAGCGACCGACCCCAGCCGACCAATGAGGTGCGGCCAGGAGCCACCCTGCGTACAGAACCCGTCGTTCCCCTCAGCCCCAGCCGGTCTACCCCAACTACGGTTTCGCCAAGTGCAGTCTCCCCTGGTTCGGCTCGTCCCCCTGCGTCATCTCGACCCACCGCCCAATCCTCAGCCCCAGCGGCTCCGCCCACCCGTCTAGCTCCACCAGCCCCTGTGGCCCCAGCCCCCTTGCCCCCGCCAGCGGCCCAGCCTCCCCAGCCGTTAGGCACCGTGACGACCGTTCCCACCCCGGCCCCCACTCCGGTCTCGCCCCCGCCCCCCCTAGCCCCCTCGGCCCGCCCCAACTACTACGTGGTGGCCGACTACACGGGTAATCAATCGCTGGAATCGGCCCGTGGCGTGGTGGGCGACGCCTATGTCCGCGATTTCCAGGGTGGCACCAAGATTCAAATGGGAGCCTTTTCCCAGGAGTCCTCGGCCCGCGACCTGGTGCAACGCCTTCAGCAGCAAGGCATTCCAGCCCAGGTCTATCAAACCCCCTAGGTCAGCCACCGACCCCTTACATTCCCTCGGTGTCGTCTCCTTTCCTACGCAGGGCCACGGGGCAGCACTGTCTGTAGGATCTCCATGGCTAGGGGAATGGCTGTTATGCTGAACCAAGAGACCACGGCAACCCATCGTGTTTGGGAGATCTGGAGAAAGCTATGGGGCTGTTTGATCGAACCTTTCGCGCCCTACGGGCCAACCTCAATGGCATGGTAAACCGGGCGGAGGATCCAGAGAAAATTCTGGAGCAAGCTTTGGTGGACATGGAGGATAACCTGTTGCAACTGCGGCAGGCCATGGCCCAAGCGATTGCCACCCAAAAACGCACCGAGCGCCAGAGTGCCCAGGCCCAGGCCACGGCCCAGGAGTGGTACAACCGGGCAGAACTTGCCCTAGGCAAGGGGGAAGAATCCGCAGCACGGCAGGCGCTCACCCGTCGCCAAACCGCCTTGGAATCGGCCCAGGTTATGGAAAACCAACTGGCACAACAGCGGCAAGTCGTGGCGGTCATGAAGGACAATATGCACCGCCTAGAAACGAAAATTGCCGAAGCCAAAACCAAAAAAGATCTCTATATTGCCCGCGCCCGATCCGCCGAAGCCTCTCAGCGGTTGCAAGCGATGATTGGCGGCGTTGGCAGTGGGGGCACCATGGCCGCCTTCGATAAAGTAGAGCAGCGGGTGCTCGATCTAGAGGCCCAAGCCGAAGCGCTAAAAGAACTCAGCGGCGACCCCCTAGAACGCCAATTTGTGGCCCTAGAAGGTAACCAAACGCCCGTAGATCGAGAACTAGAAGCCATGAAGACAAGATTGGCAGGATCGGCCCACCCCCCAGAAAGTCTCCCCCCAGTGGGGTAACTGTTAGGCGGGATGACCATATCAGATCAAGAGATACGGAGCCAATTCCCCTTTCATAGTGGTTGCATAGCCTGATTGTCCTCTGTCCCTTATATGGATGCACTTCCCCCCATGCCCTATCGAGGCCAGCCATCCCAGGGGCTAACTTCAATGACGCCGTTTGACGTAATGACTACCCGGAAATCCGCCTGGTTTTCGCTGGCTGGACGGGATGTGACCAAATCGGGGAGGGGGGTTTCTTGGGCCAGCAGCAGGGCATCGGTGTTGATGGCGTTGTAGCCTACGATGTCACCCTGGCTATCCAAGCGCACCTGGTAGATTAAATCGGCGCGAGTGCTGGGCAAGTCAGCCTCACTCAGTTGTGCCCGCAGATCTTGGTTGAGGGCGCGGATGCGATCCCCGTCGGTAATCCTATTCTCCAGGGGCTCTAGATTGGCAGGCTCGCGGGCTGTCTCTGGCCGGGGCTGATCCCCGGTTGTATCCGTGGCATCAGGTTGATCGGCTTCGTCATTGGGATTGTCAGCCAGGGCGGTATCGTTGGTTTCGGTTGTGTCTTCGTCGCTAGGTGCCTCGCTGGTAGACGAGTCTTCAGCAGGAGGATCCTCGGTGGGGAGGTCTTCGGTGGCCGGTTGTTCGTCTTCGGTAGCTAGGTTAGGATCCCAAACATCCACCTCTACCTCGCCATCGGGGGTAAAGCGGGTCAAAAACTGAGCCACCGCCTGCCGGGGGGCTTCGGGATCCACGGTCGGTACGGTTAACCGGGCCAGGGGAGTGCTATCCACGGCTTCTAGGGCGGCATCGTTCTCGTACTTATAGCCCAGGATATTGCCGCTTTCTGAGACCACCACTCGATAGACCAATGCTTCATTGGCATCGTTGGCCGCGGTCCACCCAGACTGGAGGCGCTGCCGCAGTTGTCGCCGTAGGGTGGTTAGGGTGACGGTATCGGTAATTAGGGGAGCCTCGTCCCAGGTGTCCAGATTCTCTGGGTCGGGGGAGGTCGCCGCGTCGGTGTCTAGGGTTTCTGTGGTTTCGCGACGCTCCAGTTGGCTGGGTTCAAATTCCGGTGGCGGCACAAAGAATAGGGCCAAGCCAGCGGCGACGAGGGCTGCGGCTCCGACTACGGCGGGGGCAGACCGTTGGGCAATGGGTTCGGCGGGTTTCACCATCCGGCGGGGAATGGCCTGGAACTGAGCCTTGAGGTCGGGCAACGTCAGGCCATCGGCTAGCAGTTGATCTACCACCTCCATCAGGTCATAGAACTGGACGGTGGTGAGGGGAATATCCAGCGGGGCCAGGGCGTCGGTATCTACGGCGGGTTCGGTGCTGGGCTGCTGCCGCACAATGAGATGGTGGAGATTGCCCTCCCCCGGCTTCACATTGACCAGGGGAATGGCGGTGCTAGCGGGGCGAGAAATCCCACTCAGCAGATGTTGACCATAGGCACTGACGGCGGCAACTAGGCCATCTAGAAATTCCCGCCCGCCCGTGAGGGTGGTATCGGTGACGCCCGGAAACTGGCATTCCGCGTTCATCAACACCGTCATCGGGGAGTAGGGATCGCCGACCACGGCCTCAATGCCCTCTAGCACGAGGTTGCAGTAGGGCAGGGTGTACTGACGTTTAACGGTCATACCACCTCTCCATCAAACAAACTACTCCACAGCCGCTGGGTGCCCAAAATACCGGAGCAGAGCAGCAGTTGTTCTAATAATTGCATGGCTAATTCGTCTAGCCGCTCATCGCTGCTGTAGGCGATCACTCCGGCTCGACGGGGGTTCATGCGAGACCGAAAATGAGTGCGAAACCGCTGAAGATAGTCCGCCAGCCGCAGGTGATGGTCGAGGGATAGTCCCCGATCCCGAAGTTGCTGATAGCCTGTGAGCAACTGTCGCATCAGCACCGTCAGCCGTCGGGCTAGATTGCCGATAATGGCGACCAGCGCTTTTGCTTCCTCTAGGGTCATAGGACGCCGCTGGCTATAGCGGCGCATGGGGTTGGTGCTGCGTAACAGCCACAGGTTCACCCGCCCCTTCACCACCGGATCAAGGCCCAACTCCTGGGCCACCGTCAGCATCGCCTCACTGCCGCCCAAGTCCAGCGCCTCAATGGCCAGCAGCAGCAGATCAATCTGGGTGCGGGCACGGCGGGGGCATTCTTGGCTGGGCAACTCTGGGGTTGGCAGCGACTCCAAAATCAAGGGTACGGAAGACCTAGGCGGGCTATCTACTGGCATTCAGGGTGGCTCTGCGCGATAACAGTAATCAACATCTCATCCATACATCAATTAGCTCCGATGGTGGGCACCCAGGTTGACACCGGATAGGGTGGCACCCCATGGGAGCATCGGATCGGTGAGGCACCACAGGGCTAAGCCCAAGGCTGTCAGCCAGCATTGTATCAAAACACGGTTGACCCCATCGCTGGAGGGATAACCGCCATCTACCCCAGGGCATTTTCAGGGCGAGGTGGGCGAGGCGACCCCATCCCTAGTTTTGGCCTGCGGCTTGGAGCACTCCATTGGCCCAGGCGGCAAGTTTCTCGACGAGGCGACCCCATCCCTAGTTTTGGCCTGCGGCTTGGCCCATGCTTTCGATGAACCACTGGCCATCCTGCCGCACGAGGACGTATTCCATGGTGAGGCGGTCATCGTAGGAGGCTCGGTCGTTTTCCACGCCGTATTCAAACAACTGGGCATTTTCCCGGACGACGGCAATCACCTGAAGCCGATCCGCCGTGGGATCATCGGGGGCCACGGACTGCACCTCCACCTCATGCTCGTATTCCCAATACCAGTTTTCCTGGGGGGCCGCAGCGGCACGGCGTTGCCATTGGCTCAGCAGGGGGCCAGTCAAAATCGTCTCAAGCTGGTCGGATTGGTAGTCTTCCCCCATGGCGGCACGTTTGGCACTCAGCCAGGTTTCAAGCACCTGTTGGGCCATGCTGGCTGCGCCGATTTGCTCGTCGGGGCTCGGGGCGCTAGGGATTTCTACGGCAGGCTCAGCAAGGCTTAGGTCTAGGGGGCGTCCCTCCAACCTTGGCCCAGACATCGCCCCCGTCACCCAACTGACGGTACGGGCCGTGGCAAAGCCTAAGGCTCCTAACCCCACCAAACCCACGATGCCCACCAAAGCCAACCGTCCCCAGCGAGGCGAGGCAGGCTTTTTGCGCCGTGGCCCTGCTTCAAGCTGGGTCACATGGGTCGAGGGAACCGTAGCTGAGGGATCCTTCGCCGTGGTAGCACGGGCAGCGGCGGTGCTGGGCTGAGGCGACTTGGCACGGGAAGAACTGGGGGAGGGCGGCGCGCTCTTGGCCTTGGCTTTGGCGGAGGACTGCAACTGACCTTCTGGGGAAAGCTGGGCCACCCGTTCCGCCACGGAGGGTTCTCGATCTGGGTCAGGTTCTGACGGAGGTGGGGTTACAGCAGGTGGCTTGGCTTGAGATCGTTCTGGGGTGGGCCGTTCTGGGGTAGACCGCTGCCCTGGACGCACCGCAGCCGAGGACTGAGGTGGCGCAGGATTGGGAGAGACCCTGGCAACGGCACCAACCGAATTAGTGGCCTTAGCCTCTGGGCGGGTACGGCCTGGGCGAACCCCGTAGGACTCTGCCGCACCGTGACCATTACGGCTTGGGGCGGGGGCGGGCGGGGGCGCACTATACCCGTTGGTGGCAGAGGATGGCATGGCCGTGGGGCGCGAATAGGCCGTGGGGCTGGAGAGGGAGGGAGCATGGATGGGCAGCGACCCCTCCACGGTGGGGATGCTGTAGTCCTGAACGGCGGGATCGACCCCTTCCCAGGCGGCTTCTGGCCCCGCTGGCACCATGGCCTCTAGGTAGCTTTGCACCTGGGGATCGGCGAAGTAGTCCTTCAGGGTGGCCTCGTGCCCCTTGAAATCGCGGAAATGGGGGAACAGTTCGTCCTGAATCCAGCGCTCGGTGTAGAGGCAGAGCCCCGGCAGCAGGTCGGGGGCATGGCGGGAATGTTCGCGAATATAGGCCAGGGGCTCATACTCCTGACTGAACTCCAGGGCGCGGTTGGCCTCCTCGGTTTGGCCCAGCAGCATGGCACACACCGCCTGCTCCAGATGGACATCCTGCTGACTGGCGAGGCCCATGAGCAGATGCTTGGCGCGACGCACTAGGGCGGGCTGATTGCGGGCAAAGCCCCGCGCCAGCAGGGCATACACCGTCAAGTAGGTGGCCACTGGAGAGGGCCGACGGGCCTCATGCTCAAATAATTCCTGCTGCTCGGAGGCGGTTAAATAATCCCGCAGTTGCTGAATGAAGCGCAAAAAGTCGTCAATGGCCAGCCCAGAAAGGTCGTCCTCACTGCCCTCAATGCCGCCCCGATCCTCCAGCATGGATTTCAGCAGTTTTAGGCCCTGTCGTCGCTCACGGGTTTGATCCAGCGGACGAGCCAGCAGTTCTAGAATTCGATAGGGCCGAAGTTTGTACAAATCCGACTGAATTTCCGCCCGCAGGGTCGGGAAACGATTTTCCTTGGCCAGCAGTTCATGCCCCGTTTCCAGGGATTCCGCCGCCGTTTCATACTGGCGCTGCTGCCACTGCTCTCGGCCCAGTTCCAGACAGGCCAACGCCAACGTCAGCACCACATCCCCCTGCACCAGGGCCGGATCACCGAACTGGCCATCCGCCAAGCTGCCCCTGCCGCTGCTGAGGTAGGGCCGCCCTAGGTGAATGACCTGCTCGTATTCCCCCAATTCCAGCAAAATCAGCAGTGCCCCAGCAAAGTGATCCGACTGGATCTCAATTTGGGTGCCCGTAGCTTCCCCGGCCCCAGGTTCGGTAGCCAAGGAACGAAGCGCAGCTTCTCCCAGATCGGGACGCACCTCTAGCCCCGCCGCTGGGCTAGGCTCCGACACCGAATCGGCATAGGCATAGGCTAAAAAGCGGCTGTCGTAGTCGCGACGGTGGGTGGGATTGGATAGGACCTGGTAGGCCTCGTCAATCAGGTGTTTGCGGGCGGCGATGGCCACCTCCGAAAATTCGCGCCGAGGGAGTTGCACGCCCCGATCCTGGTGGGCCTGCTGAAGCTGATCCACCGTGGCCTGGATCGGTAGTCCTAGAATTCGGTAATAGTCTAATGGAACGTGCACAGTTCATATCCCCAGCAGCGAATTCACCCGAAATAGTACCTAAAAAGCCCCAACCGATCCCTTCGTCTTGCCCCTGCCCATTCTTGCTGAGCGTTGTTTCTGACCTGTGTCACCGATTGCCGCTAGGGCCGGGATGGATAATGTACACGCTACCCGCGCCAGAATGTTCCTGACTACAGGGTTCATGGCCTTTGAGCATCGCCGATAGCCCTAACCTTGCAACCGACGAGAAACAAACCGCTTAAAAGGTGAAGTTTATATCATAGACCTCGACCTCTGGCCAGGGGCGATCACCCCTCTTTTAGCCCGTTTTTGCAGGTGTCGTCAACTCAGGATTTTTGATAACGGTACGGCCCTCGGTATGATAGGAAACAGTTTTGGGCGTTCCCTGGCGCTGCCCCGGCGGGGTAACGGTTTGGGGACACCTTTTTCGGTATAGTCAAGTGTTGGACATCGCAGCGTAGGACCCAGCAAAACCCATGGTTCAAGAACGGACATTACCCCAGTTTCAGGCTCCAGCGGCTTCCATCTCCAGCGAGGAAGGGCTGAGGCTTTACGAAGACATGATTTTGGGTCGCTTCTTTGAAGACAAGTGCGCCGAAATGTACTATCGGGGCAAAATGTTTGGGTTTGTGCACCTGTATAACGGCCAGGAGGCGGTGTCCAGCGGGGTGATCAAGTCCATGCGTAGTGACGACTACGTGTGCAGCACCTACCGCGACCACGTCCACGCCCTCAGCGCCGGGGTGCCCGCCCAGAACGTGATGGCGGAACTGTTCGGCAAAGAAACGGGCTGTAGCCGGGGCCGAGGGGGTTCCATGCACCTATTTTCGGGCGAACACAACCTGCTGGGGGGCTTTGCCTTCATTGGAGAAGGGATTCCCGTCGCCCTAGGGGCCGCCTTCCAAACCCACTATCGCCGCGTGGCCCTAGGGGATGCCAGTGCCGACCAAGTCACCGCCTGTTTCTTTGGCGATGGCACCACCAACAACGGCCAATTTTTTGAATGTTTGAACATGGCGGCCCTGTGGAAGCTGCCCATCCTGTTTGTGGTGGAAAACAACAAGTGGGCGATTGGCATGGCCCACGAACGCGCCACCTCCCAGCCGGAAATCTACAAGAAAGCTTCGGTGTTTGGGATGCCCGGTTATGAGGTAGACGGCATGGACGTGATGGCGGTGCGCTCCGTCGCGCAAGAAGCCGTGGCCCGCGCCCGCGCCGGAGAAGGCCCCACCCTGATTGAAGCCCTCACCTATCGCTTCCGGGGCCACTCCCTGGCTGACCCCGACGAACTGCGGTCGAAGGCCGAGAAGGAAGAATGGCTGGCCCGTGACCCGATCAAGCGGTTTGAAGCCTACCTGCTAGAGCAAAACCTGGCCGACGAAGCCACCCTCAAGGGCGTGCGAGATCGCATCCAAACCACCATCGACGATGCCCTCACCTTTGCGGAAGACAGCCCCGAACCCAGCCCCGACGATCTCTACAAATACATTTTCGCCGACAGCTAACGTCTTGTAGCCCCGTAGGGTGGGCAATGCCCACCTCTGAGCAGGCATTTGGATGATGGTGGGCCGTGCCCACCCTACGTTTTTTCACCTTTCACCCAAGCAACGACACCGAAACCATGGCAGAAACTCTCCTATTTAACGCCCTGCGCGAGGCCATTGACGAAGAGATGGGCCGCGACGAAACCGTTTTTGTGCTGGGCGAAGATGTCGGCCAATACGGCGGTTCCTACAAAGTCACCAAAGACCTCTACGACAAGTACGGGGAGTTCCGAGTGCTGGATACCCCCATCGCCGAAAACAGCTTTACCGGGATGGCCGTCGGTGCGGCGATGACCGGGTTGCGGCCCATCATCGAAGGCATGAATATGGGCTTTTTGCTGCTAGCCTTCAACCAAATTGCCAACAATGCCGGGATGCTGCGCTACACCTCCGGCGGCAACTTCAAAATCCCCATGGTGATCCGTGGCCCTGGCGGCGTGGGTCGGCAATTGGGGGCCGAGCACTCCCAGCGGCTCGAAGCCTATTTCCAAGCGGTGCCCGGTCTGAAAATCGTGGCCTGCTCCACCCCCTACAACGCCAAGGGGCTGCTGAAATCCGCCATCCGCGACGACAACCCCGTTCTCTTCTTCGAGCACGTTCTCCTCTACAACCTCAAAGAAGACCTGCCCAACCACGAGTACCTGGTGCCGTTGGATAAGGCGGAAATCGTCCGCCCCGGCAAAGATGTCACCATCCTCACCTACTCCCGGATGCGCCACCACGTTACCCAGGCGGTGAAGGGCTTGGTGGCCAAGGGCTTCGACCCAGAGGTGATCGACCTGATTTCCCTCAAGCCCCTGGACTTCGAGACCATCGGAGCCTCCATCAAGAAAACCCACCGAGTGATCGTCGTGGAGGAATGTATGCGGACGGGCGGCATTGGCGCAGAGATCATTGCCTCCATCAACGACCGCTTCTTTGATGAACTGGATGCCCCAGTGCTGCGGCTGTCTTCCCAAGACATTCCCACCCCCTACAACGGCAAGCTGGAAAGCCTGACCATCGTGCAGCCCAAGCAAATCGAAGCCGCCGTCGAAAATATGATGGCTCTGAAGGTCTAGGCCGGATCGTTGGCAAAGTCCTGATCGCCCTCCCCCCCAGCCAGCCCCTCGCCCAGGGGGGAGAGGGGGGCCGGAAGGGTTCTCAACATCCCGATTTCCTCAACGCCTTCAACGTTCTGCTTCTCTATTCGTCCTGTTTATCCCCCTGATCTATGGCAAAGTATCAAGCTTGGTTAGCACTGATTCTGGCATTGACCATCGGGGCGGTGGCGCTGATTGCCAATTCGCTGCTGGCGGAAAATCCGCTGTTCCCCACCTCCCTAGGTTTGGATTTGCGGGGCGGCTCTCAGCTCACCATTCAGGTGCAGCCCACCGCCGCCATTCCCACCATCACCGAGCGGGAAATGGAAGCGGTGCAGAGCGTGGTGGAAGGCCGCGTGAATGGATTGGGGGTATCTGAGGCCGTCGTGCAGCAGCTTGGCAACGATCAGCTCTTGGTGCAGTTGCCAGGGATTAACGACCCCCAACAGGCGGAGCGGGTGTTGGGGGGCACAGCCCAGCTAGAATTTCGGGCGCAAAAGGCGGGCACCGAGCAGCAGCTTTTGGTGGAAACCGAGATTTTGCAGGAGCACCTGGCTGACCTCGCCCAAATCCAGGAAAATTTGCCCCCCACCGGAGCCGTAGACAGCGATACCCAGGCCGAGATTGACCGGATTCAAGCCGACATTACCACCAGCGAAGCCGCCATCCTAAAACTGTTTGAGCCCAGCGAACTGAAGGGCGACAAGCTCACCGATGCCCTGGCCCGTCCCGGCAATGGCACCCAATGGGAGGTGGTGATTGAGTTTAATGCCGAAGGGGCAAACGACTTTGCCGAACTGACCAAATCCGTAGCGGGTACGGGCCGGGGGCTGGGGATTTTCCTCGACAACCGTCTGCTGAGCGCCCCACGGGTGGATGTGCAGTATGCCGAAACCGGGATTGCCGGGGGCAATGCGGTGATTTCTGGCAACTTTGATGCCGTGTCGGCCCGCGATTTGGAAATTCAACTGCGCGGCGGTGCCCTGCCCCTGCCCGTAGAAGTGGTGGAAAACCGCACCGTTGGCCCCACCCTGGGTCGAGACAGCATTCAGCGCAGTCTCTATGCCGCCTTGGTGGGCTTGGCCCTGGTGCTGGTGTTTATGGCGGTGTACTATCGCCTGCCGGGGGTTGTGGCCGACATGGCCCTGGTGGTTTATGCCCTGCTCACCTGGGCCGCCTTTGTGATGCTGGGCGTCACCCTCACCCTGCCGGGGATTGCGGGGTTCATCCTCAGTATCGGTATGGCGGTGGATGCCAACGTGCTGATTTTTGAGCGCACCCGCGAGGAATTGCGTTCCGGCAAAACCCTCTACCGTTCCGTAGAATCGGGCTTTTATCGCGCCTTTTCCAGCATTCTCGACAGCAACGTCACCACGGTGATTTCCTGTGTGGCGCTGTTTGTGTTTGGGGCAGGACTCGTCAAGGGCTTTGCCCTCACCCTAGGATTGGGGGTGATCGTCAGCATGTTTACAGCCCTCACCTGCACCCGTACCCTGCTGTTTGTGGCCCTAGGGATGCCCCAATTCCGCAAGCCTAACTGGTTTTGCCCTGGCCTCAGCCCCATGAACGCCTCCCGGAGCGCAACCCCATGAACCTGCAAATTACCCAGCAACGCACCCTCTGGTGGAGCCTCTCGGCGCTGATTATCGGCATTGGCCTCGTCGCCATGGCCATTTCCTGGCAGCAGTTTGGCGCACCGCTGCGGCCTGGGCTAGACTTTGTCGGCGGTACCCGGCTCCAGCCCACCCATGCCTGCACCCTTAGCAATACTTGCACCGAGGAAATTTCCCTCGACGACGTGCGCCAGGTCTTGGCGGATCAGGGGCTAGAATCCAGCAGCATTCAACTGCTCGGCCAAGATCGCCAAACCCTCTCCATCCGCACCAAAAATCTGGATGTGGAGGAGCGATCCACCCTGCAGAGCAACCTCGAAGAAGCCGTCGGCCCCTTCGATATCAACTCCACCCAAATCGACACCGTGGGCCCAGTGCTTGGACGGCAGCTTTTGGCCTCTGGGTTGCTGGCATTGCTGGTGTCCTTTGCAGGGATCATCGCCTACCTCAGCCTGCGGTTTAAGTTCGACTACGCCTTATTCGCCATTGTAGCCCTGGCCCACGATGTGCTAGTAACGATGGGGGTCTTTGCCGTTCTAGGACTGGTGTTGGGGGTAGAAATCGACAGTCTCTTCATCGTGTCGCTGCTGACGATTGTGGGTTTCTCGGTGAACGATACGGTGGTGATTTATGACCGTGTGCGCGAGAACATCAAGCTCAACCCTACCACCCACATCAATCAGATCGTCGATGATTCGGTGAACCAAACCCTGACGCGCTCCATCAACACCAGCTTCACCACGATTTTGCCCCTGGTCGCCATCTTTATCTTTGGGGGCTCAACCCTCAAGTTCTTTGCCCTATCGCTGATTGTGGGCTTTTTAGCCGGGGTCTATTCCAGCATTTTTATCGCCAGTACTCTGCTCGCCCTATGGCGCGAACGCACGGGTCAAGCCTACGGCGGCGGCGAATCAGACCCCTCAGACGATGGCTCAACCACGGATCCAGACGCTCCTGCTGCTGAACAGGCTTAAGTTGGGCTGTGCCCTTCCATCTCGATGCCCTTTTCCTATAGCCCGGTTGTCATGTTTAGGTTCTCTAGGCGGCTATTGTGACGGCGGATCCTCAGTATCAGCGCCAAATTGAGCAACTTCGGAGGACTTTGCTGCGTCGCTGGTGGCGCAACAGTACCTTCCTTTGGCTGACGCTGGGTAGCTTTAGCCTATGGAGCCTGCGTGGAGAGTGGGCCACCCTGCGGCAATATTTCACCTGGACAGCAGTACGCTACGCCGTGGCCTACAATCGCCTCGCGGCCTTGGGTTTGGGCCTGTGCGTCGGGCTGACGGTGGCGCTCCTAGTAGCCGAAAGCCGCCATATTCTGTTTGGCCTCACCCGCGCAGAACAACAGCGTCTCGAGCGTCTGCACCAGGAAATTCAGGCACAGGGGGCCAGGCATCCCCTCTGGCCCGCTCTGCATCAGCGTTCGCGATAGGGGATGGCTTTCGCCCATCGCCAGCTACAACATATCGATTTGAACAGCTTGCTTGAGGACAAGATCTGGCAGTTTGTCGGGGGCAGGGCTGACCTCAATCATCCGAATGTTGTACATCGGGATGATCACCAGGCGATCCTCTAGCTCCAAGGAGAAGGTACTCGCTTCCATCAGGTTTTTGAGGCGGCTAGCCATCTGCACAGGATCAGTTTGCCGCTCCGTCAGCGCATAGGTTTGTACCGCACCATTGTTAAACGTGACCGTAATTTGGACTGTGGGGTTGAAATCGTCGCTCATGGCTGAAACCTTGGCACACATGCCCGTAGAGGAAACGGCTCAAGAATAGCGAGAAATTACGGCTTTGGCGATGGTGCACCTGAAGCGTTCCAGCAAAATTCAGAGTTTGACGGGGGCTACCGTTTTCACCCCCACGGTTTGACGGGGGTTACCGTTTTCACCCCCACGGATTGGGCCGCAGGTTCCTTGGCATTCGCTGGGTCTTTAAGCACACCACAGGCTGAAGCCGGGGCTGGGGCTTCCGACAGAGAACAATACAAATCCTATGGAGGGCACCTCGAAAAATACCAAAAGTGATGTCTCATCCTAGGACTCAGGGTATGA
>JBBAWV010000074.1:0-23411 GCA_040396995.1 Nodosilinea sp. | reverse complement strand
ATCCATCCCACCCTACCCAAGGTGGAAGCGGCCCAAGCCCTATACGAAGCACCCTTTGTGCTGGTCTCCCATGGCACCGAGGCCGACCCCATTTTTAACTACGCAAACCTCACCGCCCAACGCCTGTTTGAGTTGTCTTGGCCAACCTTCACCACCCTGCCCTCGCGGCTGTCGGCGGAGCCCCCCAACCAGGAAGAACGGGCTAGGCTGTTGGCAGAAGTGGCTCAACGGGGCTACATCCGCGACTATGCCGGGGTGCGGATTGCCCAATCTGGGCGACGATTCACCATCCAAAACGCCATCGTTTGGACGGTGAACGATGAGGCAGGCACCCCCTACGGCCAAGCCGCCCTATTTCACCACTGGCAGTATCTCGAGGGCGAAAATGAGGCTGCTACGATGCATTAGAGGACTCCATGAAAATAACGATCCCTTTGCCATTGCGCTTGGCCCCCACGAACACATCAAAGCCTTGCCAACGGATACGTCGTCTAATGCGAGCCCAGCATAGCCAGAAAACCCCAAGGGACGGGATGCTAGAGACATCAAATACATCAAGCTTAATTGTTTTAGGGTTCAAAGCCCTAGCCGATCCCCTGCGCCTAGAGATCGTGAATCGGTTGCGCAGTCAAGAACTCTGTGTCTGCGATCTATGTGACCAAATGGGGGTCGCCCAGTCCAAGTTGTCGTTTCACCTCAAAGCCCTAAAAACAGCCGAATTAGTCCGTTCTCGTCAGGAAGGTCGATGGATTTACTACAGCCTCAACTTGCCTCAATTTGTAGCCCTAGAGCAGTATCTCGCTGAATTTCGCCGCTTTAGCCCCATCCTACCCGCCCGCCCCTGCCCGCCCCAGGTAGATTGACAAATCAAGCAACTTTGAAATGATAGAGAGGGTTCATCAAGTTTTGTTGTTTCAGGGATGCCCTGCATGGATGCTCAACCCAACCCTAACCCCAAAGCCGTCCAGGCGGGAGGGCAACTCAACCGCTTTGAGCGATACCTCACCCTGTGGGTGTTTCTCTGTATTGTGGCCGGGATTCTTCTGGGGCGGTTGTTTCCTGGGGTTGCGGTGACGTTAGATGCCATGAGCATTTATCAGGTGTCCATTCCCATTGCCATCTGTCTCTTTTTCATGATGTATCCCATCATGGTGAAAATTGACTTTTCCCAGGCCAAAAAAGCCGCCCGTACACCTAAGCCTGTAATGTTGACAGTGGTGATTAATTGGCTTGTTAAGCCCTTCACTATGGTGCTCTTTGCCCAGGTTTTTCTAGGCGAATTATTTCGACCTTTTCTCTCAGAAATAGAACTGGTTCGTGGTACAGAAATTGCCTTGGCTGATTCCTACATTGCCGGATGTATTTTACTCGGCATCGCCCCCTGCACCGCCATGGTGTTGATGTGGGGATATCTATCCTTTAGCAACCAAGGGCACACGCTGGTGATGGTGGCCGTGAACTCTCTGGTCATGCTGTTTCTCTATGCACCCCTAGGACGATGGCTGCTAGCAGCCAATAATCTGGCCGTACCCTGGCAAACCATTGTGCTATCGGTGCTGATTTATGTAGGACTACCGCTGCTGGCGGGGGCCGTTTCTCGCTCCTGGATTTTTCGCTACAGGGGCCAAGCCTATTTTGAAAACGTGTTTCTGAAATACCTCAGCCCGATTTCCGTCATTGCTCTGCTGACTACCCTAGTGCTGTTGTTTGCCTTCAAGGGTGATTTGATTGTGCGCAATCCCCTGCACATCCTGATGATTGCAGTACCGCTGTTCATTCAAACCAACGTCATTTTTGGCCTCACCTATGTAGCAGCCAAGAAACTAGGGATGGTCTACGAAGATGCCGCCCCCGCTGCTTTAATTGGGGCCAGCAACCATTTTGAAGTCGCCATTGCCACCGCCGTTACCCTGTTTGGGCTCAGTTCTGGCGCAGCCCTAGCTACGGTGGTCGGTGTGTTAATTGAGGTGCCCGTAATGCTGATGTTGGTAGAATTTTGCAAAAAAACCGCCTTCTGGTTCCCCCGCGACCCCGAAAAAGCCAATCTTCGAGATCCCCGCTGTCTTCCCCCAGGCATAAACCCATGAAGCCCGTGACAGAGATATTAAAGTTGTTGTGAAACACTTCGACATTCTCTATTCAGAGTACCGTCATTTGTTACACGGCCTTACCCCACATACAAATTCATCACTAGGGTCAGCAAAAAGATAATTTGTGCTGCTAGGACAAACAGGTAGATGATCGCCCGTCCTTTAAAGACTGTCAGCAGGAGGCTGATGTTTTTGAGGTCGATCATGGGGCCAAAGACCAAAAAGGCCAACAGCGACCCGCTGGTAAACACCGAGGCAAAGGACAGGGCAAAGAAGGAATCCACCGTAGAGCAGATGGACACCACCCAGGCCAAAGCCATCATTGCCACGATGGAGGTGACTGGCCCCTGCCCCAGGTTGAGGATGACATCCCTAGGAATGGCGACCTGGACAAAGGCGGCAATGGCGCTGCCCAAAATCAGCACCGCCCCCAGTTCGCGCATTTCTAGCACCATGTTGTCCACCATCATGCGGAATCGCACCCGCAGCGGCGGTGGGGCACCCGTTACCTGGGCCAACACCTGGGCGGGGGGTGCATCCAGTTGCAGGACTTGGCCGGGAGCCTGCATCAAAAAGGTGCCGGATTTTAACAGGGGAGAAATCTCGTCGTCAGGAGTGGGTAGGCTGGTGGCCTGGGGAGAAGGCTCCGGGTCTCCCATCATGCGGGCTAGGTTATCTTGCAAAAAGGGCCGCATATCCGCCTGGGCGCTGAAAATTAGGGCGATGGTCATGGCCACAATCAGCGTGAAGCCCACCCGCAAAAAGACGATTTCCGGCTGGTCGCGAAAGGCAATCCAGGTGGCCCAAAACACGATGGGATTGACCGTGGGAGCCGCCAGCAAAAAGCCGATGGCCAATGCCGTAGGTGCGCCCTTCATCAACAGTCGCCGCGCCACGGGGATGTTGCCGCACTCGCACACGGGGAACAAAAAGCCAATCAGTCCACCCGCCAAAGCCGCCAGTAGCGCGTTGCGGGGAATCAGGGCCAGCAGCTTTTGCTCGTCTACAAACAGCAGCAGCACACTGGAAAAAATCACCCCTAGTAACAAAAATGGCATCGCCTCCACCAGCAAGCTGAAAAATAGAGTGATGCCGTTATTTAGTTGAACCATCGGTGTTGCACCATTGGCATAGCCATTGCTGGGCGGGTCTGCCCTGGGCACCATCGCCCCTAGCAGACGCCCATTTTAGCGGATCTTGCCTAGGCCCGTCTGTCGCTGGGGATCGCTGGGGATCCTCCTTAGCTCCCCTTAAACTAATCTGGCAAGGGGATTGGGTCTGGCAGGGGTATGAGGAAGCCATTGCGCCAAGCTTTACGAAGTAAACGCATTCAATCGCCCTAGCCAGGACTTCGATACTGGTCTGGCGGTGATGTTTGCAGGGGGCACCGCCGACTCAGGTGGTGAGTGCGCGGACGGCATTGGCGACGTACTGCACCGAGCGGGCCGTGACCTGTTGCAACAGGCTGGCCTCCTCAGGTGAAAAGCCGTCGATCGGGGTGCAGGGGCGGTAATTTCATGTATTTTCTCTAGGACGAGGATAATTGTTGTGCAAAAACGTTATGAAACACTGGAACAGTACATAAAAATTTCAAAAATGAAGCGTATTTTTACGGATTTACTTCTATCAAAAATAAGCCGTAATTAAACTAAGGCTAAGATTGATTTTTCCCCTGCTTTGGCCTTGCCTTTCCATCCAGAACCGTGCGCCAGACTTGTCCACCGTTTGGATTCCCCCATGGCCACCGCCGCCGATACCCAACGTTTAGTGGAAATTATTCGGGATCTCTGCTTTGCTCACAGTCTAGATATTGTGATGACCCTAGTGGCGGTGGCGGCTCGCGAACTCACCCACGCCGACGGGGCCACCTTTGTGCTCAAGGATGGGGATCAATGCTTCTATGCCCATGAAAATGCCATTGCCCCACTCTGGAAAGGGCAACGGTTTCCGCTGAGCGCCTGTATTTGCGGCTGGGCCATCCATAACAAACAGGCCGCCATCATCGAGGATGTCTACAGCGATGCCCGTATTCCCGTAGCAGCCTACGCGCCCACCTTTGTCAAAAGCCTCACCGTCGTCCCCATCGACCAACACGACCCGATGGGGGTGATTGGCGTCTATTGGGCCGACCGCCACCAACCCCTAGCAGATGAGGTAGACCTGCTGAAGAGTTTGGCTGATACCACCGCCATGGCTCTCCGGCGGCTCAATGGCGGCGATGGCGTCCGGGAAGAGGACTGGGGAGAACCCGATGACCAGCCCCTTTCTCGTCTAGAACAGCTTGAACGCACCAATGCCAAGCTGCGGGCTGAAGTCTTGCAACGCCACACCCAGGAAGCCGAACTAATTCGCCTCTCCCTCACCGATGGGCTGACGGGGCTCTATAATCGGCGCGGCTTTTACCTGATGGCCAATCCCAAACTGCGGCAGGCCCGTCGGCAAGGGCAATTGGCCAAGGTCGCGTTTATTGATGTGGATTACCTCAAGCAGGTGAACGACTACTTTGGCCATGAGGCCGGGGACTGGCTGATTTTGGGCACCGCTGAAGCCCTGCACCGGGCCTGTGGGAGTGGCGATATTCTGGCCCGCCTAGGGGGAGACGAATTCGTGGTATTTTTGGCCCCAGAGACCGATTCGACAACCCTGCCTAGGCGTCTTCAAGCCCACGCGAACGAGTTCATGCAGGAAAATCAGCTCCCCTATCCCCTGTCGGTGAGTGTGGGGTTAGCGGTGGGAACTTGGGAAGACACCCATCTGACTCTCCACGACTTGGTGAGCCAAGCAGATACTGCCATGTATGCCCAGAAACAGCGCCGCCAGCGCCTCAACATCGCCGCTATCAAGGCCGCCCAATGCTGGGGGCACCATCAAGTCAACGGCTAGCTCCACTCTAGAACCACGTCTCCGGCCTGCACCTTAGACCAAATCAGGTCTTGCACGAGGTTGAGTTCCTGGGGGGTGGCTTCACCATCGGCCCAAATGACCCGGTCGATATAATCCCGTTCGTCGTTGGTGACTAACCCATCGGCCACCACGTTTTCCACAATGGCTTTGAGGGTATCGAGGTGGGCTAGGTCGGCCTTGGTGAGGGGAGCCGCATTCGGACGTTCAATTTTCATAGCTATGGCCTAAATGATGGAGAACAACTTGCCATCCATTGGGCGGTTATGGGGTTAGCGAGACCTTAGACTGGGCCGATGTCAAGGGCTGAGCCACGGGCACAGGGACATCCTGCCGACCCTATAGACCCTACCTTGGACGGTAACACGTTCTTTCTGGGGCAGTAGTCCCCAGGCAACTAAACGTTAGTTGGGCAAACAATCGTTACCTTCCTTTTCGGCGTCTTCGAGGATGCTGGTTGCCCCCTGCCCTTCCGGGAAGATAGATTCATGCGCCGGGAGATCCTTGTCTATCTCCTGGGGAATTTGGAGTTCCATTTGCTCCAGGGTTTGCACAATGTTCAGTGCCGCCCGATAGCCTTCATTCACCAGGTCTTCGTAGTCCTGGGGCTGTTCCGGGGGGTCGGTGGTAATGATGCTGAGAACGCCCAGTACGCCGTTGAGTTGGGTTCTCATCTGGTAGGAGGCCTTCCGAATAGCGTCTACATCCAGTTCCGCAGGGGAGAGGTCAGGATGATCGGAAAACTGCATGGCATAGAGCTTGGCGTAGTGATCGCCCTTGGCCAACAAGGTTTGATGGGTGCCCCGTTCTACCACCCGTCCCTTGTCGAGGACGGCAATTTGATGGGCACGCTGCACCGTAGAAAGTCGGTGGGCAATGACCAGAGTCGTGCGATCTTTGCTGAGATCGTCGATGGCCTGCTGCACCAGCCGTTCGGAAATGGTGTCGAGGGCGCTCGTTGCTTCGTCGAGGATAAGGATTTCAGGATCCTGCACCAATGCACGGGCGATGGCAAGACGCTGTCGTTGCCCACCGGACAGCAAAATGCCGCGATCCCCAATGAACGTATCGTAGCCCTGGGGCAGCTTCAGGATAAACTCCTCGGCATTGGCACGGCGGGCGGCTGCGGCCACCTCCGCATCGGTAGCCTGGGGGCAACCATAGCGAATGTTATCCTTCACCGAAGCATTAAACAAAAAGGTATCTTGGCTCACTACCCCCAAACGACGGCGGAAGGATTTAACCTCAAACTCCCGAAGGTTGATGCTGTCGATGTCAATGCTGCCTTCCGTCGGGTCATAAAAGCGCGGCAGTAGGTCGGCTAAGGTAGATTTTCCAGCCCCAGAGGATCCGACCAGCGCCAGGGTTTGGCCCTTGGGCAAAAACAGATCAATATCTTGCAGCGCCCAGCCCTCGGCCCTGGGATAGCGGAAGGAGAGATGGTTGAACCGGATTCCCTCCGTCAGCGCGACAAACGGACGATGACCATTGGCCATAAAGGGCTTGTCGGCTCGGTTGAGGAACGCCTCAATGATTTCGGCACTAGCAGAGTTGCTGGCCAGTTGGCTGCGGCTACTATTGAGCTGACCAATAATGGGCAACAACCGAAAGAGCACGACCAGATAAATCAGCAACACCGATGATACCGACTCTAGCTGCTCGGCCAGTAAGACCCGTCCGATCAAGATCAGGGCAATCAGGGCCACAATGCTCAACATTTCATTGATGGGGCCAATGCTGGCATAGACCAACTGAGACTTAAATTCGGTCTCCTCCCGCCTATGCACAAGGTGATTAATCAACTCAAATTCGCTATCTTCATTGGCCGTCGTCTTCACCAGACGCATACCTGACAACACCTCAATGGTGCGGATCGCAAGATCGTTGCCTGCCTTAGAGAGCAACTGCCCCAAACCCTTCGCCTGACTAATAGAAACCTGATTCGCCAAAGCCACCCCGGCCATCAGCAGGATAGACACCAAGGTTAGCGGCCAGGAGATCGCCACCAAAATGGCCAAAAACACCAGTATCGTAATCCCCAGCGTGGCAATGCGATCCAAGGTTCGCACAGCCGCTGCCACCCGCCCCGTTTCACCATTGAGGTTATTCATCATGTCGCCTAGGCGCGTATTGGTGTGGTAGTCCAAATCCACATCCAACAACAGCCGCATCGCATCCTGACGCAACCGATAAACATAGGAGCGACTCAGCAAACTAGAGACCAACGTCCCACTATAGATAGACAAATTCTTCAGGAGCAGCGCAAAAATCAGCACCCCCACCATCGCTAAAGCCCGATAGTCCCCTGGCAAGCTCTCAAAGGGAGCAAACAGCGGTTGTAGGACTGGAGGAAAGGTTGTGTCGGAGAGAATATCCTGCCCCAACAGGTCGAGGACGAGGGGAATGATCAGCGTGACCCCAATGCCATTAAAGATCGCCCCCGACAACCCCAAGACAACGGACAGCAGAATCAACCAGGGGGACTGGCGGGCAATGCTGATGAGCAGACGGTTGGCACTCATGGGGCTGGAACACAAGAGGGGACGCGGATGAATCAGTATAAACGATTCCCAAATAGACTTGTTGCAAAGCAACAGATAACATCATTACACTCCTTCATAGCATGGTTTTCAAAAAGTTCCGAATAAAATTCAGAATCAACCAGCAGACCAATCTTTCAGAAGGCTTTAAGCTGATTACGAAAAACCTATAGCGGGTTTCACGCGCATGAAGTACATCGCTAAGATCCCCCCTGTCCCCTTAATCAGGAGGGTGCAAGGTGAATCTTCTCCAGCCATAAACTGGGTGGATCTGAAGCTAAACAAGTTTGCACCTCACTGAAGCAAGAATCGCTATAATTAACGCTTCATAATCCTTCACTCAGCGATTAAATCACGGATTACTAAGACCAATGGGAGGTGTCATAAAAATAGTGATGAAATTTTTCACTAATCGAGTAAAAACCTTTTCTTCTCTGCGAAGAATATTATCAATCGTTCGCGAAGGTTTGAGGAACTTATAAAACCACAAGCTGGTCGTTTCATTGATTTGACTCTGGGCTTGATGTACTCCATCACGCTACTTGCCGTTTGGGGTGGAAAGTCGTTCAAAATTCTGGTAGTGCACTTTAGTAAAGAACACAAACAAAGATAGGCTCGGTCGATCAAGCCGTCTTCGCCTCCCTCACCCCCAGCCCCTCTCCCAGGGAGGGAGAGCCATCTCCAGCCTAGGGCTGCGCTCATTCCCGCAGATTCACCCCATACTCTGAGGCCGCGTACTCATCGGCCCAATCCGCCCCTGTGAAAGTGGGGCTCCAAAAGCCGCTGCCCCTCTCTCTATTTCAGTTTTTTAAGCCAAGATAGAGGAAATTTTGCGCCGCTGGCCCCTCGCCATGCCCACCCTCACCCTCCGTCACCAGCAGACCACCGAATCTGGCTTTGCCGCCACCCTCAACATAGATGGCCAAAGCCAGTATCCCGTCACGGTTTCCGATCCCTTCACCGAGCAGCAGGAACGGGAGCTAGAGTTTTACTTCGAGCAGTGGATTCGGTTTCCCTTCGATAACCAAACGATAGCCGAGCGAGCCGCCGCCAGTGTGCAAACCTACGGGGAAGCGCTGTTTCAGCAAATCTTTGCCGACCCCGATGCCTACAGCGACTACAGGCAGGCTTGCCGCCATGGTCTTGGCCAACTTCATATTGAAATTGAGGGCGATTCGCCGGATTTTCAAGCCCTGCACTGGGAGGCGCTGAAAGATCCAAAGCAACCTATCCCCCTGGCGGTGGAGGCGGTCTTTACCCGCAAACGGGTTCAGCGGGGCATTACCGCCATCGATCTAGCCCCCAGCCCGGTGATCAACCTACTTGTGGTCATTGCCCGCCCAGACGAAGAGGCTGATGTGGGCTATCGCACCATTTCTCGCCCGTTGATTGAGGCCATCCACCGTGCCCAATTGCGGGTGAAGGTGGAGATTTTGCGACCGGGCACCTTTGAGGCGTTGTCGCGGCACCTGGATAACCAAGCGGGGCACTACCACATCGTCCATTTTGACGCCCACGGCGGGCTGATGACCTACGACCAGTTTGAGGCCGGGGTGAACACAGATCGCTATCTCTACAAGGCCCGCTATGGTCGGCCAGAGATGGAGCGCTACACGGGGCAAAAGGCGTTTTTGTTCTTTGAAGGGGAGGAAAAGGGCAAGGCCGACCCCGTAGAAGCGGAGGAACTGGCGGCATTGCTAACGGCCAAGGGCATCCCCATCTGCATTTTGAATGCTTGCCAATCGGCGAAGCAGGTGAAAGGGGTAAGGCAAAATGCAGAATTCAAAATGCAAAATTTGGAGGGGGACAGCGATTTATCCCGGTTGGGGACAGACCTGCTCCAGAATACCGAAACCAGTCTGGGCAGTCGGTTGATGGCGGCGGGGGTGCAGATGGTGGTGGCGATGGGCTATTCCGTGACGGTGACGGCGGCCCAGGTGATGATGGAAAAGCTCTATGCCGAACTGTTTGCGGATAGAGGCATTCCGGAGGCGATTCGGCTGAGCCGCAAGGAACTGTATAACCGCAAAGAGCGCAAGGTGTACTTTAACCAACGGGTGCCCCTGGAGGACTGGCTGTTGCCCGTGGTCTATGCCAACCGTCCGGTAGACCTGAAGCTGCGGGAGTTTGCCCCCGCCGAAAAGGCCCAGTACCTCACCCAGCGGGCCGAGCGCTACCACTTTGCTGCCCCTACCTACGGCTTTGTGGGGCGAGATTTGGAGATTCTCAAAATTGAAAAGGCGCTGCTGCGGCACAATGTGCTGCTGGTGCAGGGCATGGGCGGCACAGGCAAAACCACCCTGCTCAACTATCTGCGCGACTGGTGGCAGACCACCCATTTCGTCCAAGGTGTGTTCTACTTCGGCTACGACACCGCTGCCCACACGGTGCAGGCGATCCTTCGCACCATCGGTAAAGCCCTCTACCCCGACCCCTACGCCTTTGCTGCCTTCGAGGCTATGCCCGCCGCCGCCCAACGGGAAGATGTGGCCGACCACCTGCGTACCCAGCCCTATGCCCTAATGCTCGACAATCTGGAGTCGGTGACGGGGCAAAACCTGGCGATTCAAAACACCCTGCCCGCCGAGGAGCAGGAAACCCTGAAGCTGTTTTTGCGGCGGCTGGTGGGGGGCAAAACCAAGGTGGTGCTGGGGTCGCGCAGTGGCGAAGACTGGCTGGCCGATGCCTACACCCACGAGGGCAGGCCCAATGTCTACCCCCTGGGTGGCCTAGACCCAGAATCGCGCACGGAACTGGCGGAAAAAATCCTGGCGGCCCAGGTGCAAGCCCCCCAGCGCATTGCGGCCCTGCGGGTGGATGGCGACTTTAAACGGCTGATGGACTTGCTGGCGGGCTACCCGCTGGCGATGGAGGTGGTGCTGGCCAACCTGGCACGGCAAACCCCCACCGAAATTTTGGCCACCCTAAATGCCGCCGATGTGGATTTGAATGTGGGCGGCGACGACAAAACCAACAACATCCTCAAATGTGTGGACTATTCCCACAGCAACCTGTCGCCCCAGGCGCAAAAGCTGCTGATATGTTTAGCCCCGTTTACTGGCGTTATTTTCCAAGGTGCTTTAGCAAACTACAGCCAAAAACTCCAACAGCACGAAGCCTTTAAAGACTACGACTTCGCTCAATTCGATGCCGCCATCCAAGAAGCCATCAACTGGGGCTTGCTCTCTCCCCACGAATCCGGCATTCCCGACTTTCTCACCATTCAGCCCATCTTTCCCTACTTCCTCCGCACCAAGCTGAATGACCTGGATGCTACCACCCGCTATGCTCTCTACGATGGCTTTAAGGCCCACTACCAGGGCTTGGCAGGCAGCTACCAGCAATTGATGCAATCTAAAGACCCCAACCAGCGGCAACTGGGGCTGCTGTTCTGTCGGTTGGAGTATGAGAATTTGTATGCTGCCTTGAAGATTTGCTTAGAAAAGCAGAAAAGTATCCGAATCTATTGCTGCCTAGATCAGTTCTTTGGTTTAACGAATGATGTTCCTAGAAAATTGAAGCTCTCCCAAGAAATCTGTGAAGCCTGCAAACACTATGCACCTGAAGTTCTTGTTGGTGAAATTGGTTATGAGATTGCAGAGGCGTACTTAAAAATTGGAATTAGCTACCTTCAAACACAACAATACAACCTGTCTAGAGATAGTCATTTAGAAGCTATTCGTTTGCTAGGTAACATTGCCGTCATTTCTGCAAAAAGCCGACAGATGGCAATTGCTGCCAACTACCACCAGTTGGGCGGGGTGGCACAAGCATTGCGAGAGTATGAGCAGGCGCGAGTGCATTATCAGCAGGCCCTCAATATAAAAATCGAATTCAACGACCGCTTCGAGCAAGCCCACACTTACCATCAGATGGGCATCGTGGCGGAAGACCTGCGGGAGTATGAGCAGGCGCGAGCGCACTATCAGCAGGCTCTCGACATCTATATCGAATTCAACGACCGCTTCGAGCAAGCGGGCACTTACCACCAGTTGGGCATCGTGGCGCAGGCGTTGCAGGAGTATGAGCAGGCGCGAGCGTACTATCAGCAGGCTCTCGACATCTATATCGAATTCAACGACCACTATGGCCAAGCCCGCCCCTATCACCAGTTGGGCAGGGTGGTGCAAGAGATACGGGAGCATGAGCAGGCGCGAGCGCACTATCAGCAGGCCCTCGAGATCTTCATCGAATTCAATGACCGCTACAGCCAAGCCCGTATCTACAGGCAGTTTGGGCTACTAGCAGAAGCCCAGCAAGACTATGCCCAAGCCCAGCAACACCTACAGCAAGCCTTAACCATTTTGAGTGAATTCAACGACCAAGACCGCATTGCTCTTATATTGCAAAACCTCGCCCTTCTGTACCAAACCACCCAAGACGACACCCTCCTCGCCGCTGTGGCCCAGTGCCTTGGCACCACCCCCGCCCAAGTGCAGGAGCGCTTCGCCGCCAGTGGGTAGGGGCTGTCCTCCTCACGGGCGAAAGACTCGTTCAAAGGGCTGCTTACGGTAACGGCGATAGATATCGAAGTCTTTGTCTAGCGTTGCAATCGCCGCAATGTCGCAGCGTTCAGAAATCGCCACCAGCGCCAAATCCGAGAAATCACCCGGCAAATCAGCATACTGGGCATTCAACTCGGCAATGCGTGAAAAATCTTCAGGTCGCAGAGTCTCGCAACGATAGACTCCAGAGGCTAAATGGTTCAAAAACTCATTTTGCACCCGCCAATCTGCCGCCAGCAACCACATTACCTCGGTTACGCAGCCCACCGTAGTGACGAGTTGGCTGGTGCAAGTTGAGAAAAACTCGACGACAGCACTGTGATGGCGATCTGCACCGTCATAGAAGGCTACCATCAGCCCTGTATCCACCAAAATCACCGTATTGGGCATTAGGATCTAGCCTGATGGCGGGCTTCAACCCTTGCGGCAATCAACGCTCGGCGGGTATCACGGTCTGACAATCCCCCCACCGAAAGCAAATGCTGAGGAAGGCCACCCATCCGCTGCAAAACCGTCGGCCCAGCCTGTTCCGCCACCTCATCCGTCTTCGCTAAAGTCTGAGTCTCCGCCGCCGTTTGGTGTACCTGAGCCGCCAACTCTTGCTCCTGCAAAAGCTCCAACGCTCTAACAATGACTTCAGAGGGAGAGCTAACCGTATGGGTATGCTGGTAATCGGCCAAAAACGTCAGCAAATACGGTGGCAACGAAATAGAGAGTTGATCAACCTGCATAGCACTAATCCCAATGATGGGTGTATGCTAACACCGCTGTACCCGCATCATACCCCAAGACCCAATGCAAGCTGTGCGCTTTATCAAACAGTTCGACTAAGGCCACGGCGACTACACAAAAGACCGTGGCCAATGGCTCGACCACCTCACCCTAGACGAGATCCTAATTCAACCATTGCAATAGTGATAAGCGATTATGTTCCTCCATGTCACACGCCTTGAACTTCTGCAAGGCTACAGACTCAGGCTCACCTTTAGCAATCAGGTGACTAAAGAGGTTGATCTAGAGTCAGAACTTTATGGCGAAATCTTTGCACCACTCCAAGATCAAGCGCAATTTAGACAGGTTTTTCTCAATTCAGAAACCAACACCATTGAATGGCCCAATGGTGCAGACTTTGCCCCAGAATTTCTCTACGACATCGGCCAAGCCTTATCCCAAACCGCCTAAAGTCCGACACGGTAGGGGTAGCTATGTTTCGTAGGTGAACCATCTCCCCACCGCACCCACATCACTCATTTCCCTGGATATCGCTCTGTTCCGTATAGTCGCAGAAGGTACGCAGGCCAATTTTTAGCACCCACAGCACCACCACCGTCGCAATCGCCGGACTCATCCACGGCAGCGCAATTAACTCCACCACATAGACAATCAACCCCGTCAGCAACGCCGCCTGGGCCGGGTTTTTGTTGTATTCCTCCACCTTTTCCCGAAAGCTATCGTCGCCACACAACTCCCGCCGCAGGTTCGCCACCAACACCTGGCGCAAGGTCTTGCGATCCTCCCCATAGGCCGCCGTCCCCGCCGCCGCCATCGCCAGGTCTTCCATGCTCGTCTCCAGATTGCCCTGGTGATGATGCAGGGTTTCTAGGGCCACCTGGGCCGGAGCATAGTTTTGCAAAAGCGTCTGGGCCGACTGAAGTTCTGCCGTTGAAAGTGTATTCGCCATAGCCATCATGGAAATCTTGATAGCCCAGGTTAACACTGCCCGAACCTTTGCAGACCAATTTGAAAGCGGGTGATGAGACTCGAACTCACGACATTCAGCTTGGGAAGCTGACGTTCTACCACTGAACTACACCCGCAAGGTGCGCTGGCGTGCGGCCAACGGATACTCATTATACGGCTATTTGCTCAGCGTGTATTCCTTGGGGGGAATTTCTTGGGGAGTGGGGGGTGGGGAAGGGGAGTCATCCTTGCGAAGGCGGCGAAAGAGGTTGGCGACCATGCCATTGAGGCGGTCGATGTAGGTGTAGATGACGGGCACCACGACGAGGGTGAGCAGGGTGGAGGTCGTGAAGCCGCCGATGACGGCGATGGCCATGGGGCTACGGGTTTCGCCGCCTGCGCCCAGTTCTAGGGCGATGGGCATCATTCCGGCCACGGTGGAGATGGAGGTCATCAAAATCGGGCGTAGGCGGGTGACTCCGGCTTCCACGACGGCTTCGCGGCGGCTTTTCCCTTGTTCTCTGGCCATCAGGGCGTAATCGACCAGCAGGATAGAGTTTTTGGTGACGAGGCCCATCAGCAGCACAATGCCGATCAGGGCGAAGAGGCCAAGGGGTTTTTGGGCGACAAGCAGGCCCATCAGCGCCCCGCCGACGGAGAGGGGTAGGGCGGCCATCACGGCGATGGGGTAGAGGAAACTGTTGTAGAGCAGCACCAGTACGGCGAAGATCATCAGTACGGCGGTGGCCAGGGCGAGGCCAAAGCGGGTGAAGATGTCGCGCATGATTTCGGCGTCGCCAGCGGGCTGCTGGGTGACGGTGGGGGGCAGGTTTTGTAGGGTGGGCAGTTCATTCACTAGGGCTAGCCCTTGGCCGAGGGTGAGACCCTGGAGGTTGCCGCCGATGGTGACTTGGCGGGATCGATCAAAACGGTCGATTTGGGCGGGGCCGCTGCCAAAGCGCACGTCGGCGACGGCGGAGAGGGGCACTAGGGCTCCGGTTTGGCTGGGCACGCGCAGGGTTTGCAGCAGGATGGGATCGTCGCGGAATTCGGGGGCAATTTGGACGCGGATGGGAATTTGGCGGTCGCCCAGGTTGAAGTCGGCGAGGTTGGCGTCGGTGTCGCCCAGGGTGGCGAGGGAGGCGGTGGCGGCGATGGCTTGCACGGTGACGCCGAGGTCGGCGGCGCGATCTCGGTCGGGGATAATCTGCACCTCAGGCCGCACCAGGCTGGCGCTGGAACTCACGTCCACAAAGCCGGGGAGGGCGCGCATTTCGCGAGTGAGAGCATCGGAGGTTTGCCGCAGGGCCACGGGGTCATCGCTTTTGAGGACGACCGTGAGGTCTTTACTTTCGCCCCCGGCTCCCTGGCTTTGGAAGGCGATGCGGGCACCGGGCACCTGCTCGAAAAGCGGACGAATCTGCTGTTCAAACTGGCGTTGGGAGGCGTCGCGCTCGTTTTTGGGCAAGAGGCGCACGTAGAGGGTGGCTTGGTTCACGCCATTTTCGCCGCCCTCGGTGGCCAGCACAGCGGAAACGGCGGGGTCTTCGAGCAAACCAGCGGTGACTTGGGCGGTGGCCCGCTGGGTATCGGCCAGGGTGGATCCGGGGGGTAGTTCCACGTTGATGGTGGAGAGGCCGGAGTCGCTGCTATCAAACAGGTTGGTGGGGATGTAGGGCACCAGACGCAGACTGCCGACGAAGAAAATCAGCGCCAGGGCCAAGGTCACACCTCGGTGACGCAGCGACCAACGCAGCAGCCGTTGGTAGGGGCCGGGACGCTGGGGGGTGCCGTCGAAGGAGGCGAGGGGATCATCCTCAAAGCGGGTTTGGGGTTTGGGCTTGAGCAGGTAGGCCGACATCATGGGCGTCACGAGGCGGGCGACGACCATGGAAAACACGG
This sequence comes from Nodosilinea sp., assembly GCA_040396995.1. GTDB lineage: Bacteria > Cyanobacteriota > Cyanobacteriia > Phormidesmidales > Phormidesmidaceae > Nodosilinea. Next base: position 7,793 of record JBBAWV010000074.1, on the reverse strand, counting down.
TGGCCGCTGCCACGGTAACGCCAAAGGGCTTGAAGAACTGCCCAGGAATGCCGCCCATGAAGGCGACCGGAATGAACACGGCAATGATGGTGGCGGCGGTGGAGACCACGGCTAGGCCCACCTCGGCGGAGGAATCTATCGCGGCCCGCAGGGGCGTTTTGCCCATGGCAATGTGGCGTTCGGCATTCTCCACCTCCACGATGGCATCGTCCACCAGGTTGCCGACGGCCAGGGTAAGGGCCAGTAGGGTCATGCTGTTGAGGGTGTAGTCAAACGCCTTGAGAACCAAAAAGGTGGGGATGATGGACAGGGGTAAGGCCACCGCCGAAATCAGGATGGTGCGCCAGTCTCGCAGGAAGAGAGCGATGACGATCACCGCCAGCACACAGCCAAGGATCAGGTCTTCGATGGAGGCCTGGTAGGACTCGCGGATTTCCGTGGCGCGGGTGAAGATTAGCTCGATGCTAACGTCCTCCGGCAGGGTTTGCTCCAGCCGTTCCACCGCCGCCTTCACGCCATCCTCCACCGAAACCAGGATGCTGCCCGTGCTGCGGTAAATCTGAAACGCCACCACGGGTTCGCCGCTGAGGTTGGCCGCCTGCCGCACCTCGCCATAGTCGAGCGACACCTGGCCCAGGCTGGTGAGGGGCACCGTCGAACCATTGGGTAGCACAATTCTGGCGGCCTGAATTTCCTCCACCGTCGCCGCACTACCCAGGGTACGGAAGCTTTGTTCCTGGCCGCCCAGGGTTGCCCGTCCGCTGGGTAGGTTGATATTGAGGGAGCGGATCTGGTCATTGACTTGGGTGGCGGTAATGCCGAGGGCATCCAGTTGTTGAGGGTCGAGGTCAACACGAATTTCCGGGTCAACGCCGCCCACCCGGTCTACCCGCGCCACACCGGGTACGGTCAAAATTTCCTGGCTGATGGTGCGATCCACCAGGTCGCTGAGTTCTTCCACCGAACGCTGGTCGGAGTTGACCGCATAGGTCATCACCACGCCGCCGCCAAACTCCAGCCGCTGAATCACGGGTTCCTGAATGCTGCCCGGTAGGTCGCTGCGAATCCGCGTCACCGCATCCCGCACATCGTTGGTGGCCCGATCCACATCGGTACCCAACACGAAGGAAATCACCGTCGTCGAAGCGCCATCCCGCACCGTGGAACGGATGTCGTCAATATCGCCCAATCCGGCAACGGCATCCTCAATCTTGCGGGTCACCTGGGTTTCCAGTTCCTCCGGCCCCGCCCCGGTTTGGGTAACGGTAATGGTGATGGCCGGAAACTCGATGTTGGGGTTCTCGTCGATGCCCAGTTGCCCAAAGGCAAGCATTCCTGCCAAGGTCAACACCAGAAAAGCAACCAGGACGGGAATCGGGCGACGGATGGGCCAAGCAGAAATGTTCATGGTGGGGAGCGAGGTTTTGCTTACGTAGGGTGCATTCGCGAAGCAATGCACCATCCAAAGATCATGATTAAGGTCGCGTTACGACAATCGGGAGCGGTGCATTACGGTTGCTCGGCGATGCGGACGATGTCGCCATCCTGCAAGAAGCCCACGCCGGAGGTGACGACCTGTTCGCCAGATTGTAGACCTTGGATAACTTCCACACGGGCGATTTGGTTATCGCCAGCGGGGAGGCGGTTGCCGAGTTCCACCGGGCGGGCGGTGACTTGGTTGCCTTCACCCAGAACAAACACTAGAGAACTGCCGTCTGGTTGAGGTTGCAGGGCGGTGGCGGGAACGACCAGCCCTTGCCGACTGTTGGTGTTGATGTCGCCGCGCAAAAACAGTCCAGGGCGGAGCAAATCGCTGCTGGGAAGGGAAATATTCACCTGGGCGGTGCGGCTGGTGGCATCCACCAGGGGATCGATGGACTGCACCGTGCCTTGGAGGCGCAGGCGGCTGTCCGCTGTGGAAGAAATGGCGACGGGGGCACCAATGGCGATGCGATCTAATTGGGTTTGGGGCACTTCCGCCACCAGTTTGAGCTGGTTGTTTTGAATCAGCGTCACGATGGGGTTGCCGGGGGAGGCCACATCCCCCACGTTGGCCCGCCGCTCCGCCACAATGCCCGCCACCGGGGAGCGCACGGCGGTTTGGGTAAGCTGGGTTTGCAAACGGTCGATAACGGCCTGTTGGGAGCGTACCCCGGCCTGGGCGCTTTCAATTTCGGCCCGTGCCAAGCCCACCGCTTGTTGAGCCGTTGTGGCCTGGGTTTGTTGGCGGGTGAGTTCCTGCTGGCTGATGGCCCCTTGCCCTGCCAGGGTGCGCAATCGTTCCAAATTTTGCTGGGCTTCCGCCAAGTTGGCCTGGGCCTGGGATAGGGACGCTTGCCGCTGGGTAACTTGGGCCTGGGACACGGACAGTTGGGCCTGGGCTTGGCGCAAATCCGCCTGGAGGGTGGCATCGTCTAAAATCGCCAATACCTGCCCTGCCGCCACGGCATCGCCTTCTCGGACGAGTAATTGCTGAATTTGTAGCCCGCTGGCCTGGGGGGAAATGGACAGCAAATCCACCGCCTGCACCGTACCATTCACGGCCAGGGTATCCGCCACCGAGGCCGGAGCCACGGAGTCCACCGTCACCGTCTGGGACGCCTGGGCAGGGGGTGGGGTCTCCTCTTCAACAGATGGATCCGCCCCTTGGCCCCCGATCAGGCGAGTCCCCAACAGAGTCAGCAACACCCCAGCCCCCAGACCTAGCAGCACCGCCCCCCAGGGGCGCGATTTTGAGGAAGAGACGATATCGCGATAGGCGACTTCAGGGGCACTGGGCGGGGAAGCGGCGTCTAGCGGTTGAGGAGAATGGAGGTTCTGCACAGCGTCATCCTTCAGGGCACAGGTTGGCTAAACATTACGAAATGTTGCCTTGTCCTATTATGGCGGATGATCTGCCGTCCTTGGGCATGGGAGGATGCCGGAGAAACGGCTTCCGTCCCAAATTATGTGTTTCCCCCCGCCTAGGGCTCTCTAGGAGCATGGAACTATCCTTTATGGGGTATCTCCTTCGCTAATCTGACCCGCATCACACTTTTCTAAACCTGCATCACACTTTTTTAGATAGGTCAATTTGGTGTAATAGCAGTAGGTATAAACGGGATAAACCTGGTACCTTTACACAACAAAGCCCATGAGCCGAGTTCCCAGCCATCGTCACCGTCCACCCTCCAGGCTCACCGCAGCGGCTCGTTCCGGTTCCACTGTTCAATCAGGCTAACGAAGGCAGGTTTTGGGAATGTTTAACGCCACCGAACTCCTCATCAACGACTTTGTGTCCAAGCTCCGGACGGGCTACCACCGCACCTATGGCGGCCAAAACCCCACCTACGAAGACATCATTGCCTGGGCGGGCAGCATGGCCCTAGAAAATATCGCCAACAGCGATGCCCTCTACCACAACGTTGAGCACACCATTTTGGTCGCCCTGGTGGGGCAAGAAATTCTGCGCGGCAAGCACATCCGCGAGGGCGGCGTCACCTGCGAAGACTGGATGCACTTCATTATTTCCCTGGTTTGCCACGATATCGGCTATGTGAAAGGCGTCTGCCGCCACGATCAAGACCGCAATCACCTCTATTCCACGGGCCAAGGCGACGAAATGGTGATGCTGCAACCGGGGGCGTCTGATGCCTCCCTAACGCCCTACCACGTAGACCGGGGCAAGCGGTTCATTGAAGAACGCTTTGGCGGCAACAAACTGATCAACGCCGAGGTGATCAAACGCAATATCGAACTCACCCGCTTCCCGGTGCCCAAGGAGGAAGACCACCAAGACACCCAGCATTTTCCTGGCCTGGTGCGGGCGGCGGATCTCATCGGCCAGCTCAGCGATCCCCGCTACCTCAAGAAAATCGGTGCTCTGTTCTACGAATTTGAAGAAACGGGACAAAACAAAAAACTGGGCTACGAACACCCCGCCGACCTCCGCGTCAACTACCCCGGCTTTTACTGGAATGTGGTGCATCCCTACATCCAAGATGGCCTGCGCTACCTCTCGCTGACCCAGGAAGGCAAGCAAATTATTGCGAACCTTTACTCAAATGTGTTTATGGTGGAGAACGAGAAAACCGTTATTCATACCTAACGGGCACACCCAAATTCACCCGAAACAGCTATGACCTGGTGGCGCAAACTTAAAACCAATCGTCTGGCCCAACTGGGGGCGGTGTTGCTGATCGTGCTTTACACCGTCGCCCTTGGGGCCGACTTTTTTGCGCCCTACGGCCCCTACGCCACCCAGGCCAATGGTTCCCTGCTGCCGCCCACTCAAATCTACTGGCGCGACGCCGAAACCGGGCGGTTCTTTCCCCACGTCTACCCCACTACCCAAGGCCCGGTCGATATCGAAACCGGGAATCGAGAACTGATCGTAGACCGCAGCCAACCCTCCGCCCTGCGCATTTTGCACCGCAACGCCGAGGGCCAACTCAAACTCCTAGACACCACTGGCCCCGGCTACCTCAACCTGCTCGGCACCGACGAACAGGCCCGCGACCAATTCAGCCGCCTCATCCACGGCAGCCGCGTTAGCCTTGCGGTGGGCCTGATTGGCATCCTAATTTCCTTCCCGCTGGGCCTGCTGGTGGGCGGCATTGCCGGATACTTTGGCGGCATGGTAGACGCCGTGCTGATGCGCTTTGTGGAAGTGCTGATGACCATCCCCAGCATTTACCTCCTGGTGGCCCTCGCCGCCGTGTTGCCCGCCGGACTCAGCAGCATCCAGCGCTTTTTACTGATCGTGCTGATCACCTCCCTGGTGGGCTGGGCCGGACTAGCACGGGTCATCCGGGGCCAAGTGCTCTCCATCAAAGAGCAAGATTTTGTGCAGGCCAGCCGCGTCATGGGCGGACGCCCCCTCTACATCATCACCCGCCACGTTTTGCCCCAAACCGCCACCTACGGCATCATCGCCGCCACCCTCGCCATCCCCGGCTTTATCTTGGCGGAAGCGGTGCTCAGCTTTATCGGCCTTGGCATCCAACAACCCGATGCCTCCTGGGGCAATATGCTCACCCTCGCCACCAATGCCTCGATTCTGGTGCTGCAACCCTGGCTGGTGTGGCCCCCGGCCATTTTGATTGTGGTTACGTCCCTTGCCTTCAACCTCCTAGGCGACGGTCTGCGCGATGCCTTAGATCCCAGGACGTTGAAACAGTAGGCAACTGACTGACTGACACAACGCTGAAAAGCATTGATCTCTCGTAGGTTGGGTGGCGCGATAGCAGAACCCAACACGTCCTAAATCCTCGGCGAGTGTTGGGTTTCGCTCCGCTGCACCCAACCTACTTTGGAGATGTGTCAGGTAACCAGGTAGCCAGTCCCATAGACTAGCCCCTCCAGGGATAGCCGATTTGTCTAGCTTAACCAGGGTTACGCTTTGATAACCTATCCAACAATTACCGCCCCTGCCTTAGGTAAATAGGTCAAAATCGGGAGAGGTGGGACTGCTGAAATGGGTTGCCCACCTGAGTCTAGATTTCAGGATGGGGGACAGGGAATGTCTCGGTTGTTGGTGACGCAATATCAAGCCGAAGTGGAGCAAATCATTCGTTATGGTGGCTCTCGCAAAGAAACCAGTATTCGCGGTGCCTTTGAGCGGTTATTAAATGGCTATTGCAAACCCCGCAACTATCTTCTGGTCACAGAACTGGACTACAAAACCCGCTTCAATACCACCGTCTACCCCGATGGCACGATTAAGGATGCGATTCGACTAGAGCATGGCTGGTGGGAAAGCAAGGATCAGTATGATCGGCTGGATGAGAAAATTGAGGAAAAGTTTGCCAAGGGCTATCCCGACGAAAATATTTTGTTTGAGAATTCCCAAACCGCTGTGCTGATTCAGCATAGCCAGGAGGTGGCCCGGATTCCAATGCAGGATGCGGCGGGACTGGATGCGTTGCTGAATGCCTTTGTGGACTATGAACGCCCAGAGGTGCGCGATTTTCGGGCGGCGATTCTCCAATTTAAGGAGGATGTGCCCCATATCTTAGAAGAACTCCGAAAAATCATTCGTACACAGGAAAATGACAACGGAATTTTTCTGGAACGCACTCAGAATTTTTTGGAAGTTTGTCGGCAATCGATCAATCCAGACATTGCGATTTCTGATGTCCATGAAATGCTAATTCAGCATATTCTTACGGAGGATATTTTTACCAATATTTTTCACGATTCTCAGTTTCACCGAGAAAACAATATTGCGCGGGAATTGTCAGAGATTATCAATACCTTTTTTACGGGCGCAACGCGGAGAAACACCCTCAAAAATATTGAGCATTACTATTCAGTGATTCGGCGCAAGTCTGAAAACATTGCCAACCACCACGAAAAACAAAAATTCCTCAAGGCGGTCTACGAAAATTTTTACCAAGCCTATAACCCCAAGGCGGCGGATCGGTTAGGCATTGTCTATACGCCCAACGAGATTGTCCGGTTTATGATCGAAAGTACCGAATACCTGGTTCATAAGCACTTTGGTAAGTTGCTGAGCGATCCGGGGGTAGAAATTCTCGATCCTTGCACCGGGACGGGTACATACATTACAGAACTGATTGATTATTTACCTGCCAGCAAGCTAGAGCATAAATACAAGCATGAGATCCACTGTAACGAGCTGGCGATTCTGCCCTACTACATCGCCAACCTGAATATTGAATACACCTATCAGCAAAAGATGGGTAAATATGAAGAATTTAAGAATATCTGCCTAGTGGATACCCTAGATCACTGCACAGCAGACGGACACCAGTTTGATTTGTTTGCCATGAGTGTGCAAAATACGGCCCGCATTCAGCAGCAGAATGATCGCACCATTTCGGTGATTATCGGCAATCCGCCCTACAACGCCCACCAGGAAAACTTTAACCAACGCAACGCCAACCGAGGCTATAAGGGCATTGATGAGAGAATCAAAAGCACCTACATCAAAGAAGGAACGGCCCAAAACCAAATCGTTGTTTATGATATGTATACCCGCTTCTTTCGGTGGGCATCGGATAGATTAGGGCCAAACGGTATTATTGCCTTCATTACCAACCGATCTTTTATTGATTCCAAAACCTTTGATGGCTTTCGTAAATGTCTGGATCGAGAGTTTGACTATGTTTACATTGTTGATACTCAATCTGACGTGAGAAATAATCCTAAAATCTCTGGAACAAAAAATAATGTGTTTGGCATTCAGGCTGGCATTGCAGTGATGTTTTTAGTCCGAAAGCGAAAAGAGAAGGGCGTATCTCCATGAAGTCTCTTCCAGAAATAAGGAGGCAGTTGCAAGAAGGATATTTTGAATTTACACGCCATGCTTTTAAGCGATCAATCGAACGAAACATTAGCGAGAAGAATATTCGAGAGATTGGTAAAAATTTAACCATAATCGAGCACTACTCAAATGACAAATACTCGCCCAGTTCTCTTCTATTAGGCTTCACAAAAGATGGTCGTGCTCTACACATTCAAGTTTCGGTAATAGAGTCAGATGTTACAAAGATTATTACGTTGTATGAGCCTAACGAAAGTGAATGGATAGATTATAAAGTCAGGAGAAAATGATGTTTAAATGTCATGTTTGCAATTCAGAAGAATCCCAAGAAGAATTTGTCACTGAGATTTTCCAGGTTGATGGAAAGTTCTATTTGGTTGAAGGTATTCCAGCAACGGTATGTTCTCATTGTGGTGAAGAGAGTTTTAATCGGGAAACAACAGAGCAGATTCGGGTAATGCTGCATAGTGAAGCTCAGCCGATTAAATCTATTTCTGTCGATGTGTTTGCTTACCAACCTAACTTA
>JBBAWV010000073.1:0-23660 GCA_040396995.1 Nodosilinea sp. | reverse complement strand
AGATCCACGGTCAACCCCTCCTCTAGGTGGATGACGCCATCGGGCAGGTGGCCGACGCGAATTTTGGGGCCTTGCAGGTCTTGTAGCAGGGTGATGGGGGTGTCATGTTCCGTCGAGACCTCCCGCAGCAGGGCAATCATGCGGGCGTGGTCTTCGTAGCTGCCGTGGGAAAAGTTGAGACGGGCCACGTTCATCCCAGCCTCAATCATGCGCTTGAGGGTGGCCTTGGAACTGCTGGCGGGGCCAATGGTGGCGACAATTTTGGTGCGGCGGCTAAACGGATCCATAACCAAGGACAAGATGCGACAAAGTGCCCTCAGTATACGCACAGTTTTCTAAATGGTCATGTAGTCTTGGCATCATTCCCGCCGGAAGGGTGGTTAGGCCAGCCCAGCAAAAAGGCTTCTACGTCCGCCCCGGTCATGGGCGTGGCGATGTAGTAGCCCTGGCCATAGGTACAGCCGAGATCCTGGAGGACGTGCCATTGGGTCAGGGTTTCAACCCCTTCGGCAATGGCGATCATGCCAAGACTATGGGCCAGGGCGAGGATCGATTGCACCATGGCCACACCACGGGGGTCATCCTCTAGGCGGCTGGTGAAGGATCGGTCGATTTTGAGAATCTGCACCGGGAAGCGATGCACCATGCTGAGGGAGGAATATCCGGTGCCAAAGTCATCAATGCAAATTTGCAGCCCCCGTTCCTGGAGATCGGCCAGCAGCGACTCGGCGGTTTCAGGATTCTCGATCAGGGCGCTTTCTGTAATTTCCAGGCGTAGGTCGTAGGGGCTGAGGTGGGCGTTGGCCAAGGCTTCATCGATGCTAGCGATCAGGTGGGGGTTGGCAAACTGCTTCACCGACAGGTTCACACTCATCATTAAATCCGCTGCCTGGGGAAGGCGCTGCCGCCATTGTTGCAACTGCTGACAAGCCGTTCTTTGGGTCCATTCGCCAATGGAGAGAATCAGCCCGGTTTCCTCGGCTAGGGGAATGAAGGTGCTGGGCGAGATCACGCCCCAGCGGGGGTGGTGCCACCGTACCAAAGCCTCGAACCCCACCACCTGGGCGCTGTGCAAGGCCACAATGGGCTGGTATTCCAACCTCAGTTCTTGGCGCTCTAGGGCACGTTGGAGATCGTTTTCTAGGGTGAGTTGGGTTGCCACCTCTTCATACATCTGCGGGTCGAACAGGGCCGATTGCCCCCGGCCATTGTGCTTGGCTTGGTACATGGCGGTGTCGGCATCGCGTAGAAAATCCACGGCTTCCATCGACCCGGTGAGGTTAGACGACACCCCCACACTGGCACTGATAAACACCTCCCGCCCCTCCAGCAGCACCGGAACTTGCAGCACCTCATGGATGCGCTGGGCCACCGCCACGGGTTCCTCTAGGTTGGCGATGTTGTGGATCAAAATGGCGAACTCATCCCCCCCCAAGCGGGCCACCAGATCGCCCTCCCGTACCACCGACCCCAGCCGATGGGCGCATTCAATCAGAAGTTGATCCCCCACCAAATGGCCCAGGCTGTCGTTGATCACCTTAAAGCGGTCGAGGTCGATGAACAGCACAGCAAAGGCGGGATTAGGGGCTGTTCTGCCCCCCTGCACAGCCACATTGAGCTGCTCCATGAAGTAGGCTCGGTTTGGAATCCCCGTCAGCGGGTCGTGGAGGGCTTCGTAGGCGAGGCGTTCTTCAACTTGCTTGCGCTCGGTGATGTCGGTGAGGGTGCCCACCAGGCCAATCATTTCCCCATCCTCGTTGCGCTGGGGGTGGCCCAACAACTGCACCACCCGTCGCACCCCATCGGGGCGTCGGATACTGCCCTCCAGGTTCAGCGCCTGTCCGTCCATACAGGCCATGGCAAAGTGATACTGCCACTGGTGATGGTCGCCATCCTCTAGGGCCGCGAGCTGATCCTCTAAGGTCAGGGGGCGCGTATGGGGTTCTAGGCCATAGATGCGGAACATCTCCTCCGACCACAGCAGGGTGCGGTGGGGCAGGCGCAGTTCCCAATTTCCGGTGTGGGCAATGCGCTGGGCTTCCTTGAGGCGAGCCTCGGCCCGCTGGCGTTCCTCCAGGTCGTGGCGGGCCTGCTCTAGGGTTTGGGCCTGCTGAATGGCAATGGCCAACTGGTCGGCCACGGTGCTCACCAGTTCAACCTCCGAGGCTTGCCACACCGCTGGTTCGCCCAGGGTTTCAGCGGTGGCAGAAGCCGGGGCCACTGGGGCGGGGCGGTGGATACCCAAACAGCCCCAGGGCTGGGCATCGCTGACGGCTAGGGGCACCAAAAGCCAGCAACCGGGTAGGGCTTGCACCAGGGGAGGGGAGGTATCGGCGGCGGTGAGGGCCACAATGTCGAGGCGCTGGAGCCGTTGGGTAATGGCGGTTTCTCCCGCTGTGCCCACCTGGTTGAGCAGGCTCACCTGATCCGGCTGGGTGCGATATTCCGCCACCACCTGCCACACCAGGGAATGGCTCTGGTAGCGCTGAATATGGACATGATCCACCTGCAACAGATGGGCCACCTCGCGGGCCGCAGTCGTAAAAATGGTGTCCAAATCAAGGGACTGCCGAATCGCCTGGATGACCCGGTTGAGGGCCTGTTCCCGGCGGATTTGGTGCTCAACTTGTTGGTAGGCCAGATACCGCTCGGTGATGTCCTGAGACACCCCCAGGCTAAACAATGGTTCCCCCTGATCGTCACGCACTAGGCACACGGTGAGCGTCACCCAAATGGCATGGCCATCGCGATGCAGATAGCGCTTTTCGATGGTCATAGAGGCCAGAGTGCCCGCCAAAAGCTGCTGATACTGGATCAGATCTGCCCCTAGGTCGTCGGGGTGGGTAATGTCTTGGAAGGTTTTTTCGGTCAATTCCTCACGGCGGTAGTCCAGCATTCGGCACATGCCGGGGTTCACCTCCACCAAGTTCCCGGCCAAATCCGCCTGACAAATGGCCACATTGGCCTGTTCAAAAATGGCCCGAAATCGGGCTTCGGCGGCGCTGATGGCGACCTGGGTTTGCTTGCGTTCGGTAATGTCTTTGCCAATGGACAACAGGCAGGTTTGGCCCTGAAATTCCGTCAGTTCCGACGACACCAGCAGCGTTTTCACCTGGCCATCGGGGGTGTGGGTGTCAATTTCGGCGTTTTTAATCCATCCCGTTTGCAGCAGTTGCCGCCGTAACTGGACAAACTGCCGCCGATTGTGCAGCAGCCCTAGGTCTCTGGGGTGTTTCCCGATTAAATCGGCCTCGTCGTAGCTAAGCCACTGGGCATAGCCCTGGTTCACCAGCAGGTAGCGCCCCTCTGGAAAGGTGGTGATGGCAATGGGGTCGGGGATGTGCTGGAAGAGGCTGGCAAAGGCGGTTTCCGTCTCCTTGAGACGCTTTTGGGTGTAGCTTTGCTCGAAACTGAGGGAGAGGCTAATGGCTGCCGTACGCAACAGCTTGATGGCTTCGGCGTCCCATGGCCCCAGGTGGGGACAACGGGTAAACAGCAAAAACCCAAAGTAGCGGCTCCGGTAGCGCAGGGGCACCAGCAGCACCGATTCCGCCTCTAGGGTGGTCAAAAAAGTCTGCTCCACCGCCGGAAAATCCGCCCGCATTCCCTGGATAATGCGGCCCTTGGCCAGACTGTGGTGCCACCGTTGCAGGGCGGAGTGGGGAATATTTTGAAACCGCGCTTCCCCCAGCAGGGCGGGTAATCCGGGTTGTTCCCAGGCCGTCCGCAGGCTGACAAACCCCTCGGCACTGTCGCCATAGTGAATTTTAAACAACGCCGCTCGACTAGCCCCGCTGAGGCTTCCCATCAGCTTGAGGCAGCGCTGGTAGACCTGTAGGCGGTTATGCCGATGCAGGTTGAGCAACTGGTAGTGGACATGGGTGATCATCGCCAGCCCCGGATCCTCGTCCGGTGGCGATGCCGTCAGCCGCTGGCCCAACCCTTTGGACTGGAGCCAGGGAACCTCGGCTAAGCGCTGGCGACAGAGAAAGCCACAGGGTTGGCCTTGGTCATCCAAGACAGGAAAACCGGGAAGGGCGGTGCGAGATAGCAACCCCAGGGCCACCGCCAGGGAATCGCCTCGATACAGGGTGGGTATCGACCGCACCATGCCCTCGCGGATGGGAGTCACCGCCGTATCGATACCCGTGGCCACAGCGGCCAGCACCGCCTGAGCGCTGTAGAGACCCACCCCAGTGGCAGCGTCTCCATCCACCACCAGCACACAGCGGACGCCATGGTGGGCCATCAGTTCGGCGGCAACCTTGATGGGCGTTTGGAGCCCCACCAAGGGCGGACAAGGACTAATCAGCGGGTCTATGGATAGGGTTTCCAAAGCGTCCTGAGGGGCAGGGGGAGGACTAGATGACGCCAACATGGGCTGCGGATGTCGGAATGACATCATGGTACAACGGTTCAACCTTGCCCTCAGCGTACCCATCCCCTAGGGCCATGCGACAGGGTGATACCCAATCCTAATCGAATAACCCCGATTCCCAGCCCAGCAAACCGTAGGGGCGAGGTCTCCTCGCCCGCTGATACCGGGGGCAAGCAAGTCGGATTTGGTATGAGAATGAAGATCCTTTCCCCAAGGGAGAGGGATTTCGGGTGAGGGCTGGCTCACAGCAAAAGAGTATGTTTGTGATCTACTGAGCCTGCGTTCGCCGGAGGGTTCGCCTTCTCCGCCCTTCCCGCCGGGGCTAGGCTGGTCGCTAGTTCCTGACGGAGGCGGGCCAAGGCCGGGGAGGTATCGGCCTCTTGCAGAATGGCGGTGAGGGTGGCGCTGATGCCCTCTGGCCCCCAGGTGCAGCCGCGTTCTAGGTAGGTTTTCGCCGCCTTGCCCACGGCATAGCTACCATAGCCCGCCGCACTAGCCTGGGCGGTGATGGCTCCGGCCAGGGAGGTGATTCCGGTGGCGCTGTCGCCCCAACTTAGCAGAGCCGCCGTGGTTTTGCCCGCCCCCAGCAAGCCGCTGCCCAGTTCGCTCAGCAGCAGGGCCCCGGAACTTTTGAGAATGGCTCGCCATAGCCGCCCCGCCTCGTGGTTAGTGAGGGGAAAGCCGTAGAGCCGCGCCAGGGTGCGAATCATCACCAAATCGCTGATCGCCCCGCCCACTAAATCCAGGCCCACCACGGGGTTGAGGGCCACTGCCACCGCCTTGTACTTCGCAAACCGCCAGATGATCGCCTCGGCCCGTTCGCTGTGGATTTGCGCCACCTGGTTCACCAAATCCGCCTCCAGGGTACGCGCCCGGTGCAGGGTATTCAGGGCCACCAGGGTTTCCCCATCTCGCTGAATCAGCCGGACGAGGGCATCCCGCAGGGGATTGATCTGGGGCGGGGGCGCTTCCCAGGTTTCCTCCACCCGGCCATCGGGCCATTCCGTGCGCACGGGCACCGAGGCCGGACTGGCCGCCACCATCACCACCTCATCCACGGCCAGGGGCGGTAGGTCGCCCACCTCAGTGGCCAGGGTGCGGCGCAGGGCGTCGAGGCCGTGGTAAACATCCTGACGATCCAGATCGGGATACAAGTCCATTTTGTTGAACACCAGCAGCAGGGGCTTTTGCTGCCGATACAACGTCGCCAAAGCCTGATATTCCTGGATCGTCACCTCTCCCGCCACCACAAACAGAATCAAATCCGCCTGCTGGGCCACGGTCTGGGCCATCTCCGCCCGTCCTTCGCCCCCCGCCTCATCGAGTCCGGGGGTATCCACCAGTTCCACCTGCCAAGGCAAAAGGTCTGGGGTATGGACGCCCTCCGGTTGCCAATAGACCGACCGAGGCCAGCGGGTAACGCCATGGAGCGGCCCCGTTTCGAGTACCGCCTTCCCCACCAGGGCATTAATCACCGCCGACTTGCCCCGACTGACCAAGCCAAACACCGCCACCGTCAGCCGTCGTTCGGCCAACTGCCGTTGGAGGGTTTGCAGTTGATCCAACCCGGTTTTCATCGCTACCCCAGGGCCAACCTCAGGGGCCGCAGGGAGGACAGTGGCATAGCGGGCTATCGCTTGACTAAGGAGTTCGCGGGTTCGGTGGAGCAGGGGGGAGGTCACGGTAGAGGGGGAGAGTGGGGGGTGGGGAGTCGGGAGTGGGGAGTCGAGAGGAATATTGCGAGGGACAGGGTTAGGAGTTAGGGATGAGGGGGTGGGGAGTCTGGGACGGTGAGGGGGGCGGACGGGGCGGCTACGGTGATTGGGTCTGGCCTCGTGAGGGTGAGGGGAGCTTGGGTGGAGGCGGTGATCAGGGCTGGGCTAGGGGAAGGTTTGAGGATGCTGATGCCCTGTTTTACCAGGTTTTGCAGCAGGGTGATCTGGCGATTTTGCTGCATGACGGTGGGCAACCGCTGGGCGATGGCTTCCCAGGAGAGGGCTTGGGTGGGGGTGCCCGCCAGGGCCGCTTGCTCGAAATAGTCGATCACACTCAGGCCCGCCATGCGGGTGAGGTAGGCCGCGCTCAACCCCTGCACGGTGCCCCCGGCCAGGTAGGTGGCGAAGTGGCTTTTCAGCACCGCCGTGAGCACTTGGGTAGACAGTTCCACCAGGCCCAGCTTGACCGTCAGTTCCGCCAGGGTGGTCGCGGCGGTCTTGGCCTCGTCTAGGGACAGGTTAAAACCGTAAATTTTGCCCAAATCCATCATCAACTGACCGTTGATGGCGAGGGTGGCCAGCACATCCAGGGTTGGCACGGGGTTGGCAAAGGCGGCGGCAGCAGCAACCCACTGAAGCTGATCGATCAAAGGCATGGCCCGCTGGCGGCGCACCTGGTTGAGGTCTTGCTGAATGCGCTGGCGGAGGGCTTCCCCTTGGCGTAGGGTAGTGGCGGCTACTAGGGTCGGGGCTTGGGTCAGCACTTCAGCAAGGACGGCGTCTAGATCCGCCAGTTGGGGCGGCACCGTCTCCTGGGATTCCTCCACTTGCCCATCCTCTTGGTGACGACGCACGGTGATGGGCCGAGGATCCGCTGCCACCGCCACCACCGCCACCGGGCCGGGGAGACTGTCCCCTTGGCGCTGAAGCTGGGTGAGCACGGTGTGACGATCCGTAGGGGTGTAGTGGTCGGTTTTGTTGAAGGCCAAAATTACCCCCTGTCCGGCGATGACGTGCTGCCGAAGCTGGGCTAGGGCCGAGGCCGTCAGGTCGCCATCGGTGACCCACAGCACTAGGTCAGCTTCGACGGAATCTGCACAGGCAGGCAGCGTCTCTGTCCAGGTCACCCCAGGCTGTCCAAGGTTAGCTTTGTCTTGATTCGCCGATGGAGCCGAGGCCGTCTTCAGGGTGCCCAGGTGTTGCAGAAGGATGCTTTTGCCGCTGCGCCGTTCTCCCACCACCAGCCCTTGAAGTTGGGTACGGTCTAGGGCAATGGCCAACGCCCGACATTGCGCTTCATAGTCCGAGATGATGGTCTGAGGTGCCGTGCCTAGGGCGGACGAGGCGACCTCATCCCTACGGTGAGCAGGGTTGGGTAGCGGGGAAGGGCCGTTCAGGTTTGAGGGTAGAGGCTCCAGGGTGGCAGACTCAATTTTGAGCGCTTCAAGGGTTGGGGGCTCAACCGTTGGGAGACCAACCGTGGGAGTCTTTAGATTGGAGGGCTTAACGGTTAGGGTTTCAAGTTTGAGGATCTCAATTAGGCGACGTAGATCCGTAAGTTGGGCCTCCACCCTAGCCCGATCCACCACCGGAGCGGCCACGGGGCGAGGGGCTGAGATGGCCTTGGGTCGCCGTTGTCGCCACCACCAGAGGCCCGAACCCAGCGCTAGGGCACTGAACCAGGTCGAGCCGTCAAACCCGCTGAGATGGGTGGCCTCCAGCAGCCAGAGGGAGGCGGATAACCCCAGCCCACCCACCAGGAGGGGACGCTT
Source organism: Nodosilinea sp. (assembly GCA_040396995.1). Taxonomy (GTDB): domain Bacteria; phylum Cyanobacteriota; class Cyanobacteriia; order Phormidesmidales; family Phormidesmidaceae; genus Nodosilinea. The sequence continues at coordinate 15,795 of JBBAWV010000073.1, read as the reverse complement.
CCAAAGAAACTGCTTGTCTGCCATGGCGCTGCCTACCTCACCCTGCGGAACCCAAGAAGGCTCCACGTTTATTACTGTCCCCCATTGTGACAGACCACCCACCCCACCTCCAGTAGGGACTTCCGCCGGAACTTCCGTTAGCCCGCCCTTGTCGCCTGGGATGTTTGCCCTACCCATGACGGACAACCACCACCAGAATTACTGCCAATCATCCAGTTCTTGCAGCCAATCTTGGGTCATTTGAAGCCACTGGGCACGGCGGCGCTCGAAGTCGGCGGCTAACCAAATTAAGGCCACCCCCACCGCAATGCCGATCACCCATTTGATGAAAGGATAGGCGGTATTCAGAAGCACCAGTTGATTCAGGGCATTGAGGGCAAAGACCAGGGTACCCACGTATAAAAAGGCCCGAACGCGGAGGAAAAGACCAATCCCCAAAATCCCCAAACTGATGATCCCCAAGGGCCAGCCCGTCCACCGTGCAGTACCCAAGGCCGGGAACAGCACCACGGCAACCGCAGCCACCCGCAGCCAATGGCGAAAGGTTTTGGCATCGCCTTGTTGCACGTCTGGATCGACCTGGGCGATGTAGATCATGGTCAGTCCTTGGGGGATCATCCAGAGAACTTCGTCTTGGATAGATCGCTGGTCGAGCCATTGCCACACGGCCCACACCGCCGCCGCCGCCGATAGGTACGAGACTCGCACCCGCCCACTGTGCCACGCCAGCCAACCATAGAACCCCACCAGCACCCACAGGCTGGGGATGTGGTCAAGGCTGGTGGTAATTAGCGTGATGACGAGGGGCACCCCGACCGCCATCACCCGCCAAGGCCGCTGGGGCCAGCCATAGGTTGACCAGGGAACCCAGTAGATCGGCACCGCCACCCCACAGGCCACCGCCCCCCACCAGGCATCGATCCCCGCCAAGGCCGGAACCGTCAGCCGCACCAGGGCAAACCAGCCCATTAATTCCACCAAACCTGCATAGACCCAGGCGGCTTTGAGATCGTCTGAGTTGCCCAAACGGCCTTGTAACAGGGCATAGGTCACCAGCACCGCCGCTACGCCCACCCCCATCCCCGCGAAGGAAACAACACTCTCGCCCATGGGGCTGGCTAGCCACAGCCCCGCCACCAACATCAGCGCCGACCCCAGAAACCAGTGCAGATGCGCCGCCCACAGGATCTCTGCCGAAGGCAACCCCCAGCCCCCTTGCAGCCGCCCCGCCATCAGCCGATAGACCACCATAATCACCGCCGCCACCGCTGCTAAAACGATGACGCCATCCGCTATGGCCCCCGCCGGAGCCTGAAGCATTTGGTACAACACCAGCTCATACCAGCCCACAGACAGCCCCAACCAGGCCAGCCATCGCGCTAAGGGCTGCTGCTGCCGACGACCCACCTCCAAAATCAGCAGAGAGGCACCCACCACCAGCCAGCCCGTCCAGGCGGTGGCGGTATAGCTGCGCAAAACCAGGGCTAATCCGGCGTAGGCCAGGGTCAAATGCTGAAGGGGGGGCACAAGCTGGGGTCGAGATCGAGATAGGCCCGTGGCCAAAGCCAGGGACAACGCCCCCAACCCCAAGGTGGGCACCGCCAAGGCCAACGGCGTACCCCAGCGCCAAGCCATCGCCGCCGCCACCAGTAATTGCACCGCCCAACCCGCCAGATAAACCGTGCGCGGTTGCCCATGGCCCCAGTACCGCAGGAGCAACCCCAGCAAAAGCCCAGTCAAGGCAAGGATCGGTATTAGTCTGGGCGACTCCCAGGCCACCAGCAACCCCTGGGGAGCGAGCGTCATCACCGTCAACAGCCCTAGGGCTAGGATATGGCCCCACTGGTCGCAGGCGGCGCGGTAGAGCAGGGGTAAGGGGGTTGGGGGTTGGGGGTTGGGGGTTGGGGAAAGTTGGGTAGCGGAAACTGGATCTGGGGATGGGGGGAGGATGCGCCAGGTGGCCCAGAGACCAAGAACCATGGCAGTGGTGACGCCGTACCAATCTGTCCAGTGATGGGGAAAGGCGAGAAAGGCGTGATCTACGGTGGCGACGACGAACCCCAGACCGTAGGCCACCGTCACAAAGGGCACGCTGGGCTGACGCAGGGCCGCGCCGTTGATGGCCGACAGCAACATTGCCGTAGCGAGGCCGACCATCCTTGTCCAGGGAAGCCCTAGGGTGAACAGCAGGGCGAGGGCGGTGGTGGGTGGGCTGGCCGTATGGCGACGAATGAGGGTGAAGGCCACCGGGATGGCAAGACCCAGCAGGCTCCAGGGGCTTTGCCAGGAGGTGGGAATCGTCAGCAGGTGCCACCATAGCAGCAGGGAGGTCAACGCTGACAGCCCTAACCCATAGAGCCAAGCGCTTTTGCCCCACAGGTTCGGTAGAGCTTTGCTGAGCAGGATAGCCGTTACGGCCAAGGCTGTCCCCACCGCCGCCCAATGCTCTAGGGGAAGTTGGGGCCAGCGTTGGCCCATGGTGACGAAAATAGTGGCCACCGTCAGGCCATAGCTCAGCACAATCCAGCCCTGACGACGGGGTGTTCTGCGCCCAGCCAGCACAAAGGCCGTCACGGTGGAGGCGATGAGATTGATCACCAAGACCCGACCCACGGTGGCGCTCACCAGCATCAGCAAAACGCCGTCGATGATGGCCAGGGCGTCACTGAAAAGACCCAGTTTGGGCCGATTGTGGCGATAGTACCCATCTCCCAACGCCACCAGCCCTACCACGTAGGGAAACAGAGAAATTCCCAGCAGGGCCGTAGGCCACCATACGGCCCCCGTCCAAGCGAGGAGGAGGGCCGTGCTGCCTTGGCGGAGGGCTTCGGGCAGCAGTTCCCAACCCACAAAGCCAAGCTGAATGGCGATGACATGGGCCGCCAGCAAATCCCGCCGTTTCCCTAGTTTTTGCAACGCCTGGATGCGCAACCCCAGACCCAAAGTACTAATACCAAAGGCTTGGGCTAACCAGTCGGTGATGGATATCAGCCAACTGCCGACCAGCAAGAGGCGACCGAGGAGGATGGGCCAGCGGGAGATGGCGGCGGCGGGAGGGGGGAGTTGGGAGTCGGGAGTCGGGGAATTGGGAGGGAGGGAAGGGGAGAGCCGAGGCGGGGAGAGGTGGCGTTGGCCGAGCCAGACCCAGGTGGCGGCATAGAGGCCAAAGGCTAGGCCAAATTGTCCCCATTGGGTCGGGGTGGTAAGGGTTAAGGCCCGTAGGAGTAAGATCCCTAGGGAAATGCCTAGGGTGAGGGTGGGGAGGCGTAGGCTGGGGGGATCGGGGGCATCACTGGGGAGAGGGGAACTAGGTTGGGGGGCGGGGCGGTGGAGGGTACGGTAGAGGGTCACGGTGGCACTACCCAACACGCCCAGATAAACCGCTAGCAGTGGTATTCCGGCCCAGCCCCAGCCCATGTGTAGATAGGCTAAGCCAAGGGCGTTGCCCTGCTCCAGGGGGGATCCCTGCTGTTGCCGCATCCCCTGGAGGGCCACCAAGGAGAGAATTCCCGCTGAACCTAGGCCCAGCATCAAGCCCCCCGTGGTTTGCCATACCCCCAGACCATCCATGGCCCAAACGTTGAGGGGCACCAGCAGCAGCGTAATCATGCCTAGGGTTTTGGCGGTGAGGCGGAGGTGATCGTGGCGACCACAGCTTAGCCCCACCCCCCAAAAGGCCAGGGTATAGGCCAGCAAAACGAGGTACTGCCCCACGGCATTGAACCGAGCCCACTGGGTCGCCGCCAACACCGCCGACGACAGCACCACCAAAAACACCCCTAACCCCAACAGCCAAATCACGCTCAGCTCGCCCAACAGGCGGTTCAGCCAAACCCCAGTCGCCGAAGGTGGCCTAGTCTCCTGGCGAGGGGGCGGGGCGGATTCCCTGGCCGTTGTCCATGCTCTAGGCGCAACGGCTTCCTGGCTGGGCTGGCGAGGGCGGGACGGCGAGGGCGGCGGCGGCAATCGCTGAAAAATCGCCTCTTCGTCGGCACTAGGCGGCAAAAAATCGGTGATGCCCGTCGGGGCCGAAGTCTCTCCAATCTGAGTCTGATCGGAGTGGATGTCTGGGCTGGCCTCTGGGACAAGAGGGGCAACCGAATCAGCTAGGGACGGCACCTCACAGGTGAGTTGGGTTTGGGCCAGGGTCAACACCTGCGCCTCGGTCAGCAACCCCAGCCGCAGCCAAACCTCCAGACCCTCCAGCAAACCGGGTTGATCGGCAGAGAGGTCAAGCTGTAGTCGAATCGGTGGCTCTTGCGGATCAGCCATGATGTGTTGCCTGCGGAGTAGCCATGGGCCTAGGAGGGAATTGGTATTACGGCTATGGGTTTGAGAATAGCCTGGGAAACGGTTGCCTTTGCGGGGTTTTAAGCTAAGTAAAGGCCACCCTCAAACTATCCGCCAAATCATAACAGCCCCATTCTCAAACCACTCCCACCCGCTACCACCCCCCCCACCGTCCCACCCCAGAGACCCTCCATTCACCCTCTACCCTCCCCCCCAAATGCTCCCCCCCCCCCCTCTCCACCGACCTCGTCCTGCTGGGCGGTGGCCATACCCACGCCCTGGTGCTGCGGAAATGGGGCATGAACCCCCTCCCCGGTGTGCGGCTGACGCTGATTACCGACCTGGTAGACACGCCTTATTCCGGCATGTTGCCCAGCCATGTGGCCGGGGTGTACAGCTTTGACGAAGCCCACATCGACCTGCGGCCCCTCACCCGCTTTGCCAACTGCCGCCTGGTGATGGATCGGGCCGTTGGGCTAGATTTGGCCCACCAGCGGGTGCTTTGCGCCAACCATCCCCCCATTGCCTTTGATGTGCTGTCCATCGACACGGGCAGCACGCCCCAAATCGTTGCCGTCCCCGGTGCCCAGGAGTACGCCATTCCTGCCAAACCCGTCCCGGATCTGCTGCGCCAATGGCAGGATTTTTTAGCCGAACTCCAGACCCAACCCAACCATCCCCGCACCATCGCCATCGTGGGCGGCGGCGTGGGCGGCGTGGAGTTGACGCTGAATATGGAAGCGAGATTGTCGGAATGTTGGGGAAGCCCTCGCGCTGAGTTCCCCGGTGGCCCTCACCCTAAATCCCTCTCCCTAGGGGAGAGGGACTTTGATGGATCCTCTAACTCCCCCTCGCCCTTGGGGAGAGGGGGCCGGGGGGTGAGGGCCACCATTCACCTTTTCCACCGTGGCCCTGAACTAGCCGAGGGCCGCAACCGCTGGACAAGGCGGCGAATTTTGCAAATTTGCCAGGAACGGGGGATTCAGGTTCACCTGAACGAGGCCGTCACCGAAATTACCCTGGACGAGGCCACCGGACAGCGCGTAATTCATAGCGAATCTGGGCTAACGGTGGGGTGTGATCGGGTCTTTTGGGTGACGAATGCCGCCGCCCCCGATTGGCTCCAGGGTTCCGGCCTTTCCTTGGATGAGCAGGGCTTTATCCAAGTGGGCGACACCCTGCAAACCCTGTCCCATCCCAACATTTTCGCCGCTGGGGATGTGGCTACCATGGTCAACCATCCTCGCCCCAAGGCCGGAGTCTTTGCCGTGCGCCAGGGCCAGCCGCTGTTTGAGAACCTGCGCCGTTTTTTGCAGGGCGAATCCCTCAAACCCTTCCGCCCTCAAAAGGAATTTCTCAATTTAATTGATGTCGGCCACGGCAAAACCATCGCCGCCCGTGGCCCCTTCGCGCTGGAATCCCCCCTCTGCCGCCGCTGGAAAGACCACATCGACCGCAAATTCATGGCCCTATTCACCGACTTCCCCGCCATGGCCGAGGCCTCCGCTCAAATTCAAAATTCAAAGTTCAAACTTAAAAATTTTCACGACCCCACCACCCCACCACCCCACCACCCCACCACCCCACCCTGCTCCGGCTGCGGCTCCAAAATTGGCAGCACCGTCCTCTCCCAGGCGCTCCGTCGGGTGCAGCAAGATTTCCCGCACCTCACCCCCCAAGACCTGCTGATTGGCCTAGAATCGCCCGATGATGCCGCTGTGATGACCGTTCCACCCGGTCGGGTGATGGTGCATACGGTGGATTTCTTTCCGGCCCTGGTGGACGATCCCTTCGTCTTTGCCCAAATTGCCCTCAAGCATGGCCTCAGCGACCTCTATGCCATGGGAGCCACGCCCCACAGCGTTTTGGCGATGGTGCAACTGCCCTACGCCACCCCGGCCCTTCAGATGGAAACCCTCTACCACCTGCTTTCCGGCATCTATAAGGGACTGCTGCCCACGGGTACGCCCCTGGTCGGTGGTCATACGATTGAGGGGCCGCAACTAGCCCTAGGCTTTGCCTGCAATGGCGTGGCCGATCCGGATCGCCTGCTGCGAAAGGGGGGCATGGCGGCGGGGGAGGTGCTAATCCTGACCCAGGCGTTGGGGACGGGCACCCTGTTTGCGGCGGATATGCAGAAACAAGCCAAGGGCCGCTGGATTGAGGCGGCTATTACGTCCATGATTCATCCCAACCACACCGCAGCGGAGATTTTTCGGCAGTACGGAGCCACTGCCTGTACCGATGTGACGGGTTTTGGCCTAGTGGGGCACCTGCTGGAAATGGTCAACGCCTCGGCGGTGAACGTAGCGCTGAATTTAGAGAGCCTGCCCATTCTTTGGGGGGTACAGGAAACCCTCACCCAGGGCATTGTCAGTTCGCTACAGGCCCAGAATTTGCAAGCGGCCCAGGCCATCGCCAATGCCGAAGCCTATGCCCACCACCCCACCTATCCCCTGCTGTTTGACCCCCAAACCGCTGGGGGGCTGCTGGCCGCTGTGCCCGCCGCCCAAGCCCCAGCCTGCCTAGAGAGCCTGCGACGACAGGGCTATGCCGAAGCCGCCATCATCGGTGAGGTGCGACCCCTCGAAAATACCCAAGCCCCTTTGAAAATTCGGTTGTTGTAGGTTGGGTGGCGCGATGGCAGAACCCAACAAGCCCACAATCCTCGGCGAGTGTTGGGTTGCACCCAACTTACTTTGGAGATGTGTCAAGCAATCAGCTATTCGGGTATTTCTAGCCTTGCTGGGTCTGTTATTGCTGAGCTTTCCTACTCATTCTTATTTTCTGCCACCCCTTCATAATCTGGATATTTATTCATAAAATGGAGTCAGTGGCTGTAATAGCATTGAACGATCAGCACCCTACACCCTGGCTGACTGACACAACGCCGAAAAGCCTTGATCCCTAGTAGGTTGGGTGGCGCGATAGCAGAACCCAACCAGCCCCAAATCCTCGGCGAGTGTTGGGTTCCGCTTCGCTGCACCCAACCTACGTTGGAGATGTGTCAGGCAATCAGCCCTACACCAACCGTTGCAGAGACAGCGCAGAATTTTGTTTGAGTTCTAAATTCAGGCCAATCACTTAACAACTGAGGAGATACTCTGTATTGAGCACTCAATTTTTCAGAAGTAAACGCTTTTTTGCAATCATAGCGATTGCCCTTGGCATTTCTGGGGTTGTAATTACTGCATCAAACGCTGGGTGGGGGACAAATCGGAGTCATTATCGCCCTTTCGATTTTGACCAGGATCTCTGGGTGGTTGATTTTCGTCAACGTTATCAAATCGCTCAGGAGCAGAACGAAAATTGGGTTGAAGATCCCATCGCGATCGCTCTTCGCGTTGCGGGTTATCCCAATTTTGATAACACAAATCCCAACGAAATTCATATTTCATACCGCAACTCAACTCAAATGACAGCAGTGATTCGGAGTATTAAATTGATGGATGATTCGGTGTCAGCCAAAGAGATTCGAGTTGATTTGATTTACCAATCAGGACGCTGGGAAATCGAATGGGCAGGAGGGCGTTGGAAATGTCAGCGGGAGTTAATTTCTTTCCCAGGATGGCAAACTTCTCTTTGTTCATAAATAGTTCATCCATAGCAATCCTGTTTGATGAAGGACAAATTTTTCTTTTTATAAAAAAGGATTGAGGCTGAACTGGAGTGGAAAACGCTCTGGATATTGAATAATATCTAGGGAAAGATCAACATCGAGATCGGGCCAGTAGAGATGGCCGGAATGGGGTTCTTCGACATTGAAGACATGCTTGACAGGAGCCTCCTGAAACCAGGGAAATTGGTCATAGGGCAAGAAGTATTCTTGATCGTCATGGATTAACCACAGGCCATGCGATGTCCGGGGGTAACGGCAGCCGCAAAATATTGCACTAACGCACCCTGCAAGATCGGCGATCACGCTATCTAGCAGTTGATCACCTTGTAAAAGGGTATTCTTATGGATACATTTAAATACTGTTCGGTTTGGAGAATAGCTTCTTTAATACTTAAGTCAGTATCTTCAATCCATGGACAACGTGAAGCATCAAGGAGATTCCAGTAAAGAGCCACCTTTTCTTGATAAAGCTTTTTCAATTGCCCATCTACAATTTTACTGATTGCTGCTTCTGGCTTACCCGATTGTCGAGCTTCTTCTATTTTTTCATTTTTGAACTCTTCAACGACTTTTGGATCTACATCATCTTCACTAAAGACTACATCACTCCTACCACTAACCACTACTGTCATTGCAATAGATATAGCTAGGTCTGTCAAATGTTTTCTATATTCGTCACTAACTAAAATTTCAGTACTGAGAACTACTAGTGCAGCTCGCTTACTGATCTGTAAGCTTTTGTTGTCTCTTTCGTGATAAACCGTATGACAATAGTTTGCAAATACTTCATTTTCGGCCAATCTTCTTCTTCTGGCAGCCACCAAATCGATAGGCTCCCTAAAGTATATCAAAACCTCATCAAGATCAGCTTTAAATCTATCACTACATTGGATTAATCTTAAGGCTTCTTGCTCTTCCAAGTCGCTTGGCAAAATCTGAAAAACAGTTTGAATCAAATCCTGCAACTCTGTAGAACGAGCAACAACGTCAGATTGCGTTTTAAACTGACAATACCCAAAACTACCATCGGAATAACGGAAAACGCCCAACACGCTGGCACCTTCAGGCATGATAGTATTTGCCGAATATTTAGATGCGTATTTCCTCCTTAAAATATCTGTCGCCTTTTCGATGGAGTAATCCGCTTGCTGCAACGCTATTTTGCAATCCTGCAAGCTAAAGCCAGTCGACTGTCGTAGGGCTTTTATTATTGAGTTAACTTCTTCCATAATTACCGCTACTCCATTTGTTGAAAGTGACAACCAATCATATTCACTGTATTGAGTGCATCCCAGTTTTGTAACGAGTATAAATGCTCAGCGCTAAACTTGAGACCTGGCTGACTGACAAAAGATCCTGCGTCGGGCGCGAAAACCGCGCCCCTACAGTATTGGTTTTATGTAGGGGGCAGGTCTCCTGACCCTTTGACAGATATGGGTTCCAGCGAGTTTTGTCCGTTTGTAGGATAGGTTAGCGAAGCGTAACCCATGGGTGATAAAACGGTTTGCCCTCCAGACTGTTGGGGATCTGTTATCGCTGTGCCCGCCGCCCAAGCCCAAGCTTGCCTAGAAAGCCTGCAACGACAAGGCTATGCCGAAGCCGCCATCATCGGTGAGGTACGCCCCCTCGAAAACGCTCAAGCCCCTCTCACGCTGTAGGGTGCATTCGCGGCGACCGTTCCCTCGGCCATCCCTCAATCACCCTCACGGGCCGCAATGCACCGCATCAGTCGGAACACCTTATTTTGAGCTATCTGCGGACTGCTTAAACAGCGTGGCCTTTGGGGAATCCTACATAATGGGGACAGCGCGTGGTTGCCTCCCGTTGGTTAGGGCTGGGCACTCCCGTGTGGTCGTCACAAAACGGTCGTTTCGGAAGCTCATCTTTTCTATGAATGCCCACCCCACTCCTCCGATTAACCCTCATCCTCCGGTGGCGGCAGAGACCTCTGGCCTGGGTGCTCTGCCTAGGGCAGACTGTGGCCAGGAGGCCCTGTTGCAATTGGAGGGCATCTCCAAGCGCTTTGGCCGAAACCAGGTGCTCGACCAGGTGGCGATGACGGTCTATCCTGGGGAGGCGGTGGCGATCATTGGCCCATCAGGAACTGGAAAATCGACGATTCTGCGGATCATTGCTGGGTTGTTGCCCGCCGATGCGGGCGAGATCTATATAGCGGGTCAGCGGCGGCAGGGGTTGATTGAGGATGCCCAAGATCCCGTCGGAATTGGCATGGTGTTTCAGCAAGCGGCCCTGTTTGACTCGCTGACGGTGGAGGAAAATGTGGGTTTTTTGCTCTATCAGCATTCCACCTTGCCCCGTCGCCAAATTCGTCAACTGGTGGCGGAGGTACTGGAGATGGTAGGGCTTCCAGGCATTGGCAGTCGCTACCCGGCGGAACTCTCTGGGGGGATGCGCAAGCGGGTGAGCTTTGCCAGGGCCATTATCAGCAATCCTGAAAATCCCCAGGATCGCCCCGCTCTGCTGCTGTACGATGAACCTACCGCTGGCCTCGATCCCATTGCCTCGACGGTGATTGAGGCTCTAATTCGCGATATTCAGCGGGGGCATGGCTGTGGCGCGTACCTAATTGTCACCCACCAAGACAGCACCATTCGCCGCACCGCCGACCGGGTGATCTTTCTACATCGGGGTAAAATTCAGTGGAGCGGCCCCATTGCGGCCATTGACGAAACCGACAATCCCTATGTGCGGCAATTCTTTAGCGGTCAGGTTGAAGGCCCCATTCAGATGGCTCCATAATGGGGCAACACCCTCGGGGGCCACCCTGGGATGTATCGATGAAAGGTCAGGATTGTTAGTATTGTCCCCCGTGGACGTGTTATCGGACGCCATAGGGGGCGCAATAATAGGAAGAGCGTTATGGGGGCATGGCAAGGCACGATGGTCAAAGAACGCAATCGCCAGGGGGCGCAATGGTCAGGGGACAATGGCCAGAGGGCTGAACCAGGCGCAGGGCGCACCGAAAGATAACCTAAGGAGCGATGATGCGGGAACGGGCCATTCGAGAAGGTTCAGTTGGGCTGCTGATATTGATGGCGGCGGGGCTATTTGGCGGCATGGTGCTGTGGCTGCGCGGTTATAACCCCCGGCAGCAGAGCTACCGAGCCACCTTTGTATTTACCAATACCCTCGGCGTTCAAGAAGGGGCAGCGGTACGGTTTCGGGGGGTGCGCGTGGGGCGGGTGTTGGCCGTTCGTCCTAGTGCTAACCAGGTGGAGGTTGATGTGGAAATCAGCCCGCCGACCCTGCTTATCCCCAGCGACTCGTTGATTGCCGTCAACCAAGCAGGCCTGATTGGCGAAACCACTATCGACATTACCCCCCAACAAGACCTGACGGTGGCCACGGACAGTCTTACCCCCTTTGAACCCAACTGCAATCGCGACCAGATTCTCTGCAATGGCGATCAGCGGGTGGGCCAAGTGGGGGCCAGCTACGAATCCTTGATTCGATCCGCCGAGGAGTTAGCCAATACCTTTTCCGACCCGCAACTGACCGCTAATCTCAACCGCACCCTGGAAAATGCGTCGGAGTTTGCCGCGAGCGCTACGGTGCTTTCTGGGGAATTAACGAGCCTATCTCAGCAGGTGCAAACCGACCTAGAGCCATTGATGGCCTCCGCCAACCGGGCCACCGATAACCTCGATGGTACCCTTACCGAAATTGGCAATACCGCCACTGCCATTGGCTCAGCGGCCAACCAGTTTGAAATTACAGGCAGCGAAGTCAACAGCCTAATTAGCCGCAATCGCAACAGCCTCGTCACCACCCTCGACAGCCTCAGCCGCAGCAGTGCCCACCTCGAAACCATCATGGCCACCCTGTCCCCCGAAATTCAGGACAGCCAATTTATCGCCAACCTCGACCGCCTCTCCACCGATGCCAGTGCCGCTATGGCCGATATCCGCGCCCTCACCGCCGCCGCCAACACCCCCGAAAACCTGGTGATGTTACAACAGACCCTCGATTCGGCTCGCAGTGTCTTCCAAAGTGCCCACAAGGTGATCGCCGATGTGGACGAACTGACCGGAGACCCCACCCTGCGCAACAACATCCGCAACCTGATCAACGGCCTGGGCACCCTGGTTTCCCTTACCGACCAACTAGAGCAAGACAGCCGCCTCGCCCAAGCCCTCACCCTGCCCAGGGGTGCCCAGGTAGATCGGATCCTGCTCACCCCCTCGCCCGCACCCGCCGCCACCCCTCGCCCCGCCCCGGCCCCGCCTGCCAACGCCCCTGCGCCCCTGCTGATCACCCACAATGGTCAGTACTATCAACTCCAACTCCAGTCGCGTTAATAGACCTTGATATTGTCCGCAGATGGGCCACCCATGACCGATACCCTGTTTCAGTTTGAATTGGGTTTTGCCGATACCCTACACTGCGTCCCCATGGGGGTGCGGCTAAAGTTGGATACCTGCGGCATCAAGCTGTCTCTGGCCCAGTGGAATCGATTCGACCGGGCGGAACGGCAGCAACTTGTAGAACAACCCTGCGATGGGCCGGAGACCGCGACCACCTATCGGGATTACGTCGTCACCCTAGTTGACCAACACCAGAGCGGCCCCCTTAAAACCCTAGCCGTCGATCCCAATCCGGCCTGGTTGCAGGCCGAGGCAATTCCTCCCGCCGTGCAGCAGCGGGCCGATGAACTAGGTTGTCTCCTCACCCTGGCCCAGTGGCAAGGACTTAGTCCCCTACAGCGGTTCGCATTGATGAAGCTTAGCCGCCCCAGCCACGAAAACCACAATTTTCTCCCCGCCCTGCAAGAATTTGGCCTCTACAGCCGACCTTCCCCGGGTTGACAGGGGTTATTTTAGGAGATAGTACTGGCAGGCCGGAAAGCCCATGAGGCGAATGATCTTGCGGCGTTGTTTGGCAGGCAACGACCGGGCTACAGATCTGCCGCAACGACCGTTGTAGTCCTTTTCCCTGCGTTTCGAGGGGCTTCAGCCCGTCCTCCGACGCCGTCCGGTGCGGACTTTCGACCAGAATCCAGCGCGGCTCCACCCCACCATAGGTCTGCCGTTGTTTCCAGGGGCTCGGCAAAGGCGGTCATCAGTCTGGCAAAGCGGCTGAGAAAGGCAGAGTAGCGGCGCTCTTATACCAAATCCGACTTGTTTGCCCCCGGTATCAGCGGGCGAGGAGACCTCGCCCCTACGGTTTGCTGGGCTGGGAATCGGGGTTATTCGATTAGGATTTGGTATTATTCGCTACAAAAGTGCTCACAGTAGCCGAGAGACATCCAAAGCGGCATGGCTGATATACTCAGACGCCTGGGCAATGTTTGAGTCAGTTGTAAATTTTCCCAATCCAATACGGAGTGAGCCTTCAACGAGAGGATTTGGCAAATGCATCGCCACGAGGACGTGGGAAGAAGCCTCTACCCCGGAGGAACAAGCAGATCCGGTGGAAATAGCCAGTTTGTGCCGCACTCTGGCCATGACGGCGCTGTTGGGGATGCCGGGGATAGCGATGTGCAGGTTTCCGGCTAGGCGGTTGTGCAGGTCGCCGTTGATAACCAGATTTGGGATTTGGGCCTGGAGGAGAGCTTGGAGATGATCGCGCTTTCGTCTAATCTCTGCCTCATCCACCGCCATTTCCATTCCCCGCAGCCGACAGGCTTCGCCTAACCCCACAATGCCTGGAAGATTGAGGGTGCCAGGGCGTATTCCCCGCTGTTGCCCGCCGCCGTAGAGCAAGGGCGCTAGCCGATGGCCTCGCTGAACCACCAGTGCCCCAACCCCTTGGGGGCCATAGAGTTTATGGGCCGACAGGGCCAGCAGGGTTATGCCCCATTCGTTGAAGCGGATAGGAATTTTGCCGACGGCTTGGCAGGCATCGCAGAGAAAAGGCACCTGGTAGCGTTGGGCGATGGCTGCAATTTTTTCGATGGGGTAGATCGTGCCGACTTCGTTGTTGGCGGCCATGGTGCACAACAGATGAAGGCCGCTGGCACAGGCTTGTTCGAGCCGATCTAGGTCAAGGCGGGCCTGGGTATCGACGGGGATCTGAATCAGCTCAATCCGCCCTTGTTTATAGAGAGCTTCGCAAGTATCGAGGACGGCTTTGTGTTCAACGGTGGAGATGGCGATGCGAGGTTTGCCTTCACCCCCTCGGCCCTCACCCCCAGCCCCTCTCCCAAGCTGGGATAGGGGAGTTAAGGCGTTGAGGGTGCCTTGAATGGCGAGGTTGAGGCTTTCGGTGGCCCCGGAGGTGAAGATCACATCACGGGGGGAGGCTCCTACCAGGTTGGCTACGTGGCGGGTGGCGGTTTTGACGGCGGCTTCGGCCCGATCACCTACTTCATGATCGAGGCTGCTGGCGTTGCCAAAATCTGTCGTCATCGCCTGTAAAACCTTTTCTGCCACCCTTGGATCAACGGGAGTTGTGGCGTGGTAATCAAGGTAAATCATCGTCAGGAAGAATCATCCCAGGGATAACAGGGCAATGGCACCCTGAATCGTAGTACAGGTCTAGGGCGGTGTGGGCGATCTGGGCGAGGGTGTCGCGGTCGGTGGGGCTGAGTTGCCGCCAAAGGACGGGGTTGAATTTGAGCTGGGTGAGTTCTTTTTGCCGTTGCACAAATTTCCGCCGCCCGAATTTCTCGAAGAAAATTATTATTGTAGATGCGCCTTAGTTAGTTATCACCTCAGTTTGATAACGCCATCGACTTTCAAATCCCTGACTTTCTGCCAAGGCAACTAATGGTATAACCTGAGACTGATATTTAGATCTAAACGACGAGAAATCCAAAATTTCATCATAGCTTGCGAATTTAAGATCTACTAAATAACATTCCATATAACTTTGCCAGGTTTTTCCTGGAAAAGATTTTTGCGATTCTCTAACACCAATATATTGAAGCTCGGTCATTTTCTCAAAATAGATCTGATCAGGTATCCTATTGGATTTTGATGAGTTGACACTTTTGGGAGTGGGAATAAGATTCCATAAGTTATTGTGAGCTACAAAAGACCATGGCAAATAGTGATCAAGAGAAAGATCATTTTCAGTAATGCTTAAATCTGAGTATATACATTTGATATCTGGTGTTTGTCTTAAAACTTCTCTCCAGTATTTTGTTTGACCTTGCAACGATCCTCTTTCACTTGGAGGAGGAAAAATCTTGTTTGCAATTCCAGGGGAATTTGGATTTTTGTCTTGCATATAGGAAATTAGATTCCAGATCACCCATCCATGAACGATGACATAATTTTTCTGAAAATAATTCACCCAGTCGGGATGTAAAACAATACTCTTTAGATCTTCTGTGAATTTATAAATAGGTCGTCTTGCATCAAAAAGCCTTATTGATGCATTTGCTACCTCCTGATTTGCTCTTGAGTCTTCTACTCCTCTCAACTCTGGAAAGAAGGGACGAATGAGCCGAAAGGGAACATATCTTCTTAAGTCTTTTTTGTTTGATCTTTCTGCGCCAATTTCTTCTAACTTACTCGCTATGGCTTCACGCAAGATCTGCTTGTCATTCTGCGTTACTTTTAATAACGGCTTGTCAATTTCTATCTGCAACTCATCTAATTTATTTGCAATGGTATCTTGATATCCAAAGGAAAGCTTAAAAACTGAATGTGGATACCATGAATTAACAAGCATCTCTACATTGAGATCCTGTAAGTCGATTACTTGAATTGGATCAAAGAAATTCTTCTTTATGATTTCAAGAAGCGAATAGAAGAAGATTAGTTTATAAGAAGTTGTTTTTCTATCAAATAGTCTAGAGAAAGTCTGAATATCAAGATTTTCAGAATGTGGTAAGCCATGCTCGTGTTCAACCATAGAGCGATGCCAGCAACAGTTTTAGCCCTCTGTGATGCTCTGGGTGTAACACTGAATGAACTCCC
>JBBAWV010000072.1:0-24119 GCA_040396995.1 Nodosilinea sp. | reverse complement strand
AGTTCGTCTTGGGGGTTGAAATCGGGGGTGGAATTAGTCATGGCTGGAAGGAGGAGGGAGGGGGTTATCTTTGGGAATTTCCATAAAGTCTAGGGGGCTATCTAGCATATACAGGGGAGGATAGTTGTGGGTAATGGCTTTTTCTCGAAATTCTAGCTGGGCTTCGATTTCCTTATTCAAGAAGTAGTTCAAAAAGGTGCGAATCACTGCAATCACAGAAAGGCGAATCAGCGCTTCATTGGTGGGCGTAATGGCCGTACTCAAAATGTCTGCGCCAAGTTGAAATTCCAGCGCTAGGGCTAGCCAAAGGCCAAATTTTAGCCGAATTTGAATGAAGGGAAGGACGATGCGATGGCGATGCTTGAGGATTTTGAACGTCAGTCGGGCCGTGACGATAATCCCTACAAAAATGCAGATGACCCCTAGGGCTTCCAGGATGGTTTCCCCTAGAACGGCCAGGTTTGAAGAAAAAGTTTCAATGCTGTGTAGCCAGGGCATGGTCTAACCTCCTTTGGGGATTGAAGGGCGGGATAGGGTGGGTTGGAAGGACACTTGGGATCGCTCCCAATCCTGCACCGCTTCAAGCGATTGGCCCGTGGTTTCAATGCGGAAACGGTGGGTGAGTAGGGCCGCCAATCCGCAAATTGCCGCTAACCCCACCAGCAGGGGTGGAAGCCCCCCAGCCTTCGCCAACACAGGCAGGACGAAGGTGCCCAACACCGCCCCCGCCTTGGCAAAGGAGGCCGCAAATCCCGCCCCGGTGGCCCGTAGGTGGGTGGGAAACACTTCGCCGGATAGCAAAAAGGTGGTGGCATTGGGGCCAGCGTTCATCATTAGGTTGAATACCAGGAATCCAGCCAGCACCAGCCCCGTTTCAGCCCCACTGCCCGTTGTCACTAGCCCGGAAGCCGCTAATAGCAGCAGTCCTATCGCCATGCCGATAAAACCCAAAATCTGTAGCCGCATCCGTCCCCAGCGATCCACCAGGGCCACCGCACCAAGGAAGCCGATAATCAAAAACACATCCACCAGGGCGGATCCCTTCGCGGCGTTCATTTCCCGCACCAGGAAATCGGTTTCGGTGGAAAAGGCCAACTTGGCGATGATGACCGGGGTAAAGATGCCGATGCCGTAGGTGGCGATGTCCTGCAAAAACCAGGGCAGCGAGGCCAGCAGGGTGCTGCGGCGATGGGTTGGGGTAAACAGCGTGGCTAGGGCGACGGGCTCGATTTCCGGGGGCGGTTCATCCTTGGCGGTGATAACGATGGCTTCGCCCAAAAGCTGGCTGGCGGCTTCGGAGGCTTCGGCATACTCGCCCCGGCTGATGTGGTAGCGGGGGCTTTCGAGCTGAACGCCCAGCCGCACCGCTGCGACGATAACCGCCAAAATCACGCCCACCCCCAGCATCCAGCGCCAAGCATACTGCACCGCCATGGGCTCTGGGTTGGGATAAATGACCTGGAATAGAGACAGGATAGCCACTCCGGTCAGCGCTCCTACCATGGCCCCCACCGCCTGAAAGGTAAAGGCTCCGATCACCAAACGCCCCCGATAGCGGGCGGGCACGTTTTCGGTGATGTAGGCGACGCTGATCGGGTAGTCGGCCCCAATGGCCACCCCCACCAAAAAGCGAAAAACAATCAAAGAAACGGCATCCCAAGCCAGGGCCGTACCCGTTGTGGCCACCACAAACAGCACCACATCGACAATCAGCATGGGTTTTCGGCCCACCCGGTCGGTAATTGGCCCCAGGGTGAGTGACCCCACCAGGGAACCCACCACCGCCGCCGTGGCCACCGCCCCCACGGTAATGGCATCCAGGCCAAAATCCCGCTTGAGAAAGGGCAGGGCGACACCGATGACGAAAAAATCAAAACCATCTAGGGCAATCAGCCCCGCCGAGAGCAGCCAGAGCAACCCCATGGCACGGGTTATCCCTGCATTGTCTAATCGCTGTTCAAAGGATTGTTGAGGGATCCCCGCCGTCATTCCTCAGACTCCTTGGACTTAGCCGTGTCAGCCCCTTCAAATTGCAGCAGGCGCGTACTAGCCGCAAGAGCCAAAATCGACAGGGGAATCACCAGGTACGTCCACTCCAGTCCCCGAAACGACAGCCGTTCTAGCAGCCCTTTCACAAAAATCACCGTCAACAGCACAATCAGCACCTCCATCAAGGTTTTTTTGAGGGTGCTAATTCCTCCTAATCTTGACCAAGTGCCCACATCGGAATCAGAACTGCCAAGCTGTATAAAGAGAGAATAAATCCCGTAGGCGAAATACAAAAAAGCTAGTCCCACCAGAAATTCATCCAGGCATTCTAAAAGCTCGATAGTGGCGAGTTCGGTGGTCGAAATCCGGCTTCCCTCAACGACAGATTCCTCAGCATTGATGGCCAGCATCACCGCTTTTAGGGTGTTGACAGTGCCAATTCCAAACATCAGCAACGCCCCAATTAGAGACGATACTACCGCCAGTACACTCATAAAACGAGTCCAGCGAATGGCCATGACCAAACGCGGCATGGGGGTTACAGGTTGGGGAGAGGGGGAAGGGGCGGACATAGATGGATTGAGGTTAAGGGTCGGTCAATTTGTAGGTTGGGTGGCGCGATAGCAGAACCCAACAAAATCTACGGCCACCGACGGGCTTGCTCTAGCCCTGGGGCAGATTGTCGGAGCGGCGGGTGTAGCTTGCCGACAAAATGTGGAGGCTGACCAGCAGTACCCACAGCGGGAACAGCAGTGATACCCAGCCCAGGCTGTTGATGTAGCCAATTCTAAACAGCATAACGGCGGCGAACCCATAGCCCAGCCAAGCCGTCATGCGAGGAATGACCCCCGTCCGCAGAAACAGGGTGCAACTAGAAATCATAAATACCCCAGCCATGCGAATGCCGTAGGTGCTGAGGATTTCGCGGGCGATGGTGTAGCCCAGGTTGTAGGTCGCCATCATCTCGGATTCGGGGAAGCGGCTGGTGAGCAAAATCAGGCTACCCGTCACCGCTGAGCTAACAAACAGCATGGCCACAAACAGCAGGCCGCTGCCGAGGAAAACCGTGGAAAAGAATTGGTCTTCCCGCTCCCCCAGCAAGTCGCGCACGACCCCCATAAACCACAGAAAGGCAATGCCGGCAAAGGGCACCAGGTTCAGCGCCAGCAGCACAGTAGGCGTTTGGCTCAGCAACCCGGTCTCATTGTTCAGGGGTGTGGGCGGGGTCGCCAGCAAGATCAGAACCAGGCTGATGATCAGCAAAACCGAAAACAAAATACCCGCAATAGCCGCCGCCTTGGGAGCTCTGAGGCGGGTGCGGGGGGGAAGTGGGCTATCTGAGGTCATGGGGGGAGCGTCGGGGTAAATGGCCATTATGGGTAGCCAAGATCCCAGGGGGCAGCCAAGATCCCAGGGTTCTTCCTCGCGGTGGTGCCATGGTTTACGGCTAGGCAAAGAACCCTGGGATCTCTCTGTAGTCTGGGATCTCTTTTTCCTGGAATCTCCCGGTTAGTTGCTGCCGGGGGGGATGGATTGCAGTTGCTCTAGCACCTGATCCACCGTAAAGCTGGCGGCTTTTTGGCGGGGTGGATATTGCTTGAAGGTAGACAGGAATTCGGCCACCTTGCCCTGGGCGGGCACCAGCAGGAAGATGTGATCCAAAATCCAATCCCAGTAGGTATTGGAGGTGAGGGTGGCCCGTTCGTAGGGGTCTGTCCTCAGGTTAAAGATGTAGGGAAAGCGCAGGGGCCGAAATTCCCGCTGCCAAACATCCAGGGTGCCCATGGCGTCTTGCACCTTAAAGTGCAGCTTCCAGTTGTCGTAGCGCATGGCCAGCAGGTCGCCATCGTCCGAGAAGTAGAAGAACTCCTGGCGGGGGGCTTCAGCGGTTTGGCCCGTCAGATAGGGCAGGAAGTTGTAGCCGTCCAAATGCACCTTAAAATTCCGCCCAGCGGCCTTGTATCCGGTGAGCAGCTTGTCCTTCACCTCTGGGGCACCCGCCGCCGCAAGGAAGGTGGGCATCCAATCTAGGTGAGACATGATGTCGTTCGACACCGTGCCCGGTTCGATGTGCCCCGGCCAACGCACCATGGCCGGAATCCGAAACGCCCCTTCCCAACCAGAGTTTTTCTCGTTGCGGAAGGGGGTCATGGCCGCATCGGGCCAGGAGTTCATGTGGGGGCCGTTGTCGGTGCTGTAGAAGACGAGGGTGTTCTCGGCGAGGCCCAATTCGTCCAAGGCATCCAGGATTTGACCGACGTTTTTGTCGTGGTCAACCATCACATCGTGGTAGGGCGATTGCCAGCGTCCGGCCTGCCCCACACTTTCGGGCTTGGGGTGGGTACGGAAATGCATGTGGGTGAAGTTCGTCCACATAAAGAAGGGCTGACCCGCGTCCGCCTGCTTTTTCAGGTAGTCTACGGAGCGGTCGGCGATGTCGTCGTCGATGGTTTCCATCCGCTTTTTGGTCAGCGGGCCAGTGTCTTCAATGCGGCCATCGGCGAAGGTGTGCAGCACCCCACGGGGGCCAAAGCGCTTGGCAAAGTTTGGAAATTCTTGGGGATCGGGGTAGTCGGGCAGTTCCGGCTCCTCCTCGGCATTGAGGTGGTAGAGGTTGCCGTAGAACTCATCAAACCCGTGGTTGGTGGGCAAAAATTCGTCCTTGTCGCCTAGGTGGTTTTTGCCAAATTGAGCGGTGGCATAGCCCTGGGCCTTCAGCAGTTCCGCAATGGTAGGATCCTCAGGCCGCAGCCCCAGATCCGAACCGGGTAGGCCCACTTTGCTCATCCCGGTGCGAAACACGCTCTGCCCCGTAATGAAGGCGGCGCGTCCGGCGGTGCAGCTCTGCTCCCCGTAGTAGTCGGTAAAAGTCACGCCTTCTTCGGCAATGCGATCAATGTTGGGGGTATGGAAGCCCATCAACCCTTTGCTGTAGGCGCTAATGTCGCTCTGGCCGATGTCGTCGCCCCAAATCACCACAATGTTGGGCTTGGTGGAGGCCGTGGGAACAGCAGTTCCAGGAGCGCTACTGGCTGAGGGATAGGCAGCCGCCATGGCCTGACCATTCCCCAACCCCAGCCAAGAAGAAGGAGCCAAAACCATCACGCACACCAGCGCTCCGGCAATCAAACGAGTCAGGAGGCGCGGGGGGCTAAATCCCCGGTTGGGCCTATCCTGGGGGCAAGGATGTCTCATAGGGTGGTTATCTCCATTCCGTAGGTCTCAACTCAACACAGCCAAACAGGCAATTAACAGTGATTGAGCGGATTGTACGCCGAAGTCTTTCCGCGTCACTATTCAAAAAACGCAAGTTAATATAAAGCGACA
Organism: Nodosilinea sp.; assembly: GCA_040396995.1. Taxonomy (GTDB): domain Bacteria; phylum Cyanobacteriota; class Cyanobacteriia; order Phormidesmidales; family Phormidesmidaceae; genus Nodosilinea. Next base: position 18,803 of record JBBAWV010000072.1, on the reverse strand, counting down.
ATTGTGCTTGTAGTTTTGCTTGCTACGCTGGGTCATACCATTTTTGAAGATGTCGTGGGATCCACACGTTGGATCGGTCATCTCGATTCTCATGGGTCTTGCTCCCTCAGAATCTAGGGATGCAACATCTAGGGATGCAACGACGGTGCTTTGTTTTTCTCTATCCTTTACGTTAAGCCACTACCGATGGTTGCCCTGCTGCGGGTGGGGCTGCTGTTGTTTTGCCACTCCCCCTGTCATGGGTCTTGCTCGTGGTGCTAGGAGACTCCCTCAGCACCGCCCTCCTGCGCTGCTGGAATGCTGGCTTTACCTCAGCCTAGGGGTGCTCGTGGGGCTGATGGCCATCACCTAATCTCCGCAACCGCACCCTAGGGCCATTCCTAGATTTTTCCGAACTAAGGATAAGGACGAAAGTTGACGTACTAGATTGAAATCAGTCTGGCGCAGGTCAAAATCACAGAAGGTAGACCTCAGAGAGCACTTGAAACGGTGGAACGGTGTCGCTAATTGTGCTAGGCATTGTTCTATGATGCAGGCAGGCAATTTAACTGCGACTTAACCGAAGTTTTACCAATGCCATTGGTTAATCCTGCTACAGTTTTCTGTGGAAATACGGACGTTTGCGGTGTGGATTAGCGCCGAAACAAGGGGTGGCCCTAAGCAAGATCGCGACGACGATTTTTGAGATGGGGCTGCACAGAAACGTTTTCTGGCGGGCCGATGATGGACAGCTTTACTGGATTAGGAAAGCTGGTTTTCAGAAGATTTTGTCAAAGCTAAGTCAGCTTTGGCCTTGTTTTTGGTGGGAAGAAAATAGTCCATGGGACGTGGGAAATCACTACGGTGATTGTTCCCTTTTTCAGTGCCTTCATGGGGCGCAGGTCGTGACATCACTAATTAGGTAAATAAGCGCTATGACGACGGATTTAAACGGAACTCTTTATTCTCAAGTGTCAGATCTAGATTTGGTTTTGGTGGGTCGGATGCAGATTACCGAATTTATGTACCAGGGGGCTAACGGTGAATTCATCGAGCTCACGAACGTCGGCAACGCCCCGGTGGACATGACTAGATGGAGCTTTGACGATGACTCGCGCACCGCTGGATCCTTTGACCTCAGCACCTTTGGCATGGTGCAACCGGGCGAATCGGTGATTTTGACCGAGGCCACGGCAGAGGCTTTCCGCGCCGCTTGGGGGCTGGATGCGTCGGTGAAGGTAATTGGCGGCTTGTCTGGCGGCAACAACCTGGGCCGCAACGACGAAATGAATCTCTACGACGCCAGCGGTAACCTGGTGGATCGCCTTTCCTATGGCGACCAGACTTTCCCTGGCACCCCCCGAACCCAAGGCTATAGCGCCTGGACGACCGCAGACAACCTAGATCCAGCGACCGTGAACGCAGGTTGGATCGCGTCTACGGTCAACAACTCCCAAAACGCCCGCACCTCCAGCGGCGGCGACATCGCCAGCCCCGGTGTTTTCAATCCCGCCAGCATTACCAACAACCACACCACCACCGTCAGCACCACCACCGTCAGCATCGTTGCCACCGATGCCAATGCGGCAGAATCTGGAACGGTGGTCAACACGGGCACCTTCACCCTCAGCCGCGAGGGCGACCTCACCGCCGATCTCGTTGTCACCTACACCGTGGGCGGCACAGCAACCAACGGCATTGACTACAATCGCCTCAGTGGCCGTATTGTGATTCCTGCTGGGCAAGCCACGGCCACCATCACCATCACCCCAGTGAATGATGCCAACCCCAACGAGGGGCCGGAAACGGTGAGTCTCACCCTAGCGCCCTCAGCGGACTATGGACTGGGGGCCAGCACCAGCGCCACGGTTTCTATCGAAGACAACACCACGGGCAGCCTGCGCCAGGTAGGCACCATCACCAGCGCCAACGGGGCCGAAATTTCCGCCTTTGACCCCAGCAGTCGGCGGCTGTATGTCGTGGCCGGGGATCGCATCGAAATCTTCAGCCTCAGCAATACTGGCACACTATCCCTGGTGGGCGACCTCCCCCTAGGGTTTGCGGCCCCGGCGGGGGTGAATGTGTTGCCCAACAGCGTGGCGATTAAAAACGGCATTGTCGCCGCCGCCTACGCCCTGGTGGACAGCGCCACCGGAGCCCAACGCCGAGGCCAGGTCAGCTTCTACAATGCCGCCACCGGAGCTTTTTTGAACGCCGTGGAAGTGGGCCATCTGCCCGATATGGTGGTCTTTTCCCCCGATGGGCGGCGAGTGCTCACTGCTAACGAAGGGGAACCCAACAGCTACGGACGGGCCAATTCCTTCGATCCCGAAGGTTCCGTCAGCATCATCGACCTCAGCGGTGGAGTAGCCAACGCCACGGTACGTACCGCCGACTTCCGCGCCTTCAACGACCAGGCCGATGCCCTCCGAGCCGCTGGGGTGCGAATCTTTGGCCCTGGCGCTACCGTGGCCCAAGATCTGGAACCGGAATACATCACCTTCTCCGGCGATGGGCGGCTGGCCTACGTCACCCTGCAGGAAAACAACGCCCTCGCGGTGGTAGACATCGCCACGGCCACCGTCACCCGGATCATTCCCCTGGGCTACAAAGACCACAGCCTGCCGGGGAACGGCCTGGATGCCAGCGACCGGGATGGCGGCGTCAATATCCAAAACTGGCCTGTGTTTGGGATGTTCCAGCCCGACGCCATCGCCAGCTACACCGTCAACGGCCAAACCTACTTCATCACCGCCAACGAAGGGGATGCCCGCGACTATACGGGCTTTGCCGAAGAGGTACGGGTGGGAGCCAACGGCTACGCGCTGAACTCCAGCGTCTTCCCCAATGCGGCGGAACTGAAGCGTCCAGAAAATCTGGGCCGCCTCACCGTGACCAACGCCACGGGCGACCTGAATGGCGACGGCACCTTCGACCGCATCGAAGTCCTCGGCACCCGTTCCTTCTCCATTTGGGACAGTAACGGCAACCGGGTCTTCGACAGCGGCGACGAACTGGAGCGCCTCACCCTGGAACAGGTGCCCAGCATCTTCAACTCCAACGGCAGCTTCACCGACAACACCTTCGACACCCGCAGCGATAACAAAGGGCCGGAGCCCGAAGGCGTGGTGGTTGGCGTCGTGAACGGACGCACCTATGCCTTCATTGGCCTAGAGCGCACCGGGGATGTGGTGGTCTACGATGTCACCAATCCGGTCAGCCCCGCCTTCATTGAATATATCAACGTGCCGGGGGATGTGGGCGTTGAAGGACTTACCTTCGTCAGCGCCACCAACAGCCCCACGGGGGTACCCCTGCTGATCACCACTAACGAGGTGAGCCGCACGGTATCGGTGTTGGAGTTCACCCCACCACCGCCCCCCTTCAACGTTATCTCCGGCACCAACGGGCGCGATGTGCTGCTGGGCACCGACGGCTGGGATCGCATCCTCGCCAGCCCCGGCCCCGATAGAATCACCACGGGCGGCGGACGCGACCAAATCGTCTACACCCACCTCAACCAAAGCGGCGACACCATCACCGACTTCCAGGTCGGGGCCGATCAACTGGTCTTCACCGACCTGCTAGATAGCCTCGGCTATGGCGGCACCAACCCCCTCGCCGATGGCCTGATCCAAATCCGCAACCTGGGCAACAGTGGCCGCGCCCAGCTTTCCATCGAGCTAGACCGCGTCGGGGGCGGACGCAACCAGTTCACGAACTTCATCACCTTCCAAGGGGTGGATGCCGTGGCCCTCAGCAACCCCGATAACTTCGTGTTCTAGGGCGTCTGAATCTCATCCAGGTCGAGGTGGGTCACCATGCCTTCGCAGTTGGCAATAGGCTCGAGGCCCACCACTTCCAGGATTGAGTTATACCAAATCCGACTTGTTTGCCCCCGGTATCAGCGGGCGAGGTCTCCTCGCCCCTACGGTTTGCTGGGCTGGGAATCGGGGTTATTCGATTAGGATTTGGTATGAACTGTCTCAAAGTTAGTCGGGATGACTATAGATACGGGACAACAGAAAATCAGCCTCAGGAGATCACAAAGGATTAGAGTTGTTGTGAAACACCGAATGCTCACACACCACTCGCTCGCGGGCTAACGCTCGATGGGATGCTTTCTGTACGTCATTAAGGCGTCCCCCCGGGGCGTTTTGTGGGGCACCTCGACATTGACCACCTCTGCGATAGGCATGGGGCTATTCTCCTACCCCAGATGACGGCGATGCAGGGGGGTGGGAAGTTGACGACGGGGTGAGAGGGGTGGACAGGATGGCCGTGTCTTCCTCGGCGGAGGCAATGGCTGTTGTTTCTGAGGTTTCGGCGGGCACCAGTTGGGTTTCTCCGGGAGCAGAAATGGGGCTGGGCACTAGACCCCCTACCCCTCGGTACCAGGTTTGGTAGAGGTGGGCAATGGAGGAACTAAACCCGTTGGGCAGGTTTTGTAAGGCCTCTAGGGCCGCTTGGGCGGTGGGGTAGCGGTCGCGGAAATCGCAGCGCACCATCCGGTCAATCACCTCTGACAGGCCACTGGAGACCCCTGGGGCGTAGGGCCGCCAGTGGATTTCGCAGGTTTCAGGATCTTCCTCAAAGCTATGGGGTTGTAGCCCGGTCAAGGCCCGAATGCCCATGATGCCCACGGCATAGACATCGCTGCTGAAGCGAGGTTTGCCAGCACACTGCTCGTTGGGCATATAGCCCTTTGTGCCCACGGCCACCGTGGGCTGGGTCGTTTCGGGGTTGACCTTGGGGGTAGGGGTCGCCGGGGTGGTCGGTCGCACTTGTTTAACGGCCCCGAAATCAATCAGCACCACCTTGCCATCTCGGTGGCGGCGGATCAGGTTGGAGGGCTTCACATCCCGATGAATTACCTGGTGGCGATGGACGAAGGCCAGGATTTCCAGCACCTCCTGCAAGAGTAAGACCACCCGCGTTTCTGACCAGGGTTTGCCCACCTCCATTTGGCGGCTGAGGCGGCTACCCTCAACGTATTCTTGGGCGAGATAGACCTCGCCGCCTTCTTCAAAGTGGGCTAGCAGTGTGGGGATCTGGGGATGCCCGCCCAGATGGTAGAGCACCTGGGCCTCGGCCTCAAACAGCCGACGCGCCAGGGCGAAGGTATCGGGGTCTTGGCTTTCGACCTTAAACTGCTTCAATACACACCTGGGATGGGTGGGCAGGTGCAGATCCGCCGCCAGAAACGTTTGGCTAAACCCACCGGAGCCGAGCGGCCTCAGCAGTTGGTAGCGCCCGCCTAGGGGAGTCGCTACCATGTCATTTCGGATTTCGGCATCCGGCATAGAAAACTCATGACCGCTAGCCGGGAGGCGCGGCGGCAGTTCACAGGCCAGCGGGGCGGGGCCAGGATCAAGGTGGTTGGCAATGCGGCCCATGGATTGTAGATGTGCGCCGATCTAAGGGTGTAACGTGACAGAACTTTACCTCAAAAAACCATCCTGTTGGCGTCGCCAAAGGTACTGAAGCTCAATTTGCTCCTGGGGAGGGGGCATCCGTAAACCAACCTAATTTTACGACTGTTGGCCCTAGCCCTCTGTGTCACTCTGTATCGAAAGCCTACGTTTTGTATCGAGCGTAGTCGAGAAAGTGTAAAGACCTACAGGCCGATCTCCCTTTGACTCCTAGGGTTGGGCATACTGAAGAGTATCTATGCAATCAGGGACCTATGATGGCTCGCCCACCGTTAAAGCTTGGGGCAATCCTCCAGACATCGATCCGCAGTCGCCTATCCCGGCCCTGTCTACTGGCCTTGTCCACTGAGGATTTTTGTCACTATGCTCGACCTTGCTAACCTCCAGACCCCCTTGGATGTGGCTATTCTAGACCACCTGCCCGACGCCATTGTGGTGGTGGGGCACCAGGGCCAAATTCTCTTTTGTAACCACCAGGCTAAGGTGCTGCTGGTGGGCCATTTGGCTAGCCTATGGGAGATCGATGGCAACGATCAGCACCGGGTGTTAGACCGTCATCATTGCCCCCTAGGGCGCGATCAACTTCCCCTACAGCGGGTGGTGGCGGGGGAGATCCTCGAAAATGAAGAGATGGTTCTCGCCCGACGCGGGGCCGATCATTTACTTTGGGTGGCGGTGAGCGGCGGCCCAGTGCCGGGGAGCACGGCGGCGGGGATTCTCTCGCTACGGAATATTTCGGCCTGCAAACAACGGGAGAGCCAACTGCACCGCCGCGCCTACCAGGATGATCTGACCCAATTACCCAATCGGGCCGCCCTGATTGACCACGTGAATGACCTACTCGCCCAGGGGCGAGATGCGGAGTCCATGGCGCTGTTGTTCATCGACCTGGATCGCTTTAAGGCGGTGAACGATGGCCTAGGGCACTGGGTGGGCAACCAACTGCTAGCCGAGCTAGGTCAGCGGTTGCAGCAAACCCTGCCCGCCCATGCCTTGGTGGCTCGCCTAGGGGGGGACGAGTTTGCCCTAGTGGTCGATCACCTCACCAGCCCAGACGAGGCCGCTGCCCTAGCAGAAGCCCTGCGCCACACCATTACCCAACCCTTCCACCTGGCCAACCACGACCTCTATATTGACGCCAGTATTGGCATTGCCCCCGGCCCTGGCCCCTACCGCCACGCCGAAGACTGGCTGCGCGATGCCGACACCGCCATGTACCAGGTCAAGGATCTGGTGGATCGTCATTGGTGTATGTTCGACAAATCGTTGCAGAACCTCGATAGCCATCGACTTCAGGCGGAAATGGCCCTACGTCAAGCCCTAGAGCACAATGAACTACGGCTCCACTATCAACCCATCGTCACCATTAGTAATCAGGCGATTATCGGCTTTGAAGCCCTGGTACGCTGGCAACACCCAGACCGGGGACTGCTGATGCCGGGGGAATTTATCGCCATTGCCGAGGCCAGCGGCCTGATTATTCCCCTCAGTTGGTGGGTGTTGGAGGAAGCCTGCCGCCAAATGCAGGCTTGGACAGAGGTTTATCCCGGCATGGCCCATTTCACCATCAGCGTGAATATGTCCAGCAAGCAGTTTTTCCAGAAAGATCTGGTGGAAAAAGTGCAGGCTATCCTCACCAAAACAGGCTTTGATCCCCATCGGCTGAAGCTGGAAATCACCGAAGGCGTGCTCATCGACCACTCCGATTCCATCATCGCCACCCTCGATCAACTGCGAACCCTGGGCATTCGCCTTGCCGTGGACGACTTTGGTACGGGCTATTCCTCCCTTAGTTACCTGCACCGCTTCCCCTTCGACTGCCTCAAGATTGACCGATCCTTCATCGAAAACGCCGACCAAGACTTTGAAAAGCTGGAAATCCTTCAGTCCGTGGTGCGCCTCGCCTGGAACCTGGGCCTAGATGTGGTGGCCGAAGGGGTAGAAACCCACCGCCACTATGCCCAACTCAAAGCCCTACGCTGCGAGTCAGGGCAGGGCTATTTGTTCTCCAAGCCTTTGCCCCCCGATGCCGTGGAACAGGTGATTCAACAGGTAACCAGCCGTAGCCAAGACGAAGGCGACGACTCACAAGCGGAGAAAAATCGCGTAGGGGCAGAGAAAGAACCGGAACCCGTAGAAGGCTCATAGATCGCCTACACAAGGCCCACAGTCAGGACGATAGAAGGCCCATAGCAGGTCACGTGGCCATGTTCTCCGACAAACGCTAGGGCCGTCCTTAACCGTTGATGGAAACCTTAACCCCGACTTCCTCCCGCTTAGTCACTGGGGCGGAGAGGTGGGCCGGAATGGGCTGCATGGGAGCCATAGTGCGGGTAGCCCCAGGGGCCGTCATGGCCGCTAGTTCCGTCGCTTGTTCGAGGTGCCCCACCGCCTGAGCGGCTTCGGCAGCATCCATCTGGTCGCAAATGGCCTTGGCTAGGGTCATGGCGGCGTAGATGCCTCCAAGGTAAAGCACGAAGTCAAAGGCCCCAAAGTAAACCTGAAACATGGGGGTTATCCTCCCAATGGGTCAATTTGTTCCGCTGATATTACCGCATTCTTGGGATGAAGGGGGCTACCCAGCGGCATGGCCCAGGCCATAGATTCCTAGGGCCCCGCGCCCCGCCCCGCCTAAATGATCTCGTCCATCGGCTCATCGAGGTGATCGGAGGCCGCATGGTAGAGATCAAAAATATGGTGATCGGTGAGGCGATATACCACCGTACGCCCCTGCTTCTGGAGGCTTACTAGGCGCAGACTGCGGAGAGTGCGCACCTGATGGGACACCGCCGATTCGCCCATAGAGACCGCCGCCGCCAACTTCTCCCACCCGCCGCGCTCCCAAAGCTAGGGCCGACAAAATGCGCCAGCGGTTTGGGTCGCCTAACCCGCCAAAAAATTCGGCCATCCGCGCGCAAGCCCATGCCATGAACCGGATTAGAAGCTACGAACTGACGTTCTATACCTCCAACCCAGAAGCGGGTGCCTCGCGCCGCCTATCCCGCCGAAGTCAACTACATTAAAAGCGTCTCCAACATTGAAGCCACCCTAGCCTAGTTACCCTAGCGGCGTCCGTTTAGGGTAACTAGGCTTCAGTCTGCTAGCCTTGGCAACCGAGAATCTCAGGAGATTTCATCAACAAAGCTAAATTCTTTCTGTGGAAGAGCGGTCGGGTTTATGAACGCCTGTTACAATGTGTAACATAGACGGCAATCATCAACGCTTCCTTAATAAACCCCTTTAACCTCGCCCTCCATGCTCCTTCTTATCCTGGCTATTGTGATCGCCCTCGTGGCCTGGTCGCTCCGACTGATGGAGCAAGCTGTCAAAGGTCAGGAATTTTCCTTGATGCTGGCGGGTTTCCTGGTAGCCTCCTCAGCCGCTGCCATGATGGCTGTGTACTTTTTGATGGGCAACTACATGGTCTACATCAACCAAGGTCCCATCTCCGCCGCCCACCTCGACTATATCTCCACCGCCTTTGTCGATGTCGATGGCACACCCCCCGACTGGCTGCTCCAAGCCGACTAGCCGCCCACCCGAGATCTTCTTGTACAATCAACCCTCCGAATTCCAGATACCACGTACACCCCGCAAGCACTCTGTAACCATGGGGTTATAGGGCGTTTTGTACTTAGATCATCGGGACAAAAATTCTTTTTTCGCTAAAAATAAGCAATAATACTCACTACTCCTGCCAGCGTGTAAGCAGCTGCAAGCCTTGTCTGTCAAGGGGTGGAGGCATTTATGAGGATTGATACATTGAGTCAATCCCCCCATGCATATAAGCTTTGCAAATGAATGCTTGTTACATAAATCGTAATCCTTTGTTACATTATTACATGTGAAGGCTAACAACTCATTACATGGAGGTCCCCATGACCTACACACTCAACGCTCCCGCTACCGTCTCCACTGGCTTGGCCGCTCCGGTATCGAACGCGATTTCCGCCTTCCAAGGCTTGACTACCGATGAGCAACTCGGCCTGCTCTGGGTTCTGTACGACAACATGGGCCGCTCAATCACCCCTGCCGCTCCTGGGGCTGCCCGTCTTCAGTTTGCCGAAGGTCTGCTAAACCAAGTGAAGGGGATGTCCCACACCGAGCAGTTTCAGTTCATGCGCGACCTCGTGAACCGCACCAGCACCCCCCTTACCCGTTCCTACGGCGTGCTAACCAACAACACCAAGCTGGCCTTCTGGTTCCAACTAGCCGAGGAAATGCGCTCCGGAACCGTTGTTCCTGTGCCTCCCGCCTACAAGCTGGGAGCCGCTGGCCAAGCTATCTTCGGCCAAATCTCCAAGTTGGACTTCAACCAGCAAATCACTATCATGCGTCAGGCCGTCATCACCATGGGCGTTGATCCCCTGGCCTAACACCCTAGACAACGATGTCTAGGCCATGATGTCTAGCGAATGAACAAGGGGATGGTTATCCGGGAGCGCCCCACGGCCTCCGTCAGGGTATCCATCCCTTATCTATATCTAGGCAACGTAGGGTGAGCACTCCCCATCTTAATCCCCGTCTCCAATCATCCCCCATCCCCCATCCCTTACCCCCATGGTTCAAACCCTTTCCCAAACCGCCCTCACCCTAGACCCGGTGGCGGAACGCTACTTCGAGAACTTCAACCTGGGTAACTATGCCGCTGTGGCGATTCTGTTTAGCGATGAAGGATGTCTTTGTCCGCCCTTTGAGGAGGCCATTGTGGGGCCACCCACCATTGCGGCCTATCTAGCCCAGGAAGCGACTGGAATGAGGGCCATTCCCAAAGAAAACCACACCCAAGCGACAGAGAACGGTCGCCAAGTAACGGTGAAAGGTCGGGTCAAGACACCCCTTTTCTCTGTGAATGTGCAATGGATTTTCGACATTACTGCCGCCGATCAGATTCAGCGGGCCGAAATTAAGCTTTTGGCTAGTTTGCAAGAGTTGCTGCAATTTAACCGAGGCTAGGCCGCTTTAGCGATAGCGGGTTGGCCCCAGGCGGCGGTGAGAACCGATTGCCCCAAACGCAAATGTTGGGGCGCACATTGCCAATCGGGATGGGCCGTCATCAGCAGCGATTCGAGGGATTCGCGATCAAACAGGTGCCATACGGGGGCAGAGAAATGATCGGCGATGGCGTAGGTATTTTCTGCAACGCAAGTGATTGTTAGGTCTTCGCCCATCTCGGCGGGCAGGGTCAGTTCTTGACCCACATCCAAAGCCCGAAAGCTGCGAATGGCCTGCTTAAAGCGCTCAAAATCTGGGGTGTTGAGGCCAGGAAGCCGCCGTACTAGAGTTTCTTCGCCATTTACCATCACCCAATAGCGCCGCAGGGGATCAATACCTTTCAACCAGGCAGACTCGTCATCCAGACGGTACCGAGGCGCTAGGGAGAGTTGGGAGAACATGGCTTTCTCAGGGAAAATAACTATCCTTTAGCTTGATCTAGGTGCCTGGTATTTCTCAACCTAGCGCAACAAAAGTATATAAAAACTAAACTAAACGTTAACTTTTCGTTATACATGTATCGCTAGGGACGAAGAGCGGTTGAATGGGCCTGATGACCTGCTGCATCTCGATCCGCCATCTCTATGACCCATACATTACTGCTGGTGGCCCTGGTGTTTCTGCTAACGGCTTGCGATGGCTTGGGGGCGGGGCAAGGATCAGATTCCTCGTCAGATGCGCCTACGGAGTCGGGGTCGAATGAGGGGTCTGACGCACTATCACAGGCCGAATCAAACTCCTACAGCACGATCTCGGATTCAGCCTCTGCCCAAATCGATCAGTGGATGGCGCAGTATGACGATGGCCCTGGCGGCGGGGTGATGGTGATTCAGTCCGGCGAGATGGTTCATCAAAAGGGCTATGGGCTGGCCGATGTGGATCAAGAGATCTCTACCACCCCAGAGACCCTGTTCCATCTTGGATCTGTGGGCAAGCAGTTTACCGCCATGGGTGTGTTGATGCTGGTGGATCAAGGGCAAGTGGATCTGGATGACCCGATCAGCGTCTATATTCCCGAACTGGATTGGATGGATGACGGGGTGACGGTGCGCCGTCTGCTGCACCACACCTCTGGCGTGATGGGATATGACGACAGCGACGATATTTATAATGCCCTGCTGGCGGCATCCTCCACCCCCGGTAATGAGGATGTGGCGACGGCCCTCTCGCAATTTCAAGAGATGCAGTTTAATCCGGGCGAGGAGTTCTACTACAGCAACACGGGCTACGACCTTCTGGGGCTGCTGATTGAGCGCATCTCCGGCCAAACCTATGGCCAATTTATGAAGGCCGCTATCTTTGCGCCCCTGGGGATGACGAATACCTTTGCCTTACCCGACGACCGTCGGTTTGGCCCCTCGGTTGCCCAGAGTTATGCCTCCGACGGCCCCTACGAACCCGATGTATTGGATAACATAAATGGATCCGGCAGCATCTATTCCACCCTGGGCGACTTGTATTTATACGATCAGGCGTTGGATAGCGAAACCCTCATTAGCTCGGACTTGCTGGCGGAAATGGTAACGTCAGGCACCCTCAACCATGGACAGGAAACCCACTATGGCTTTGGGGTGGAGGTGGATACCTACGGCGACGAGGACTATGTGGGTCATCAAGGGTCTTGGTTGGGGTTTGACAGCTACTATCTGCGTTTTCCTGAGGCCAACCTGTCCATTGTGGTGCTGCTGAACTTGGACTATGCCGAACAGGACGCTGAAACGATGGCCTTTGCGATTGCCGATTTGTACTTACCCTAATCTGAGTTCGGGAGAAAACCAGGACGGCAATCTTTAGGAATCTTCTCCCGGCTTAGCCTGGAGCCCACCGAGAGAGGGGCTGAGGGTTAGGGGCAGCAGGGCATCGGGTCACTGAGCTTAACCCGAACTCAGGTTACCCTAGGCGTTGGCGCAAAGCCACTCACGGCCTAGGGCAGAATGCGCCACAATAAAGGCGTTTTCATCGGGCCAGAACTTGCGATGACGGTTGGGATTTGGGTGCTAGGAAATCAACTGTGGGCAGATCAGGCGGCGCTGTCCAGTGTGGCGAATCGGGATGTGCCCGTCTTGCTGATTGAATCTATCCAGTTTGCCCAGGAACGACCCTACCACAGGCAAAAGCTGGTCTTGGTGTGGTCGGCCATGCGGCATTTTGCGGAAACCCTGAAAACCGAGGGCTGGCCCATTACCTATGCCATCACCGACGACACCGAAGCCGCCCTGCGGGACTGGATTCAGCAGCAGCAAATCCACGAACTGCGGGTAATGGATCCGGTGGATCATCCCTTTTTGGCGTGGCTGCAAGGGTTGGATTTGTCCTGTGAGTTAACAATCTTCGACAACAACCATTTTTTGTGGAGTAGGGCGGATTTTCAAACCTGGGCCAGGGCTCGCAAGGGGCTATTGCTGGAGAGCTTTTATCGAGAAGGGCGGCGACGGTTTGGGGTGTTGATGGCTGGAGATCAGCCCGAAGGTGGCCAGTGGAACTTTGATCAGGACAACCGCAAGCCCCCCAAGGGCAAGCTTCATCCACCTAAGCCCCAATGGTTTGAGCCCGATGGCATCACCCAGGCGGTGATCAAAAAGGTCGAAAATTTGGATATTCCCACCTTTGGCCAAGCCACCCCCTTTCGCTGGGGCGTCACTCGCAATCAGGCGCTTCAGGTGCTCGAAACCTTTATTGCCGAACGCCTCGCAACCTTTGGCCCCTACCAAGATGCCATGGTGACAGGGGAAGATACCATGTGGCACGCCCTGCTGTCGCCCTACCTCAACCTGGGCCTGTTGCAGCCGATGGAGGTGATTCGGCGGGTGGAGGACGCCTACCGCGATGGTGCGTTCCCCCTCAACAGCGTGGAGGGCTTTATCCGCCAAGTGTTGGGCTGGCGGGAGTATATGCGCGGCCTCTACAGCTATTTCGGGGCCGACTATACCCAGGGCAACTGGTTTAACCACCATCACCCCCTGCCCGATTTCTTTTGGACAGGCCAAACGGCGATGAACTGCCTGCACCAGATCATCGACCAAACCCAGCGCACTGGATACGCCCACCACATCCAGCGGCTGATGATCCTCAGCAACTTTGCCCTGATTGCCGGACTGCATCCTCAATCGGTGGAATCCTGGTTCCATGCCGCCTTTATTGATGCCTACGATTGGGTGATGCAAACCAACGTGATCGGCATGGGGCTGTTTGCCGATGGTGGACGGCTGGCCTCCAAGCCCTACGCGGCTTCAGCCAATTACATCAATCGCATGGGTGACTACTGCAAAGGCTGTCGCTACAACCCTAAGGAACGCACCGGGGAAAACGCCTGTCCGTTTAACTTCTTTTATTGGGATTTTCTGCACCGCCACCGCGACAAACTGCAAGCCCAGGGCCGCATGAGCTTTATCCTCAAAAATCTCGACAACATGAGCGCGGCGGAATTGGATGTCATCCAACACCAAGCCCAGAACTGGCACCAGCACCACCTAGCCCAACCTTAACGCAGAGCCTATCCTCCCAATAACCACGGCAACCAACCTAGGCTAAGGTAGACACCCAAAGTCCAAATTGCGGTTGGAGTGTCTAAAAGATCGTGGGTCTTTTGTCGTTTTTCAACACTTCTTTCTTCCCCAGAGAGAGGAGTTAGGGCGGAGGGCGGAGGGGACTGGGCAATAGAAAACTGACCCAACCAAGGCCATATTTTGAAGCTAATCCAGCCCAGCAATGCAAACACAATGGGCGCGACAATTGCGAGGCTATTGATAGACCAGGCTGCCCCTAGGGAGAAGATGGCCGTCAACATTACTGCCCCCAACCATAGTTGAGTGGCCCTGGGCAGACCCCACAGGGCGCTGTAGGTTTCTACGCCCGGTTCTTCTCCGGCGGGTAGGCGAATTTTGCGGCCTAGTTCAATCACTAAACCATTACAAAAACAGGTCAGTAGAAAGGGTAAAATTCCCCAGGAAAAGATTATTCCAGTCTTTGGAACAGTTTGGGTGGCAACGGCATAGCCACCAATCAGCGGGACAATCACCATATGACTAAGGACGTAGGCGATAGGGTGCGCCCGCAGCCAATAACGCACACAAAACTCCTTGCACATTAGACCAAAGTAGGCCCAAATGGAAACCAGTAAACCGAGCAAGGAAGGTGCTAACCAGAGAGCTAAACCCGCCTGAACCGTTGCACTTATCAATCCTAAAATAGCCAGTTCCCGCAAACTCACCAGGCCACGAGGTACAGGGCGATAGGGGCGATATTGGGCATCGTCGGCTAGGTCTTTGAACTCGTCGGCTACCCGCATTTGCCAGAAAAAAGCAAAGGTACTGAAAAAGGCCACGAATGCCGAATTAAGCGTCGGACGGCTATGGCTCAAGTTAGCCCCATAGCCCACAGCAGCTCCACTAAAAATAGCGATTAACAGCCCATGTTTAACGAGGGGAAAGCGCTCTTTTTGATAAATCCAAGCTCTTTTAAGCAGGCTTTTTCTGCGCAAAATTGAGTGCCCCCCAACTTCATTCCCCACCTTCTCTGCATCGCCCCCGGATGCCTGAGAAGAGGTAGAACTGGGTACATCAGAATCAGTTGACATGTCCACAAAACCTAAGGTGGCCCAACAACAGCTTGGCCTAACTGGGTATGAGCCAACAACAAGACTAACGACCAAAAACTAACAGCCAAAAACCAATAACCAATAACTAATCACCCATATCCAAAAGCTAAACCACCATCACCGATATACCCAACGCCCCTAGACCAGTCCCTAAACTGCCCCAGGAGCATTGGGTATATCGGGATTGTCCTGGACGCGCTGGATAGCTTGGGCAATTTCGTCCTCTGCCCAGCCCTGGCGTTGTAGACGGCGTTGGAGTTGGTCGTCGTTAGCCCCCGATTGCAGGGCACGGCTCACGTAGGTTGTCAGGGCATCCATTTGGGGACTAGATTCGGGCTGGGTGGGTGCGTGGTGACCACGGATAGCCTGCCAAAGCGTCGTCATTATCCAGCCCATCCCAAAGGCCAGGGCCACCCAAAACACGCCGCCAATTCCCAGGGTGCAAACGACGGAAACAAAGAACAAACTTCCTGCTGCACTGGGGCCAAGCAAGAGCGCTAAACCACCCACAACAACGAAGCTACCTAATACCGTGTTGAGTACAATTTTAGAAAAGGTCATGACATCCTCACAGCCGATTATCAAGGGCAATTTCCCAATAGCGCACTAGACCAATCACCAAGGCCATATAACAGGGAATGGCAAAGGCAATTTCAATCGGTGCATTAATGACGGGAATGGTAAAACCCGAAAAATTGGCAATGGCACTTGGCCCATAGACTCGAATACCATTCACAAATAAATAGTATTCAACGGGTAGGGCAACGGCGGTGCAAATAGACAGGGCAATCACAAACCGTGTGGCAATGGGATAATGGGGAAAGAAGCGATAAACTAATAAGGCCGTTACGGCAATTACCCCGACCCAAATTCCGGTCATGATAATGCTGATGTCATGAAAGATAAAAGACCAACTAGGGAAGCCCGCATTCACGACCATCGGTTCTACCATCACCTCAAACATAAAAATGGCCAAGGCTGTCATGGCAATGCCCCTAGCCCAACGAATTTTCTTGAGGGGAATCAATAACTTGTCCTCAAGGACAAATCCCCAATACTTATAAAATCCAATCACTAATCCGGCAAAGACAGGCACATAGTAAGTCAGTTCGATGGGGACATTTGCTAGGGTAAAGCCACTCAGGGACTCTAAAACTTCTGGCGCATAGCTGCGAATATCAATATTTACCACCCAAATTTCTAAGGGCAAGGTTAGCCCGATCAGAACGCCTAAATACAGCAAAAACCGCTTCCATTCTCGCCAACTGGGTAGCAGTTTATCCACAATTTCTACGACACCAAGAAAGAGAATGCTCCAACCAATGGTCAAAATCCAGCTGACATCATGATACAGATAGGCCCAGGGGCCAAGGTGAGTATTACGCCACATGGGAGCGGTGAATAGCTCAAAAATCAACACCCCCAACGCCATAATGCCAAAGCGGGCCAAGATTTGGGTCTGGATTTTGTTTAGAAACCACAGCCCAAGACCTACCGCAACAAAGACGACCGCCTGAAAGAATAAGGTGGCCGAAGTCGGTGTTTTTTCAAAGGCACAATGGCCCAATAGCCAGAGAGAATCCATGATGAGCATCGTTATCGCCCTCCTGTTGGGTTACCCGTTGCCAAGGCTAAAGTGAATGGTGTCCGATGGGCACACCGCTGTAAACGCTACTAGTACCTACCCTGCTGAACTTAGGCGACTCTGGGTCGGTCGATCCCGCAGAAGGCGACCCCGCAGGAGTGGGCCAGAGGGTGGCCCATGGGGGCGAGGGGCCGCGCTGGCAAAGGCCCGTTGCAATCCGGTGATGCGGTCTTCGCGGCGTTCCGTCGTGGGGGGAATCCAGAGGGATTCGTAGAAGAAGAAGGACATGCCGGAAAAACGACGATCCCGAACGGCCTTAATTTGGTCGCCGATGTGATCCATCCCGACGGGGGCGGCGCGTAGACCGCTGAGAATGCCGACATTGGTGGAAATTTTGCGCAGGGCCGCTTGCATGTAGGGCTTGTTCATTTCCCAAATGAAGCGGTTTTGGTCGCTGCGGTAGATTTGCACAATCAGTTCATCCACAATGCCCCGATTTACCCAGGTGGGCCAGTCTTGCAGGTAGTTGGCGTAGGCGAAGGGGTGGGGGTTGGGCGAAATGGAAATCACCGCATTGGGCCGACGGGCCTTCACCATTTGGTAGACCTCGGCCAAAAAGTCAGAGATTTTGTTGGCCCGCCACGTCACCCATTCTGGGTCTTGGTAGTCGGCGGGAGGCTCTTGGCCGTTGTGATCGGCTTTGTAGAGATTGATGGTGTAGGGGTCGTAGCCAAATTCCACGGGCAGGCCCAGGTGGTCGTCAAACTGGAAGCCGTCCACCTCATAGTTGCTCACCAATTCGTTGATGAGCTGCAACAAAAACCGTTTGGCCTGGGGATGGAAGGGGCTGAGCCAGCGCCGGGGTAGGCGTCCGCCCTCTAGCCAAATGCCGGGATCAGCGAGGACTTCCGGCGGCAGGCCGTTCTCTAGATTGTCCTGCTTCGCTTGGCTGATGTCTCGGCCTAGGGCCTGCATTTTTTGCCGACTGGCTTCCTCGGTGGGGGTTAGTGCCCGAACTTGGGGTAGGCCAGCATTCGCCCCTGGCTTAGACTGGGACTTGTCGGATTCAGAATCTTCAACAGCGGGCTCCACCCGCTTGTGGGTAAACCAGTCGGGATGGCGACGGTAGAGGTCGTAGGGTTCGGGGGTCATAAAGCCAAACTCGAACCAGGGAATCACCGCCATACCCTTGGCGTGGCCCAGTTCCACCGCTTCCAGCATCATGTCCCGTGCCCCTTCCACGGCCCCCCGCTGAGGTGCCCGCAGGTCGGCATAGAGGTGTTGACTGACGCCCAGTTCCCGCTCGGCCACACGGCTGGGGTACAGGGTATAGCCCCAGTTCCAAGCCACGGGGTAGAGTGTGTTGAAGTTCAAGTCAGCCAGTTGACCCACCCCGGCAGTCAGGGATTCCGTAGAAAATAAAACCTGACTGTCGATGTTGGTAAGCCAGACCCCACGGGTTTCCGACGGGGGCACGGGTACGGTTTCGGGTGGAGCGGCCATAGCCACCCAGTCCGCATCAATCCACTGTCGCAAAGCAAGGTTGGGATCGGCCCGACAAATCAGTGCCGCTGCCTCGCCACGGGTGAGCCGCTGGGTTGGATTGAGCCGACTGGCTGCGGGATAGTTGACTACCATGCCCTGGGCCAAGGCTGCGGCTACCCCCTCCCGCGCATAGATGGGCACCTGCGCCCCATCCTCCAGGGTGCTGTTGATCAGGGTATTTGCCGCAATTTGATGGTTCGATCCCAGCTTTGCCGCTAGAGCCATGATGCCCTCCGCCCGCACTAGGGGCCGATCCGGCTGATAATACTGGCTAGGGTAGTGGGAGGCTACGGTAGGGGCCGTCGTTAAACCCAGCGCTTTTTCCAGGGGATTTGCCCAGCCGCCCGCCTCCCCCGGTGGAATTAGCCGATTCAGCCACGCTACATAGTCGCCCCACAGAATCGGCTCATCGGGATAGAACCGGGCGCTGTCATCGGTCGCGATCATTTGGGCTTGGGCCAGCGCCGTTATACAATCCTTGGCCCAGTGTTGGCGAATATCAACGGGAATCACCGCCGGAGGCGGCAAAAGGGGCGTCGGTTCCTCCGTAGGCAATTCCTGGGCCAGGGCAGCCCCCCCCGACAAAGCAGTTGCCGATGCCATCCCCCCCGGTGAATCCGGCATCGCCGCCCACAGCGGTAGGCCACTTTGCAGCCCCAGCACCACCACC
>JBBAWV010000071.1:0-24271 GCA_040396995.1 Nodosilinea sp. | reverse complement strand
GATTACTAACCGCATCCTACTCCAACCTGACTTGTGTGTACTTAGTAGCCCAGGACGGGAGAAGGGGGGCCAGAAAAATTCTTGCAACCCTTGTTCGGCTCATAAAACCTGCGGCGATTCCCCAGGGCGGCGACAAAGCCGCCCATAGCACTCACAATGCCCTGGTTGACTGACAAAACTTCTCAGCCAGAACCCCGAGAGCCCTCACCCTAGCCCGCTCCCGATGGGAGCGGGAGCCAGAGGGGTGGATCGGCTCCTATCGCCCTCTGGGCGAGGGGTTGGGGGTGAGGGCGTACAACTTTTGTCAGTCAACCAAGATGCGTAGGCGCGAGATTAAGGCCAGGGTGAGGGGGGCGGTGAACGTCTGCCGACAATCTGCACTGTCCCAGGAAAACCTAGGTATACTTTGACCTTCAGAGGGATACCTAAGGCAAGAGTGGCCGTCTGGTCGGGTGCTTGTCGCCCTAGGGCAGGGGCGGCGGTTTTCCCCCGGCATCATCCCCTAACCAGCGAGGAGAGGAAACTAAGGTGTTAAGTCTATTGCTGCTGTCGTCGTTGCTGGGTGGTTCGGTGGAGAACGCCCTGATTCAGCCGGGGCATCCGGGTGCAGTGGTAATCGCTGTTGGGGAGATGGGGGTTCCCCAGGGGGAGGTCAACGCCGCCGAAGCGCCCCTCCTGGCCCAGGCCGCCCCCAGCCCCTACCGAGTGCCCGCCCTCCAGCCAGATTTCATGGGTAGCCTGTGGGTGGGGGCTTGGAATGGGCTGATCCGCATTCACCCCGAAACGGGCAACATCGAGCGGCGGGTGACGATCCCAGGTCGTACCCTGGAGGCGCTAACCCAGGATCGGGCCGGACGTATCTGGGCGGGCACCTTCACCGGGTTGGTACGGGTCGATCCACGCACCAACGAGATTACGGCCCAAAACTTCACCCTGCCCTCCAACCGGGTGCTGTCTGTGCTGATCGATCATCGGGGCTTTTTGTGGGCGGGCACCGACCGAGGGCTGGCCATGATCAGCCCGGATCGCGGCCTATTGATGACCACCCTGCAAGACCTGGAGGGGGTCAGCGCCAACGCCCTCAGCTTAGACGGCAACAATCATCTCTGGGTGGGCACCCTGGATGGCCTGGTGCAGGTCAATACCGCCAGTGCCTTCCCCATGGGGCGGGTGGGCAACTTGCCGGGGGGAGCGGTGCAAGCCCTGGCCCTGGGGCCAAGGGGCAACCTCTGGGTGGGTACGCCAGCAGGGCTGTTTGTGGTCGATCCGGTGCGGTCGGAACTGGTGCGTTCCGTGGCGGCTCTGCGCAACCGGAATGTTCAGGCCCTGGGCTTTGACCAAAACCGCAACCTGTGGGTAGGCACCACGGAGGGGCTGTTTCAAATCCGGGCCGACAGCGGCGAACTGCTGGGCCGAGTACCGCTCTTGCCCTCCAGCCAAATTCTCTCCGTGGCACCGGGTGTGGGCAATAAGGTTTGGGTCGGCACCAGTGAGGGGTTAGGCTGGGTAAGCCAACTCACGGGGCAAGGTCATCCCCACCGAGGGTTGGTCAGTCCCCAAGTCCTAGAGGCCCAGCGTTAAATTCATGTCCCTGGATTCAGAAACCCCTCCCCTCTGCTATCGGCTTCGGATTGACATCCTAGATAGCGACCCACCCATCTGGCGTAGCCTGCGGGTGTGGGCCGATACTCCCCTGGCCGATCTGCCCTCCATTCTGGCCGCCGTGATGGGCTGGTCGGGCCAAGCCGAAGCTCATCTTCACCTCCCCAGCGCCTCCGGTGGCCGCTCTGCCGCCGAGGCCAACCCCTCCACACCCCTATCCTCAGTGCTGCGCAACCCAGGAGACAGCCTGCGCTACACCTATGCCCCGGCTCTTGGCTGGCTGCATCGAGTGGCCCTGGAAGCCGTGGAACCCGACCAGGCCAGCGACTCTCTGCCAAGTTGCCTAGCCGGAGAACGCCATTGCCCACCGGAATTTTGCGCCGGAGTCTGGGGCTACGAAGACCTGCTCGACCGCCTCAACGACCCCGAAGATCCCGACTATGACCAACTCTGGGAACAAACAGGCTACAGCTTTGACCCCGAAAAGTTTGACCTAGAGGCCGCCAACCAACGCCTACAATCCATCCTCACATCCTCGGCGGAGTAACACCTAGCCGTGAAAACTTAGTACAACACCGCCACCAGATTGGATAGCTTCCTGGCCACCATCGGAATTTTCACAAGCGGCAACAACGAGGTGAAGAACCTCAGCATAGCAGTCCTACATGATTTGTGAGCGATGGTAGGGACGTAGCTGAGGCTGATCTTTGATCTTACGAATGGCCTAGGACTGCTATAGATCGCAAACCCAACCTAGGACGGCCATCTTGGCGGTCTTAATGGCACGCGAAATACCTGCTCTACCGTAACTTTTTCGATCTGCCAAATCTGGGTTGATCAACCCGGCTAATAGCTTGCGTGTAATCACTCTAAACCCTCAACAAAAGAATCCGTAGCTTCCAGTAAATAACAGAAACGCTTAAGTGCGTAATGTTGAAACGACTGTATTCAAGTTCACGGTTCTAACATCGTATTTACCCTTGAATTTCATCAGAAGTGATGAAATTCTTATAATTTAATGACTCAAATTTCAAGGTGAAGAGCAAATGACGAAATTCCCAAAGGCTTGGCTTAGCGGGAGTTTTGCTGATTGATAAATATCTCTATCACCATGGATGCTGTTGTATCCGTAAGTTTCTGGTGTGATATCCGTAGCCTACGGTCTTAGCCCTCCTATGTCCGTAATAACGTCATATTGACAAGGAGTTGATATTTTTGCACTCTTATATATAGAGGATCTCCTTGAATTGGCGGTGTGCAACAAAGAGTTAGCGTGAAACAAGGTCGCAAGACGATGGTTCTGCATTTCAGAAAGACTCAATATCACACAAATCCAGGGACCCAGGGAGAGCCTCAGATTTATTAGTTTTCTATTGAAAACTTGAAGATCCTAAACCCCTTAAGTAGATTGGCCTAAGAATTTTGGCTTGTGCTACGGAATATGAGGTCTAGGAGGCTTGGTATACGGTGCTTCTAGCTCTGATTCACCTCAGATTTCCTAAGTCCACCTACTTAGAATATTGCCAGCATCATTCTTAATGCCTATTTCATTTATAGCTCTATGCCTTTCTACTCTCCCCGGTTTCACCCTTTACTTCTTGTCAGCGTTCCCCTACTGAGTGCCTTGATTCTAGGATCAGGGGGAAGGGGATACGCCAGCACGGCTAGCGTGGCAGTCGTCCCCCTCGCGCAAGCGAATCGATTGGTTCAGGCCGATGCAGCTTTTGATGAGGGGCTTCAATTGCTTGATCAGGGGCGGCCCCAAGATTTACAGGCTGCTTTAACTCAATTTAATCAAGCTCTAAGGCTTTATCGAGAAATTGGGAGTCAAGAAGGAGAAGCTGATGCCCTTTTGGAAATTGGCTGGACTTATAGTGCTCTGGAAAATCACCAACAGTCCTTGAATTTCTATAATCAAGCCCTGCCTATTTATCGAGGTCTCCGAAATCAGTGGAGTGAGGCCATTACGCTCAATAATCTTGGCTGGGCTTACTACAACTTAGAGAACTATCAGCGGGCGCTCAGCTTTTACAGTCAATCGCTAGCTGTTTTTCGAGGACTTCGAGATCGTGAGGGAGAAGTTATGGTTCTTCGCAATATGGCTTGGGCTTACCATGATGGAGAGAACTATCGGCAAGCCCTGACCTTTTATAACCAAGCGCTTCCCATCTATCGAGAACTTCGGGATCGATGGGGAGAGGCAACTGTGCTCCATAGTACGGGCCTAGCCTACGATGACCTAGATGATTTAAGGCAAGCTTTGACTTTTTACAATCAAGCCTTGCCCATCTATCAGTAGTTAGGAGATCAAGAAGGTGCATCTAATTTACAGCGCAACATCAATGAGGTCTATAACCATCTAGGAATATGACTTCCATAGCTCTGGAATGCTTTTTTGATTGCTGTTTGGAGTAATTACCTCGGGGCTTTTTCCATCGACCAAGGATTCAATTCATTGCAGAGACAGAAGAGAGATTAGCGGCTATGAAATCGTGGGTATGTAAGGGAGTTGCCAAAGATGGTCAGCCCCACTCCAATCAAAGTCCACCCGGCCCCCATGAAGAGTATGAAAACTTTGGGCCGGATTGTGTCCAATGTGGGCTGACCCAAGCGCAAGTTGAAGGCGGTCGGGGTGGCGGCGGTGGCTTCCCAATGATGAAAATGGCAGCGGCGGCGGCGGCGGTGTTGGTCGTCGGGGGAATTGGTGGGGGTGTGTGGCGTATCATTGTGCCTCCACCTCCACCCCCGCCCACCTCTTCTATATGTTCACCAGAAGGTCTTCCTGCCCGGTTCTCCTGCGGGCAGCAGACCCTTTTCCCTGGCACGGCCAATGTGCTGCGAGATGAGGGGATCAGAGCCTTTAAGCGAGGTGATTATTCAGCCGCCATTGACCGCTTTCAGCGGGCAGTCAGCGGCAACCGTAATGATCCTGAGGTGGTGATCTTTCTCAACAATGCCAAGGCTCGGCAGAAAGGTGATCCTGTCAAGCTGGCGGTGGTTGTCCCCGTAGACAACGCCGAGAATTCAGCCAAGGAAATGCTGAGGGGAGTGGCCCAAGCCCAGGATGCCTTTAATCAGTCGCGTGGAGACGGTGACCCCCTTCTCGAAATCGTCATCGCCAACGATGGTAATGAGCCGGAGGTCTCCAGGAAGGTTGCCGAAGAGCTGGTGAAGGATTCCTCCATTTTGGGGGTCATTGGCCATAATGCTAGTGATGCCAGCAAAGCCGCCATCGAAACCTATCAGGCAGCGGGTCTTGCGGTCATCTCTCCCACCAGTACTAGCATTGAGCTAAACTCAAAAGTTTTCTTTAGAACCGTCCCTTCCGACGCCATCGCTGCGGAAAGTTTGGCCCGATATGCTCGAGATGAAATGAAGGTTTCCAAGGCAGCAATCTTCTACAACCCCAACAGCAGTTTTAGTCGGAGTTTGCAATCTGCGTTTGAGCAAGAATTCAGGAGGATTGGGGGCAGTTCCAGCAGCCAGGACATGACGGATTCACAGTTTGATGCGGGTATTGCCGTGGCCACCGCCGCATCAGAGGACGAAGCTGATGTCATTGTGTTGTTCCCCAACACGGACTATCGAACCGTCGCGGTTGAAATTGCTAAAGCCAATGCCAGACTTCAGAGTCGGAAAATAGAGCTTTTAGGCGGAGACTCCCTCTACAGTATCGATATCCTCACGGCTGGCGGAGCCAGTATGGAGGGCTTGACTTTAGCGGTTCCCTGGTTTTCCGGCTCAGGTCAGTTTGAGGCGTTTAGTCAGGCAAGCAAACAGCGATGGGGTGGCCTCGTCAGTTGGCGAACGGCTACTAGCTTTGACGCGGCCCAAGCATTGATTCAGTCGCTGTCTGACGGAGCTAGCCGATCCAAGGTTTTAGAGAATTTGAAGCAGGTCTCTCTCGATGCTACTGAAACCTCTGGGCAGGCGCTTCAGTTTACCGACGATGGTGAAAGACAGGGCGATCCTATCTTGGTTCGGGTGAGCCGAGGCAAGGGAGCGGCTTCTGGCCTAGAGTTTGGATTTGAACTACTCCCCAACTAATATCGCCCCAAAAATTGCGCTGATCAAACCCTACGAAAGACCCCTAACGTCATCCAGAGAACGGAGAACATCCCATGGCGGCTCAAGTTCAAGAAAAAAGCATGGTTCCCACGGTGCTGGTGGGCGTTGGGGGAACAGGGAAAGAAGTCTTACTCCGTTCCCGTCGCCTCATTGAAGAGAGCTATGGCAGCTTAGAGAAATTCCCGATTGTGAGTTTCCTATGGATTGATACTGATAAAGACTATCAAACCAATGAACCCGATGCAGCGGGTTCACCCCTCAAAGAGAATGAAAAATACTGGGCCAGCGTCACGGGGGAGCAGGTCAACAATATGATGACCAACATGAGCCATTATCCCTGGATCAATGCCTGGTTTCCCGAAGAGCTAGAAAGGAACATGGGAGCCTTAGTGGCTGGGGCAGGGCAAATTCGAGCTTGCGGACGCTTTGCCTTTTTCTATAACTATCACAACATCCGAGGGCGCTTTAATGATGCCTGTAGTCGGGTTAAGGGCCATGATACCTACATGCAGGAGACCTACGGGATCAAGGTTCAAAATGATGGCCTCAATGTCTTTATTGCCGGGTCACTCTCGGGGGGAACCGGCAGCGGGATGCTCCTCGATTTGGGCTATTGCATCCGCCATTGGCTTCAAGGGGTCAGCAATCCCTCCATCACCGCCATTATGCCCATGCCCAATGCCTTCGCGAGTATTCAAGTTGGCGATAAGGTTTTGGCAAACGGCTATGCGGCGCTCATGGAACTCAGTTACTTCTCTGACCACCGTACCAAATATGTAGCCCAGTTCAGCCAAGGGCTGGTGGATGAGGTTCGCTCCACCCTGCCTCCCTTTGACTTCACCTATCTGGTGGGGACTCAAAACGGCAAGTTTGACCTCGATCAACTGCGCGAAATGATTGCCCAAAATATTTTCCTGGATCTGACCTCAGACTTTGCCCCCCACAAAAAATCGATTCGAGACAACATGAAAGGGAGCTGGAGTACATCGGATCCAGGGGGGCGTGGCTATCCCCGAAACTTCATGAGCTTTGGCTTAGCAACCTTTGAAGTTCCCATGGCTCAGATTCGGGCCAATTTGGTTCATCGGCTCGCGGCAGATTTAGTGCGGTGGTGGATCAATGATTCAGTTGAATTGATGCCCACGATTGTCGATCAGCTCCGAACGGGGACACTCAAAACGATGCGGCTGACAGAAGCCGAATTGCTGAGCGACTTGGCGTCATCGAACGGAAAGCTACTGATTACGGAAATGGCGGCCTGGGTGAATAGTATTCGTAGCGAAATTGCTAGCGAAGATAAGCTTCAATGCACCTTCCAGGGAGCCAATTTAATCGGGTCTGAAAAGGGAAAAATTCTAGGATTTGTCGATTATCTCAAGACTAAAGTTGATAGCTACCGCAATGATAATCTTAGGGATCTGAACCAGAACGAGAAGGTGCACGGAGCCTTTCTCCAAACCATGTACGACAACCGCGACAAAATTGTCCAGGCGGGGAAACGAGAACTAGAGCAAGAATTTTATAGAATCATCGAAGATCGCAACCGTGGCCCCAAGTTTGCAGCGGCGTTCATCACGAATACACGACAAATTTTCTCCAATGCGGCTGAGAAATTCCATCATGACTCTGAAAAGGTCTATCAGCCCAATGAAAAGAACCGTGAGCGGCAATATAGCCAAGCCTTGGTAGAAATCACGGAGACACGAACTTCCTTTGGGATTACAAAGCAAGCCCAAATGGAAAAGCTCAGTACTCAGGCACTGAGCGGATTGGAAGGGGCACTGAATGCCTTTATCCAAAACAAGGCCCGCACTGAAGGCTTAAAAGTGATTGAACGACTACAGGATTGTCTCAATCGGCTTGAACAGCGGTTAGCTCAACTGAATACAATCTTCAATCAGCTTCGAGACAGTTTTACGAAGGCGGCCCAGCGGGATGCCAACCGCGCCGATGCTTTAGCGATCAATGGCATCAAGCTATACGACAAAGAGGAACTGAACCAGATCTACAACGATCTGATCGAGTGTCAGGTGAGCGAGGATATGGGGGTTCAGAAGAAGTTTGACGCGGGGCTAGGGCAAATCTGTTCCATCATGACCCCAGATATTTTGAAGGCGGCCAGTCCCCTGTGGAAAGATCAGCGGCAGGCGGATGAGGTGATGCAGTTGCTGGATATTACCCAATTGCCTCAAGTCAGCATCGATGACTTCAGGAGTAAGATTCTCGACCGGGTTGAACAGGTGATTGCCAAAGCACCGCAAGCTAGCCGACTGAATCGAGATTTAGTCGCCTGCGACCGCCTCTTCAAGCTAGCGAACAACAACGACAAGGATATTAGCCAGAAAATTGGACTCGTTTACGAAAAGTCTCAGCCACTCCTTGATCTGTCTAAAGCGACTTTGATGGCGGCTGGTTTTAGCGCTCCACGAGACACTCGGGTAGCGCTGCTTGGCGGCAGCGGTACTGCGAATCCAGCCGCCATGAAGTTGATTCCCTACATCGAGACCCAAGTGGGCAAGGCGGATGCCATTTCGCCTCTGGGTGAGCAGGAGCGTCACCGGATTGTGTTTGTCCAGGAGATTGGTGGATTTTCCCTCCGTTCTGTGAATGGGATGGATCACCTCAGAACCCACTATCAAAACTGGAAAGGCCAAATGATTATGGCCAAACGGGCTCAGCTACGCGGGGAGGCGATGAGTTTGCCCATTCCAGTCCATACCGATAAACGAATGCCGTTTTGGGATCTTGCCCCTGAGGATGCTAAGGTCTATCAACTGGTGGTTCTCGCCCGTGCGCTAGGGGTGTTGCAGCTCGTGCAACATCAAAAGACGAAGGAAGATATAGTTCGCTATGTTCAATCTGGGGTAATTGGCGATCAGAATGTTGACATTGCATCGAGCTGGGTGGATGCCGTCCAAGTGTTAGCCGTTGCCGCCTGCCGTCCCGACTATGAAGAGATCCAACGACAGGTAGATAAGATTCTCTCTTTGGCAGAAAGTCCAGAGAAAAAATCTCAGTGTTACCAACAGTTCATGACCTACCTAGAGCAGCGAGAAGGTGAACTAAAGCGGGATGGCGGAAAGGACAGCCCAGAGCATAAACGCGAAGCTGAGATCCTGAAAAGGACCATTGAAAAGTATGACTTGAAGGTAGACGTTGTTATTTCTTCTCCACCTGTAATCGAGCCTGTTAAACCTATCATTGATCCCACGACTCTAATCGAATCTATTGATCCCCCTGTAGTGGACTCTCCACCGATAGTCGGAGAGAAAAACTACGCTCAATTTGAGCAAGATCTCAAGCAACTGGCAAACCTTAACATCCCAGTTCCTACCTTTCTGGGCCTTGCCAAGGAAAAAGCCGCCTCCCTTGGCCTAGATCCCACTAGGGTTCAGACCATCCTGAAAAAGTTTGTCAAATAAACCGAACACGATGAAGAAGCCTATCGACAGTGTTAGAGTGAGCTAGTGAATCAGATTCCTGTCAATAATTTTGAAGATATCGCTAGGATTAAGGCATTGGAAATGGGAATAGAGATAGATCAAGCCAAGCTTATTTGGAATGCCTTCCTAAAGCCTTAAAATTAGCTATTCACTGGCATCAAGAAATTCAGATCATCCTAGTTTGAGTTGACGAATAACATGCAAAAACGGCGTTTTTGGAATTATGGATTATTCCAGATACCAGCTATTTTCTTATTCCTTTGTGCGATTTTTATCGCGACAGTACAGATTCTAAAGCCAAGCTGTATGGCATTTTGGGCTGTCCTAGCCCTAGGATTATTCATGATTGCCTTATCTTGGACTTTGGTGATGCCCTTAGATCTCTTTTTCAGATCGGTGATGAATTGGTCTATGTCTCTATCTGGACGAATGTCTATTTCACAGGCGATATTCATCTCCGCCTTAATTGGCGTAATTCTAGTATCTGACTTGCCGACACTGAGAAGACTATGTGATATTCCGGAGTCAATGTGGTATTTACGTCTGTTTATAGACTTTCAACTTTACTAAGTGAGCAGACTTTTTGAACTTTTTGAAAATAAAACAATGAAGACAATTGCTATTTATCACAATAAAGGTGGGGTGGGAAAAACCACAACAGCCATCAACTTGGCTGCTGCCTTCCGTCTGGTGGGTAAGCGAGTTCTCTTGATTGATCTAGATTCCCAAGCGAACTCATCCTTTGGAACTGGACTGATTAAATTCCAGTTCGAGGAAGAAGATGATCTGATTGACCGCAATGTTTATCATTTACTTGAATCCGTCGAGTTTAATTTCATTCCTGAATTTGTCAGAAAGTCAAGTGGCTTCAATAATCCTGAAATTGATGTCATTCCTGCGCATATTTCACTGATTGAGAAACAGAATAAGCTAGCGGCATTTGTCAATACTCGCTGGCGACTAGATAAAAAGATTCAACAGGTCTCAGATGAGTATGACATTGTTATTCTCGATGCTCCTCCCGCTCGTGATCTCTACGCTGAGATTGCTCTCATCGCTGCGGATTATCTGATTATTCCTTCAGACATGAAGCCCTTTGCCAATCAAGGACTGAATAACGTTAAGGCTTTCATTACTGAAGTTAACGAAACTCGATCAGCCATTGATAAGTTGCCCTTGAAAGTTTTAGGGGTACTGTCCTCTAAGATCATGCCGAATAGTCGTTATCTAAATCATACCTTTCCTAGGCAGAGGGATAGTGTTATCAATCGCTATGACTTCCCAATCTTAGAGACTATTATCTATGAACGGGTTGCCCTAGCCCACTGTGTCAATCAGACAATTTCTGTTGGCATGTTTGATATTCCTAATCCAACGTCCATCTTTTCCTTTGATCAAGGTTGTGAATCAGCACAGGAATTTCGCAGCCTTGCTCAGGAAGTAATGAATAAACTTAGGATCTAGCCCATGATTGAATACTACCTCGTCGATATCAGCAGCATTAAATCTACGGCACCTCAATCTGAATTTGATATTTCTCAAGTAGAATCGCTTGCCCAGAGCATTTTATCGACTGGCAGACTACTTTCTCCCTTGCTGTTAAAGCAAGCCGGTCATGATAGCTACGAAGTTCTATCAGGGGACTTAGAGTACTATGCCGCTCTTCGTGCTAAAGAAATTGATCCTCGCAAGGGTGAAGTCGTCAGCGCTTTTGTGATTTCGCCTAAGCTACAGGAGGTAGCTCTAGAACAATTGCGATATCTTTCTCAAGATTCTGATTCACCTTCACCAGATCTAGACAAAACAGACTTGCGTATCACTCAAGTCGAATCTCGATTGCGTACGATTCTTCATGATCTAGAGTCCTCTCATAAACGTGACATCAAACGACTGGATGAGGACATCAACAATCTAAAAGCCCAGATTCCTCAACGAATAGAACCTCTCGAAGCCTTCAATGATTTTAGCTTAGCCGTTCTCGCACAGAAGCTAGCAGCAGCAAATATACGCGGTAAAACAGCCGAGCGAATACTGAATCAAATTGATGTTGAACGAAAAAAGGAACCTTTCAAATCCTTTACAGATATTGTTTCACGGTTAGATGGTCTCAGCGCTCAGCGCTTGTTAAGTCTAATTGATATGTGGAGTAACCTATACCGCACGGTACAGGGACAAAACTTGAGGTGAGCAGGCTGGACGCCTGTCTTGTAGAGAGTTGACAGAACAAGGAATAGGGAGGTGAGCTAGGAATTACCACATACCTATGCTCCCTCCCCGTGACTCAGATTAACCGACTTCAAACCGCCCTGAGTGCTCATCTGCCGTGGCACGGTGCCCGACTGGCCTTTCTAGCGCTGTTTCTGGTCGCGCTATTCCGGGTCGAAACGGTGAACTTGGATAAGCTATCGTCAGTGTTTGCCAACCGGGCTAAGGCCGAATCAAGTTACAAACGTCTGACGCGGTTTCTGCGGGAGTTTCCAGTGGATTTTGACGACGTGGCGCGGGCGGTGGTGAGTTGGAGCCAGATTCCCCAGCCCTGGACGTTGAGTCTCGACCGCACCAATGGGTCGTTTGGAACGGTTCATTTCAACATTCTGATGCTGGGCATCGTTCACGAAGGGGTGGCGTTTCCCCTGTTCTGGACGATGCTGGACAAGCAAGGCAACAGCCACAGCGACGAGCACATCGACCTCCTGGAGTGCTTTGAACGGGTGTTTCCCACGGGTCTTTGCCAGTCTGAGGGCGGGGGAAACTCGGATTCTGTCGGGGAAGCGATGGGTCTGGGGCCAACGGGTCTACATCGTCGCGACTCGCTTAGCCGATGGCGAACTCCTCATTCTCGCGACCAACCACCAGCCCCAAACCGCCTTGGCCGATTACCGTTTGCGCTGGGGCATTGAGACCCTCTTCTCCGCCCTCAAAACCCGAGGCTTCAACCTCGAATCCACCCACTTCTGTCATGCCGAGCGTCTGAGTAAGCTCGTCGCTCTGCTCGCCTTGGGCTTCTGCTGGGCCATGCTCACCGGACTGTGGCACCATCAGCACCACCCCATTCCTCTCAAAACCCATGGCCGCAGCGCTAAGAGCCTGTTCCGCTACGGCTGTGACTTCCTCAGACGTACCTGCTGCGATTTAGCCCTACGGTCTGCCGAGTTCGACCAAGCGCTTCAACTTTTGTTCCCGTACTGAGGAGAGAAACTATTCCCCAGAAGTTGTCCTAGATTTTAGGGTTGACATCCACGGTGGCATTATCATGATCATCCCCTAAATCGGTACGACCTTTGGTTAGCCCCGACAACACAATTTGGGACAGCGACGCCACAAAAATCGAGGCCACAATGCCATCGTCAATCCAGCCAATGAGGGGGATAAAGTCTGGAGAAATATCAATGGGGCTGAGCAAATAAAGTAGCGTACCCGCCACCAAAATCCAGCGATATTTGGGATGGTTGAGGGTGCTTTTATACCAGCTATAGAAAGATTGGGCGGGGTTGTTCATGGCTTTTTGTGGGGGAAAGGGGCAATCTCGAAACTGTGTTTTTATCGTGCCACGATCCACCCCGCAAACTGAGGTAGGATTGCCGCCCTAGACTAGGGCAACAGCCGAACGTAGGCCCACGTTCTCCGACTGGGCGGAGCAAGGATGAGTTGTCATCAGGCTATCGCTGAGGTTGCCGCCGTGGCCAAAAAATCGGGCTACACTAGGGGCACCGCTGGCTTTTCCGGCGTCCTGGCGGTAGCGATCCGCATCACCACCCCCCTTCACCATCCCCAGACAGCCCCGCCCATGGAGACCCCTCGCCTCCACCCCGACACCATCGAAGCGGTACGGGATCGCGTCGATATTGTGGACGTGGTGTCGCAGCATGTGGTGCTAAAAAAGCAGGGCAAGGATTTTGTCGGCCTTTGTCCTTTCCACGAGGACAAATCCCCCAGTTTTAGCGTTAGCCCCGGCAAGCAGTTTTACTATTGCTTTTCCTGTGGGGCGGGGGGCAATGCCTTTAAGTTTTTGATGGAGCTGAATAAGCGCTCCTTTGCTGATGTGGTGCTGGATTTGGCCCAGCGCTACCAGGTGCCTGTCACCACGCTGGAACCCGCCAAACGCCAGGAGCTTCAGCGCCAGCTTAGTCTGCGGGAGCAGCTTTACGAAATTCTCGCCCTCACCGCCCGGTTTTATGAACACGCCCTACACCAAACCGACGGATCCGAAGCCCTGGCCTATCTGCGGGTCAAACGGGAATTAGAAGACGCCACGATTCAGAAATTCCAACTGGGCTTTGCGCCGGGGGGCTGGCAGACCCTTTACGACTACTTAATTGAGCAAAAAAACTACCCCGTAGAGCTAGTCGAAAAAGCGGGCCTGATTGTGCCGCGCAAAAAGGGCGAAGGCTACTACGACCGCTTTCGGGAACGGCTGATGATCCCCATCCGCGATGCCCAGAGCCGAGTGATTGGCTTTGGTGGCCGCGCCCTAGGCGACGAAAAACCCAAGTACCTGAACTCGCCGGATACGGAACTGTTCGACAAGGGCAAAACCCTCTACGGCCTCGATTTGGCCCGTGCCGCCATCGCCAAGCAGGATCGCGCCATCGTGGTGGAAGGCTATTTTGACGTGATTGCCCTCCACGCCGCCGGATTTGAAAACGCCGTCGCCGCCCTCGGCACCGCCATCAACGCTGCCCAGGTGCGCCAGGTGTTGCGCTACACCGAATCCAAACAAGTGTTGCTGAACTTTGACGCCGATGCCGCCGGGGTAAAAGCCGCCCAGCGGGCCATTGGCGAAGTGGAGGAAATGGCCTATCGCGGCGACGTGCAACTGCGGGTGCTGAACATCCCCGACGGCAAAGACCCGGACGATTTTTTGCGCCACCACAGCCCCGCCGACTACCGCGATTTGGTCAACGATGCGCCCCTCTGGATCGACTGGCAAATCCACAACCTGATCCAGGGCAAAGACCTGCGGCAGGCCGACCAGTTTCAACAGACCACCCAATCCGTGGTGAAGTTGCTGAGCGACATCGCCAACGCCGACACCCGCACCCACTACGTCCGCTACTGCGCCGAAATCTTCAGCAATGGCGACAGCCGCCTCGTGCCCCTGCTGGCCGAAAACCTGATTACCCAAGTGCGCCGCCAACGCCGCGCCACCTCCAGCGATGCGCCCCCCGCCCGATCTCTCCCAGCCGCTACCCCCAGCGGCAGTTCCCTCGAACAGGCCGAAGCTGCCCTGCTGCGGGTCTTCCTCCACCACCCCACCAGCCGCGACGAAATTCGCCAGGTCTTAGAAGATCGTGATTTGCAATTCAGCTATTCCCACCATCGCGCCCTGTGGCGACAAATGCAGCGCTTGCTCACCCCCAGCCCCGATCACCCAGATGCGTCATCGGCTGACCTCGTGGGGTTACTCCGCAACCAGTTTGCCGATGCGGGACTGGTGAACCCCCACCTACAAGCCCTGCTACACCTAGGCGAAAAGACCAAACGCGACATCCTCCGCGCCCCTCTCATCATCCGTGCCGCCGCCGCCTGCATGGAGAAAAACCTTTGCGAAAAGCGCTATCGCCACTTTTTGAACCTCTGGGAAAAGATCGACTGCGCCGCCGATTCCGAACAATTCGCCTACTACCAAAGCCAAATCTACGCCGAAAAACGCCGCATCGAAGCCCTCGATAAAGAGCGCCAAGTTACCTTTGAAGACCTCGCCAATCAACCCTGGGTGGGGGAACAGTATGACTCATTAGATCGATAAAACAAGAAAGCCGGACATGGGGCTAGGCACAGCGATGGGTGGCCTAGCCCACCGGTTAGAACGACCTGCGATCTTGATGGGGCCTAGCGGCGGCGGTTGATCAACACAATGTAGTACAGCAGATTGAGGAAGGCGTAGAATGCGGTGGCCACATAGGTAAGCGCAGCCGCACTGAGGACGGCCTTAGCCCCCTTGTTTTCTTCCCCTTGCAGGATGCCCAGTTCGTCGATGAGGCGGAGGGCGCGACCGGAGGCATCAAACTCCACGGGCAGGGTAACCACATGGAACAGCAGCACCGCCGCAAAGAAGAAGATACCTACCCAGGCGAGGTTGAGGAAATTGAGAATCAGCCCTGCCATAATCAAGATGGGGCCGAGGCGAGACCCTAGGTTTACGGCGGGGACGAGGGCCGCTCGCAGGTTCATGAATTTGTAGCCTTCCACATCTTGCAGAACGTGGCCGCATTCGTGGGCGGCAACGGCGGCGGCGGCAAGGGAGGTGGAGTTGTAGATTCCCTCGGACAACCGCACAGCCTTGGCGCTGGGGTCGTAGTGGTCAGTGAGTTCGCCCGCCACGGGTTCGATGCGAATACCGCTGACGCCTTTTTTCATCAAAATGGTTTGGGCCACTTGGGCTCCAGTCATCCCCATGGTGGACTGCACTTGGGAATAGCGGCGATAGGTGCCCTTGACCTTGGATTGGGCCAAGAACATCAGGGCCATGCCGGGAATCATCAGCAATAGATAAATCGGATCGAAGTAGAACATAGGACTGCTCAGAACGAGTAGATGGGGTGGCCTGATGACCGAGATCTAGGCCATGGGGACATCGAATCATCCAAATCACAGAAATCATAGCAGTCTCTTCCCCAAGCCGAAGGATCGCCAAACCGACTGTCCGGGACGGTCTTCAGCACCCCTGAGTCGAGGTGTCTCAATGGGGTGGGATGGGGACGCGCTTACTCTCGCGTTTTTGTTGGTACATGGCGCGGTCGGCCTCGGCCCAGGCGGCTTTGAGCCCTCGGCTAGGGTGTCGGGTGGACACCCCCACGGAGGCCTGAATCTGGCCATTGAGGAGGGTACGCTGAAGTCGCTCAGCCAGCCATTGCCCCTGAACCGCCGAACATTCGGTACAAAGCACCACAAATTCATCGCCGCCAATGCGGGCTACGACGTCGTGATTGCGGGTTTCCTGGCGCAAAATTTGCCCCGCCCGTTGGATCAGGTCATCCCCTGCGGCATGGCCCAGGCTATCATTCACCACCTTCAGATTGTCTAAATCGATCACCACCACACAGGCCGGGAAGCCGTAGTTGGCGCAGCTTTCCTCCTCTTCGGCCAGAAGTTGATCCCAGCCCCGGCGGTTGTAGAGCCCGGTGAGGGCATCGGTGAAGGCTTCGGTTTGGAGGCGGTCGGCGCGGCGGGCTTGCTCGGCAGCGGCCATGTCGGCATGGAGGATGGAACTCAGCAGTTTGGCCAGCAGTTCAATTAGGGGCAGATGTTCGGTAATGGCGTCGGGTTGGGGGGTGGGGTCGATGGCGCAAAGGGTGCCAAACAGGGTGCCATCCTCGGTCGCTAGGGGCACCCCCACGTAGGCTCCAATTTTCACCTGGGCGGCGATGGGAGCCTCGGCATAGGCGGGCACCGCAATGGAATTGGGGGCAATGCGCGGGCCTTTTCCAGCCACCATGCGCGAACAAAAGGAATCCGTCCAGCGAAACACATCCCCCTGTTTCACTCCGTAGCCCTGATCCTGGGCCTGGAGCACAATCCAGTCTTCGTCCTCGGTGCGGGTTACCATCCACAGCCCAAAGCCCAAGGTTTGCTGGAGATAGTTCAAGACGGCCTTGGCAGCGGCGTTAAAGCCTGGAAACAGGTCAGCATCAGGACGTATCAGCACGATTTTACCCATGATGAAACATAGTCTAGTAATGCCCTACTTGGGCTCCAAACACAAAATTAGATACAAATTGAGATGGGTGGTAGGGGGGGAACAGCGAACCCAGCGCCCTAGGGCCAACCCCATCGCCCAACTCATCGTCCACCGACAAGGGCTAGGACAAAAAGAGGCCACTTTCCGAGCAAATACCCCGCATAGGCCGATCCCACACGTCCCTAGGCAGGCTGGGCAGGCGGGCATATTCAAACACAATCCCCACCGTGGGCACCGTGCGCCAGGGCGGCTGGCTCAACATGCGGTCGTAGTATCCGGCCCCATAGCCCAGGCGATAGCCCTTCACATCGCAGGCCACGGCGGGCACTAGAATTAAATCCACCAGGTTGGCATCCACTCCAGGAGATTCTGGGTGAGGTTCTAAAATGCCGTAGGCTCCCTTGGTGAGGGGCCAGGGGTTTTGGGGTGTCCAGAGGTGCCAATGCAGGTCTTTCCCGACGCAGCGGGGCAAACCCCAGTGGGCATGGCGCTGCGTCAAGGGGCTGAGATCAGGCTCTTGGCGAAAGCTGGTATAGGCCAGAATCACGCGGCAACGGCGGAAATAGTCCCAGCGGTCGAGGTGATCACAAATTTGGTCACTCTTCTGTTGCCACACCTGGGCAGGGATTTTTTGTCGAGCCTGGAGCAGGCGGCGACGCAGGTCGGTTTTGGCTTCGCGGTTGAGTTCGGCGGGGGTGGGCACGGGGCACGGGTGGGGGAAGACAGGGCGTTCGACGCTAGGTCTAGGCTAACCCTGATAGGGGAAAATTTCGAGCCTGGTTGCTTTCCACCTCGGCGTTGATGGCACGGCGGTAGGTATCCACGATGTGATTGGGCAGAACATCGCCGCCCTGGCTGAGAAAGGCCCATTCTTCGCCAATGTGAACAAATTCCGCCTGCATTCGGGTGGGGGGCATGGTGGGGATGGGGTCGGCCAGGTTGGTGATGCGGTAGCTGTTGGGCAGAATTTTGGCGTAGCTACGGGAAAAATCGGGGTTGCCTACCCTGGGCGTGGCGTAGACGTAGACCTGAAGCTGGGGCTGAAGTTCGGGCACGGCGAGGGCAATATCGAGGGCTAAGATCGTCGCGAGGGCCGCGCCAAGGCTGTGACCCGACACATAGCAGGGCTTGGTGGGGTTAATTTGCCGCACCGCATCCACCGCCAAGGGGTTGATGATGCCATCGGCAATGCGCCGAAAGCCCGCGTGGATACGCCCCAGGGATTCCTCCGTTTTGGGATCGAGGTAGTCTTGCTGCACGGCGTAGATGTTGCCGATCCATTCTGAGGTGCGCTGGGTGCCGCGAAACACCAAAATGCTGTCTTCGTCGGACTCTAGCAAAAAGCCGAAAAATACCTCAATGCGACGGCCAATGCTGACGGCGGTGGTGACGCCCGTACGGATGGCGTCTTCGGTTTGGGAGAGGTTGTCCTCTAGACCTGTGGGGTTGTTAATCAGCGTGGGGTCGTCGATGAGTTCCTGGGGAATCTGAATTTCCACGGTGTCGTTGACCTGGCGTTCCTGGCCGCGAAAGTTGGTTACCAGGCGGTACTTATCTAGGCTCTTGTCGTAGTCAAACAACTGCTGAAGGTTGCCGTCGTAGGTGGGGTCGTTGCGCCCGGTGATGTATTGCTGGGTGGCGAGGCGGCTTAGCAAAATCAGCCGTTTGGAAATCTCCCGGTTGTAGGGAATGGGGGGCGGGGGAAACACCGCCGAGTCCTGGATGGCCTGAAATTCCTCCACCATACGGGTATCGCCCGTCACCGCCGCCTGGATGATGTCGTTGGGGTTGTAGAACTGAGCTGCGTAGGCGTCAATCATGGCCTGTCGCTCGGCGGCCCGCTGGCGGCGGATGGATTCGGTGCCAAAGGTGGCGGCACTGCCAGCGGCAACCCCACCCATCAAAAAGTGACGACGATTAATTTTGTCAGCATTGAGATCCATGCGATATCAAAATCCATTCGACTCAAGATCTGTACGGTTTCGCCATCTCACCACACTGATGATCCCTCGCAAAAATGGCGATGAATAGGCCCAATAGCCTGCAAATTGCCCTGATTTTATCAGGAAACTCTCAGGTGGGGTTGCTAGGTTTAAACCCATGAGGCGCTAGGGTTAGCGAATCTTTGACTATTTCTGGGGCAACCATGGCCACGGTAAGGCACCGCTTACACACCTTTTTCCACCGCTGGGTTGACCTCAACTCCCTTCAGGTGAGGCTGACTGCCGGGGTGGTTTTGGCCTCGTTGGTGGCGATGGCGGGGTTAACCGGGTGGCTGGGCTGGCGCACCCAAGCCATTTTGCTCGATAGTCACGTCCATCAAGCCAGTTTGGTGGTGGCCCGCTTTCGAGAGGATGTGGATCACTATGCCGATCAGATGCCGCTTGATATGGCGATGCAGAAGGTGATTAACCACCGCACCACCGGGGATTTGGCCCTATGGGTGACGACTTCGACCGGGGGTTTGGTAGCCCAGTCGGAAACCCTCACCATGGGGTCATGGCAGGGGTCTGGGGTGGCCGAGACCCTGCTCACCCTGGCCATGGCAGAAGGCATCACGATACAGCCGATTCAAACCTGGATGTTTGTGGTCTGCGCCGAACCGCTGGCCATGGAGGGCTTCCCCGGCGCTACCCTGCACCTCGCCAACGACATCACGGCGGAATACCAGGGGCTTCAGCAGTTGGTGCGGATGCTGTGGCTAACGGGGTTGGTAATGGTGGCCATCCTCGCTCTGGCCTGCACCC
Organism: Nodosilinea sp.; assembly: GCA_040396995.1. GTDB lineage: Bacteria > Cyanobacteriota > Cyanobacteriia > Phormidesmidales > Phormidesmidaceae > Nodosilinea. The sequence continues at coordinate 4,730 of JBBAWV010000071.1, read as the reverse complement.
TTTATATTCGTCGCGCCCTGAGACCGATTCGCCAAATCAACCACCTCGCCAGCCAGGTGACGGCGGAAACCCTCGGCTATCAATCGTTTACCCTGCCCGCCGCCCCCACGGAGGTGGCGGAGTTGGTACAGACCTACAACCTGATGCTGACTCGGTTGGCCAAGGCTTGGGCTCAGCAAAAACGGTTTATTAACGATATGTCCCACGAGCTTCGCACGCCGCTAACCCTGGTGCAAGGCTACCTAGACAGCACCCTACGCCGAGCCGATACCCTCACCCCACCCCAGCGCCAGGGGCTAGAAATTGCCGCCGTTGAAACTCGCCGCACCATCGACCTGCTGACGAAACTACTGGAACTGGCCCGCCTCGACAATCACCAGCGGACATTGACCCTAGCCCCCGCCGACTTAGTGGACATCGTCCAAGCCGCCATCACCCTGGCTGAGGAACAGATGGCTTCCCTAACCAATGGCCCGTCGCGGATTGGCCTGGAGGCTCCGGCGGTGTCTCCGGTGGTTCAGGTGGATCGAGACAAGCTCTGTGCGGCCTTGGTGGAACTTCTGAACAATGCCCTGCGCTACTCTACCCAGCCGATTCGGGTGCAGGTGTTGACCCAGCCCGATTGGGCCTTGGTGCAAGTCCACGACCAAGGGCCAGGGATTCCGGCCCAGGATCAAGCGGCGGTGTTCGACCCGTTTTACCGAGTGGATGAGGATCGTTCTCGCCAAGGCGGCGGGACTGGCTTGGGTTTGACCCTGGTGCGGTCTTGGGTAGAAGCGATGGCGGGCCAGGTGAGTTTGCGATCCCAGCCCCAACAAGGCTGTGTGGTTACCATTGCGCTGCCCTGGTCGGCAGAGTAGCAGAGACCGTAGGGGCGAGGTCTCCTCGCCCGCTGATACCAAACAGGAGGCAAAGGCCACAATGGCGACAAAGATTTTAATGGTGGAGGATGAGGCAAACCTGGCCCAGTTTGTGCAGCTTGAGCTGACCTACGAAGGCTACGAGGTCAGCGTCGCCCACGATGGTCTGTCGGGGTTGATGGCCGCCCGTCAACAAAATCCTGATCTGATTATTTTGGACTGGATGATGCCGGGGCTGAGCGGGGTGGAGGTTTGCCGTCGCCTGCGCCAAACCGGATCGAAGACCCCGATCATTTTGCTAACCGCCAAGGACGACATCAGCGACCGGGTGGACGGGCTGGACGCTGGAGCCAATGACTATGTGATCAAACCCTTCAGCATCGAGGAACTGATGGCACGGGTGAGGGCACAACTGCGCCAGCTTCAGCCCCAGGAGGCCGAACAATTTGTCTACGCCGACCTCACCCTAGACCGCAAAAGCCGCCAGGTGATCCGCAATGGGCGATCCATTGAGCTAACCGCCAAGGAATTTGACCTGCTGGATTACCTGATGACCTATCCCCGCCAGGTGCTCACCCGCGATCGCATCCTCGAAGAAGTATGGGGCTACGACTTCATGGGCGACTCCAACATCATCGAGGTCTACATCCGCTACCTGCGCCTGAAGCTAGAGGCCGAGGGCGAACCCCGCCTGATTCAAACCGTGCGCGGCGTGGGCTATGTGCTGCGAGAAGCCTCCCATTGATTCTGCTACCATGGCCGTCAGAGTCGTTTCGCCTGGGCAACCTACGATGACCGACAGGCCATTAAGAGAAAGGCCGGATCTCGCCACCCTGGGCGAAGGATCGCCAGACCATGAGCCCCCATCAGACAGCGAGCAACGGCTGCACAAAATTTTTCACCATTCCAACGACGCCATTTTTTTAATCGACCCCCAGGCCGACCGCATCCTAGAAGCCAACCCCAAGGCTAGCAAGATGCTGGGCTATAGCCACGAAGAACTGCTGGCCACGGCGGTTTCCGCCATTCATCCCCATGACCTATCGGCTTTCCAAGCCTTTGGCAGGATAGTACTACGGGAGGGTCACGGCTGGACGAACGAACTCTCCTGCATGACCAAACTGGGAGGCACGGTGCCCGCCGAAATTTCGGCAGCGGTGGTGTCCATGGAGGGACGACAATGCATCATCTCCATGGTGCGAGACATTACCGAACGCAAACAGGCCCAAGCCGCCACCGAGCGACTAGCCGAAATTGGCGAACTCGCGGCCATGATTGTCCACGAAGTCCGCAGCCCTCTTACCACCATTCTGATGGGGCTAGAGTCTTTTCGGGAGATACCCCTCCCCGACCGTGCCCAGCGGCGGCTGTCCCTCGCCCTAGAGGAAGCGGATCGCCTCAAGCAATTGCTCAACGAAATTTTGCAGTACGCCCGCGCCCCTGTCCTCGCGCCCCTCCCCTTTGATTTGGTCGCCTTTGCCCACCAACTAAAGGATCACCTCTCCACCCTACCCATGGCTCAAGGGCGGTCGCTGGTGCTGGAGTCTGATCTCCCCGAAGCCTGGATTGTGGGGGATGTAGACAAACTCAAGCAGGTGTTCATCAACCTCGTCCGCAATGCCTGCGAGGCCGTTTCCCCTGGCGATAGGGTCACTTGGCACATTGCCCTTGGCCCCAACCCTAACGGCCTAACCGTGACGATCCACAATGACGGCGACCCCATTCCACCAGCGGTGCTTGCCAAGATGGGGCAACCCTTTTTTACCACCAAGCCGGGGGGGAATGGACTGGGCCTTGCCATCGTCAAACGCATTGTGGATGTCCACGGGGGAGCGCTCACGATTGAGTCCACCGCTGAAGCTGGAACCACCGTGGGCGTTGTGTTGCCCTGGGGCGATAGGAAGATGTCGATCCAGAATGATGATTAACTTCTGACCAATCCCTACATTGCCCATTGCCCAAAGTTTAAGCCTCCAAAAGTATTGGTTTTAGGGCTGCACAGCCAAAAATGTAAAAAACGTAATTCACTATTGACAATTTCTGGATTGCTTGCCATTATTAGGTGTAGGGATAAGTCTGGTAAATATGAGCAAGCATTTTAAGCAAATCCCAATGTCGGAGTTACGAGTAAAACTGCCAAAACTTAGGAGACAAGTGCAGTCCGGTAATTTACGCATTGTGTGTACTCACTATGGAGAAGTGGCAGCTTTTCTGCTTCCCCTTCAAGATATTGATGAGCTTAATTCTGGAGACGATGAAGTCAGGATTCAGAAAAGTGAGGACATGCCACTAACTGAGTTTCGTGATCAGTTAACCGAGGCATGGGAAAAGCTGTTAGGAGGCATAGATTGCATTTACTTAACATTTCATAAGCGGCGAGTTGTTGCATTTATATCGCCTCGATTCACTCATCATCTTTCGCTGCCGCTGATTGGTGATGCCGATCAAGTTTTCTTTTTGTCCTTAAGATCCAGCTCAACTCAAGAGGTTTGACAAGGTGTACAAGCTTAAATATTTCAACGATCAAGTTAGATTGATGATGTCTAAAAGATACGCACTTTGGGACATTGAATTAGAACAAGAACTTTCTCCCGTTTTAGAAATCCTTAAAGAATATGGTGAAGTTGCAGGGGCTATATGCGGAAGAAAACCAGGTATTTCCGAGTTGGTTTATGAACTCAGAGGTAGAACATTTCAGATTGCTTACACTGTAAATTTTGTCAGAAAAGAAGTCGTATTCTATGAGTTTCATCTGGTTTCTCATAAGATAGATTGGAGATCTGCCTTAGAGCAAGATCTGCGCAATGGTGAGGAACAAGTCATTTACATTCCTCAAATTGGTGATCCACACAAACTCATTAGAACTATTGAACTGATTTCTTCTGGGGTTAACACGGCACAGAAAATAGGTTTCGCATTTGGTAGTGGTGCGACAAATGACAAAAATTTGTCAAGGCGGGGAGACTATCTTGGACGCGCTGTTATTGAATTTGGTTTAGCTACTAAGTGTAAAGACAGTAAACAAGGCAAAAGTATCTATGTATTGACAGATCGAGGCTGGCGAATCGCCCAGAGTACGGATTTAGAGACTCGTGAGCGTCTTTTGGCAGAGTCTCTGCTGGGCTTTTACCCCATTCAAATGATCATTGAAGAGACAACTCGCGGTGATCGAGAACTCACCAAAGAGTTAATTCAAGAAATAATTTCTTTGGTGAGTTTAGGTGACTGTGGAGGAACTACAAGGCCACGTAGAGCTAGTTCTCTGAGGGCTTTAGTAAATTGGGTGACACGATGGGCAGGGATTCCCGTGCGGCGAGAAGGTAATGATGGCGTTCAACTCTACATACCCTACATCTATGCAAGCGAAGCAGTATGATTTTGACACTCAGCATAAAGTTGGAAGAGAAGGTGAAAAATTCCTTGATAAATGGCTGTCTTCTAGCTATAGACTGATCGATGTTTCTAAAGAACTGAAGTATCAACAGTCGGGGATAGATCGAGTTGTTACACGCCCAGATGGATCCGTCATCACTGTTGAATACAAATTTGATATAGCCGCTAAAAGGACAGGAAATCTTTTCTTTGAAACGGTTTCAAATGATCAAGACTTTATTCCAGGATGGGGATGGAGTTCACAAGCAGATTACTGGATCTTTCTCATACCAGAGCAAGAGATTATCGTTTTCAAGCCAGGGCAGTTAAGAGCTTTAGCGTGGGATCTACAGAAGTCTCTCAAAGCAAGAGTCGTAGCGAATAAGGGCTATAATACAATTGGCTATCCAATACCCTTGACTCAGGCTAGACAAGTGGCGTTTGGGTGCATCTCAGTTAGGCGAGAGTAGATGTACTCATGGCGCAAGCGGAGAGTTA
>JBBAWV010000070.1:0-24393 GCA_040396995.1 Nodosilinea sp. | reverse complement strand
GCTGGAGTTGGGTTTTCGTTTCGGCATTCATGGCAAGACGGTAGACTCCACAATAAGGCTATCTTGTCGCTAACTCTCCTCTTGCGCCATGAGTACATCTACTCTCGCCTAACTGAGATGCACCCTTTTATTGTGGTTGAACACTAGAGATTCTACGGTAGCTAGAGTTGCCTCATATTCTTCTTCAGTTTCGATCACCTTTGGGCTTACTTGTAAGAGTAAGTCAGTATAAACGGCCCGATCAAAAGTGCTAGACATAATCATCGTATGGCTTGCGAGTAGCTAGGCGCATTTTGCAAAGTAGCCATCCAGGCTTTTGTTCCAAAACGACCGCTGAGAAGACCCGATACAGAAAAGTCGGTATCCAGCTTTTCCCAATGCAGTCCCATTCCAGAGGGGGTAATTTCTACGGCTGCTAAGTCTTCTGGCGATGCACCCGCTAATCCTTGGGCAATATCAGGTGGAAAGCTAAATGATGCCCTACTGTTAAGACGAATTACGATCAAGCGGTTTATATCGTCGTAGTGAACTGATACCGCCTGAGGTTCTGTAGCACTGGCTTTGTTAGCAGTTGCTACGACCCACTGGTACTGTTCTAGAAAGTGGGAATCATCTATTAACTCAAGCATTGCCTAGGAACGTCCTATCAAGCATAGCTACTGCACTAAACATCCTCTGGATTCAAGGGACGTAACATACATCCCATACTGCCCTGATAGGGGCCGCTACAACCTCGAATAGCAAAGAACCCCCGAGCGTTGAAAGTGCCACGGATATAACTGAAATCAGCATCCTTTTGTGTTTCATCACGATCAATTGAGAAGCTTGTTCCTACACATTTAGAGGAGGAAGGAGTTTCATCGGGCAGTAGCTGCTCATGGCATTCATGCCAGAGATGAAGATAATCAACCCCAAAGTTGTTATTTGTAATATTTAGTTCACTGGAATCGTCAGGAGTATAGTAAATGTTGATAAATACTATCTCTCCTTGATTTTCAAAAATAAAATCGGTAAACGATTGACTCAGATTAAAATGGCCAACTTCACCTTCAAATGATGGATAGTTCTTGGCTTCAGCTAGAGCAGTAACATTGACATCTCCATCAGCAGAAATATTGAGGACAGACTCAGTATTTGTTTGAACCGTCGGCTCTCCTGAAGGAAGCTCGCTAACATTATCAATCGGCGATTTATTCCCTTGAAATAGAGCAACCCACCAAGGAGCGGTGCTTCCAACTATAAGTGCCGTTGCAATTGGCACAAACAATTGGCTAAGGAGAGACTTTGCTTTTACCTTATCATTTCCGTCTTCAGCCATTAGCTTTCTCTATATCCTTGCACTCTATAGCAAGCGTTTAGCGCACTCAAGCAAGCACTTGTGATGCCAGATGCTTAAATTCTAGCTTTTGATCTATCTAACAGGACTAGATAAAAGATATTGGGCATTATGTAGCCTTAAAACAACCCTCCCCGGAGCGGTGCGCCGAGGAGGGCTGAAGGGTTTACTTAATTAGCCGAGCCTTAGCCGAAGCGGCTGGAGGTGGAGGCGATTAGGAAAGCGGCGTAGGTGAGGATGTAACCCACGGTGAAGTGAGCTAGACCCACCAAACGAGCTTGAACGATGGAGAGGGCAACGGGCTTGTCCTTCCAGCGAACCAGGTTCGCCAGGGGAGTGCGCTCGTGGGCCCACACGATGGTCTCGATCAGCTCTTGCCAGTAGCCCCGCCAGGAGATCAGGAACATGAAGCCGGTGGCCCAAACCAGGTGCCCGAAGAGGAACATCCAGGCCCAGACGGCGAGGTTGTTCATGCCGTAGGGGTTGTAGCCGTTGATCAGCTGAGAGCTGTTGAGCCACAGGTAGTCGCGCAGCCAGCCCATCAGGTAGTTGGAGGACTCGTTGAACTGAGCCACGTTACCAGACCAGATGCTGAGGTGCTTCCAGTGCCAGTAGAAGGTGGTCCAGCCGATGGTGTTCAGCATCCAGAACATCGCCAGGTAGAAGGAGTCCCAAGCGGAGATGTCGCAGGTGCCGCCACGGCCAGGGCCGTCGCAGGGGAAGCTGTAGCCGAAGTCCTTCTTGTCGGGCATCAGCTTGGAACCACGGGCATCCAGAGCACCCTTGACCAGAATCAGGGTGGTGGTGTGCAGACCCAGGGCGATGGCGTGGTGCACCAGGAAGTCGCCAGGGCCAATGGTCAGGAACAGCGAGTTGGCGTTGCTGTTGATGGCCTCAAACCAGCCGGGTAGCCAAACGGCGTTGGCGGTTTGGGTGACGCTGTCGGCGTTGGACAGCAGGGTATCGAAGCCGTAGAGCAGTTTACCGGAGGCCGCTTGCACAAACTGAGCGAAGACGGGCTCAACCAGGATTTGCTTTTCGGGGGTGCCAAAGGCCACCACTACGTCGTTGTGGACGTACAGACCCAGGGTGTGGAAACCCAGGAACAGGGACACCCAGCTCAGGTGGGAGATGATGGCTTCCTTGTGCTGAAGAACGCGGTCGAGGACGTTGTTCTTATTCGCAGCGGGATCGTAGTCCCGGATGAGGAAGATGGCACCGTGGGCAAAGGCCCCCACCATGATGAAGCCAGCGATGTACTGGTGGTGGGTGTACAGGGCCGCCATGGTGGTGTAGTCCTTGGCCATGAAGGCGTAGGGGGGCAGCGCGTACATGTGCTGCGCCACCAGGGAGGTGACCACACCGAGGCTAGCCAGGGCCAGCGCCAGTTGGAAGTGAAGGGAGTTGTTCAGGGTGTCATAGAGACCCTTGTGACCTTCACCCAGACCGCCTGCGGGGGGCTTGTGGGCATTCAGGATTTCCTTAATGCTGTGGCCGATGCCGAAGTTGGTGCGGTACATGTGCCCAGCCACGATGAAGATCACCGCGATGGCCAGGTGGTGGTGAGCCATGTCGGTCAACCACAGAGACTCGGTCTGGGGATGGAACCCACCCAGGAAGGTGAGGATGGCAGAACCTGCACCCGTCGCCGTGCCGAAGACATGGCTGGAGGTATCGGGGTTCTGGGCATACACGCCCCAGTTGCCGGTAAAGAAGGGCATCAGACCTTCGGGGTGGGGCTTCATGGAGAGGAAGTTATCCCAACCCACATGGACACCGCGAGATTCGGGGATGGCGACATGGACCAGGTGCCCCGTCCAAGCCAGGGAGCTAACCCCAAACAGACCAGCCAGGTGGTGGTTGAGGCGAGACTCGGCGTTCTTGAACCAGGACAGGCTGGGGCGGAACTTGGGCTGAAGGTGCAGCCAACCTGCGAACAGGAAGATGGCGGACAGAATCAGCAGGAACACAGCCCCGGAGTACAGGTCGGTGTTGGTGCGCATGCCGATGGTGTACCACCAGTGGTAGACCCCGGAGAAGGCGACGTTAACGGGAGTAGAGGAACCAGCTTGGGAGAACGCATCTACCGCAGGCTGACCAAAGTGGGGATCCCAGATCGCGTGGGCGATGGGCTTGACGTTGAGCGGATCTTTGATCCACTGCTCGAAGTTACCTTGCCAGGCGACGTGGAACAGGTTGCCCGAAGTCCACAGGAAGATGATTGCCAGGTGGCCGAAGTGGGAGGCGAAGATCTTTTGGTAAAGATTCTCCTCCGTCATGCCATCGTGGCTTTCAAAGTCGTGGGCGGTGGCAATCCCGTACCAGATCCGCCGTGTGGTCGGATCGGCTGCCAGATCCTGGCTAAATTTAGGGAATTTAGTTGCCATGAATCAAAACGGATTTAGTACGACATTTGAGTCATGTTGCGGCTGGTAGGGGCGCTGGGCCATGGCTTTCGCGCCCCCAGGAGATTCCATGACGAGAAACCTAGCCCACCGCGATGATACGAGCCAGGAAGAAGGCCCAGGTGGTGGCAATGCCTCCGAGGAGGTAGTGAGCCACACCCACCGCCCGACCCTGAGTGATGCTCAGAGCGCGAGGCTGGATGGCGGGAGCCACCTTGAGTTTGTTGTGAGCCCAAACGATGGACTCGATCAGTTCTTGCCAGTAGCCGCGACCACTGAACAGGAACATGAGGCTGAAGGCCCAAACGAAGTGGGCACCCAGGAACATGAGGCCGTAGGCGGACAGGGCGGAACCGTAGGAACCGATCACCTGGGAAGCCTGAGCCCACAGGAAGTCGCGCAGCCAACCGTTGATGGTGATGGCGCTTTGGGCAAAGTTGCCGCCCGTGATGTGAGACACGGTGCCATCGGGGCTAACGGTACCCCAAATGTCGGACTGCATCTTCCAGCTAAAGTGGAAAATCACGATGGACAGGGAGTTGTACATCCAGAACAGGCCGAGGAACACGTGATCCCAACCGGAAACCTGACAGGTGCCACCCCGACCGGGGCCATCGCAGGGGAACCGGAAGCCCAGTTCGCCTTTGTCGGGCACCAGACGAGAGCTGCGAGCGTACAGCACGCCCTTGAGAAGAATCAGCGCCGTCACGTGGATGGTGAAGGCATGGATGTGGTGCACCATGAAGTCGGCGGTGCCGAGGGTCATGGGCATCATCGCCACTTTGCCAGCCACCGCAATCACATCGCCACCGAAGATGGGGCTAACCCCAGCCAGGGCGTTGGGCGCGGTACCGCCAGCGGCAGCGGCGTGGAAGCTTTGCACCCACTGAGCAAAGATGGGCTGAAGCTGAATGGCGGAATCCGAGAACATATCCTGGGGACGGCCCAGAGCCCGCATGGTGTCGTTGTGGATGTACAGACCAAAGCTATGGAAGCCGAGGAAAATACACACCCAGTTGAGGTGGGAGATAATCGCATCGCGGGAACGGAGCATCCGATCCAGGGCGTTATCCATGTTCACGGCGGGATCGTAATCGCGCACCATGAAGATCGCGGCGTGGGCCGCAGCCCCCACAATCAGGAAGCCGCCAATCCACATGTGGTGGGTAAACAGCGACAGTTGGGTGGGGTAATCCGTCGCGATGTACGGATAGGGAGGCATGGCGTACATGTGCTGCGCCACGATGATGGTGATGGAACCGAGGATGGCCAGGTTCACCGCCAACTGGGCGTGCCAGGAGGTGGTCAGGTTCTCGTACAGGCCATCGTGGCCCTTGCCACCAAACAGCAGGGGATCACCCTTGTGACCTTCCAGGATTTCCTTCATGCTGTGGCCGATGCCCCAGTTGGTGCGGTACATGTGGCCCGCAACGATGAAGAGAACCGCCAGCGCCAGGTGGTGGTGGGCGGTATCAGACAGCCACAGACCACCGGTGACGGGGTTGATCCCACCCTTGAAGGTGAGGAAGTCGGCGTACACGCCCCAGTTGAGGGTGAAGAAGGGCTTCAGACCCTCGGCAAAGCTGGGGTACAGATCTGCCATCAAGCTCTTATTGAGGATGAACTCGTGGGGCAGGGGAATATCCTGCGGAGCCACGCCCGCATCCAGCATTTTGTTTACAGGCAGCGAGACGTGGATTTGGTGCCCCGCCCAACCCAGACAGCCCAGACCGAGCAGGCCCGCCAGGTGGTGGTTCATCATCGATTCCACGTTTTGGAACCATTCCAGTTTGGGAGCGGCCTTGTGGTAGTGGAACCAGCCCGCAAACAGCATCAGGCCAGCCATTACCAGGGCACCAATGGCGGTGCAGTAAAGCTGGAAGCCGTTGGTAAAGCCGGAGGCCCGCCAGAGCTGGAACAGACCAGAGGTAATTTGAATCCCCTGGAAACCGCCGCCCACATCGGCGTTCAGAATCTCTTGACCGAAGATCGGCCAAACGACCTGGGCGCTGGGCTTGAAGCCCGTGGGGTTGGTCATCCAGGCTTCGTAGTTGGAAAACTTAGCGCCATGGAAATACATGCCGCTAAGCCAGATAAAGATGACGGCTAGGTGACCGAAGTGCGCACTAAAGATCTTGCGCGAAATGTCTTCTAGGTCACTGGTATGACTATCGAAATCGTGAGCGTCAGCGTGGAGGTTCCAAATCCAAGTGGTGGTTTTGGGGCCTTTAGCCAAAGTCCGATCAAAGTGTCCGGGCTTGCCCCACTTCTCAAAGGAAGTCGGTACCGGATCCTTATCAACGATGACTTTGACCTTCGCCTCCCGCTCGCGCGGGGTAGTTGTCATGGAGACTCTCCTCTCTCTAGACAAAAGCAAACAGCGAGAATCATATCGTCTTGAGGTGCACTATACCCTCGGCCTCAGAGACCTGTGGATAGAACCGCTACTAGGACGGTGATTGCTCTTGAGCATTATAGTCTCGGAAATTGACGGTTCTTGGCACAGGTTAACAATAATTCAACCTGCGGAAACCCTTGATCTACGGGCATTCCAAAAATACTTCGATCACAAAATTGAACTCCGATATAGAGGGCATTAACAAAACTCAATAAGGATCGCAAGTTTTCCCTGAAAAACAGTGACTAAACTCGACTTTTGTAAACAAATGTTAACCAATGATTAGAAGAACCAAGGACTACGATAAAGAACACTAACCTCAGACGGATTTCGATGGGTGCGACGGCAAGGCTTTTGGCAGGCCGATGCCCAGAATGTATGCGGAGGCCGGACTTTTGGAAACGATGGGAGCATGGCCTTTAGTCGCAAATGTAACGAATTGCTGGGGATTGTAACGAACCGTAATGATTACCCCTGTCGATGTCTATGGAAGGCATCGTTTTTCCGAATCGGGGGATGCTTGTGGAACGGGAAGCTTGTCTGGTGCGCCCCTCGCCGCGACTGGGGGTAGCCTACGGTGGCAAAAGGGGTGTGAATCGGCAGTTAGTGGTTGTTCTTTGGTGGCTTGAACGTGAGACCCATGCCCAAACCTGCGTATTCCCTAGGCCGGATTCCCCGCCGCCATCTGCTAAAGCTGGCTCTGGCCGCTGGTCTGCTGCTGGGGCTGGCGAGTACCTGTGCGGCCACCCCCGATCCACCCAACCCAGAAGCAGGCCCACGCCCAGCGGCAGACCTGTGGCAACAGTTTGCGGGGACGGAACTCCGGTTGTTGTTGAATGATCATCCTTGGACGCAGGGCGTTCGGCCCTATTTAAATGAGTTTGAAACTTAAATGAGTTTGAAACGCTGACGGGGATGACCTTGAGGATTCAGACCGTGGCGGAACCGGACTACTTCAGCGAGATGGAGGCCGCCCTCAACAGCCGCCCCCAGGCAATTGATGTCTTCTTTCTGCCGATGGACTCCACCGCCTATCGGCTCTGGCAAGGAGATCGGCTGCAATCCCTCACGCCCTTCATCCACGATCCCAAGCTGACCGCCCCAGACTACAACCTCTACGACTTTCCAGAGGGGTTTCGGCTGGCGGCGATGTATCCCCCCGGAGAAGCCGAGGCGGAACTGTTTGGCATTCCGGCCACGGTGGAGGTGTATCTGCTGTTTTATAACCAACGGCTGGTGAATCGCTTTTTGGGCGGACGGGTACCCCAAACCATGGCAGAACTGGTGCAGGCGACGCGTCAGATCAACGCCAGCGGCGAGGCCATGGGGATGGTGCTGCGAGGCGCTACCGCCGACATGATTATTGATACGGTGACGGGCATTGTGCTGAATAGCTGGGGCACCGAGCCGACGCCGCTTCCGTTTAGTATCTGGTTTGATGGCGACTGGAGCCGCCCTCGCCTGACCGATCCGCACATTGTGAAGGGGCTAACCACCTATGCCAACCTGATGCGGGCAGGGCCACCCACCATTGATTCAAATTGCCCAGGTTTTACAGCGCCATGTGCGGAGTGTTGACACCGTGGCCCGGTTGGGCGGCGATGAGTTTGTGATTTTGCTGGATCGCTTGGTGTCAGCGATGGCCAGCGGCTCGGCGGCTGAGGGTAAACGTCAACGTTGCCGCTGCCCAATTCGAGCAAGCCGACTTCCCCGACCAGGTAGACGCCATCCTTCAGCGCACCGGACTCTCTGCGATCAACCTGGGCCTAGGGGTGACCGAAAGCCTGCTGCTCACCAACGTGGAAGTCGTCCTCAACACCCTGTCCACCCTGCAACGACAGGGCATTAGCGTTAGCATCGACGACTTTGGCACAGGCTATTCCTCCCTCAGCTACCTCAAACGATTTCCCATCAATACCCTCAAAATCGATCAATCTTTTGTGGAAAACATCGCTATCGACCACGATAACGCCAGCATCGTCACCGCCATTATTCAAATTGCCAAATCCCTCGGCATGACCGTCGTGGCCGAAGGGGTGGAAACCGAATTCCAAGCCCAGCGCCTACGAGAGTTGGGCTGCGACGCCATCCAAGGCTTTTGGCTGTCGCCCTCCCTCTCCGCCGACCAAGCCGAAGGGATGATTCAAACCTACGCCACCGTGCCCATTGGCCCGTAATAGGCGAGATTCCCTCGCCCCTACAGGGTATCGGGGTCAACGCCCAGTTCTCGCAGTTTATCGGCTAGACGTTCGGCCCGTTGCTGCTCACGTTCGACCAATTCTGAGGGGGTGAGGTAACGCTGTCCCTGCTGATCAAACCAGCCCAGGGCTTCCCGGTCGATGGGATCTGTCGGTAATGTGCAGCGCCCCAGACCTAGACCAATTTCCGGCATCCAAAAAGGTTCACCGCTCTGCAATTGATAGTCCTTCCCAACCAGTTTGTAGACCTCGAAGGGAAGGTGTCTATCCCGCCGCCAAAAGTTGGGGTTATAGATAACGTAGTACAGCACCCCTAGCTGGGCGTAGATCTTCATCTTGGATCCATACTCGCCACCGGGGGTTTGGGAAACCATTTCCAGGGCCAGAATCGGCGGCACCCCGTTTTCTTCCCAGGTCACATAGCTGCTGCGCGACCGTCCACCCTTGCGCCGTTCGACGCCTAGGCTCAGGAATCCATCGGGTACTACGGGCACGCGGGGATCAAGACCTGTGGTGTGGTAGACCCCCATATCCACGGCAAAAAACCAGTCCTGGCGGTCTTTCCAGAGATATTCCAACACAAACAGCAGCAGGTTAGGCAGCCAATTTTGGTCTTCGTTGTCCACCGGGGTCTCGTCGGAGCAGGGGAGTTCGTCGCTGGTGGGCAGTTGGGTGATATCAAGGTCGAGCATAGCGGCCCTCCACCACACGGGATAGCTTCATTATAAATAGCGTCATCACTCGCACCCCGATGCTGTCCCAGGTCGGCAACCTGTCGCCATGAAGAATGCGGGTTAGGGCAACTGTCCGGGGTATGATTTTTCTGATTAAAACCCATGCCCTAACGTGTGATGGGGTGGTGTCATCGGGAAAGATTGCCATGAAACAGGCCCATGTGATCGGCTTAGGAAAATCCGGCATTGCCGCCGCCCGGTTGCTGCGAAAGCAGGGCTGGGAGGTGGTGCTGAGTGATCGCAATGCCACCCCCCTAGCGGCGGATCAACAGGCCCAGCTTCAGGCCGCTGGTGTCACCGTAAAACTAGGCCATAGTTTTGCCGTGACGCCGGAAGATCGGCCCGACCGCGTGGTGGTGAGCCCTGGGGTGCCCTGGGATTTGCCCGCATTGGTGGAAGCCCGCGCCGCCGGACTGGACGTGATCGGCGAAATGGAACTGGCCTGGTTGACACTGCAAGCCAAGCCTTGGGTAGGCATCACGGGCACTAACGGCAAAACCACAACTACCGCCCTCACCGCCGCCATTTTTCAGGCTGCTGGGTTGAATGCCCCCGCCTGTGGCAACATTGGCCATGCCGCCTGTGAACTGGGCCTGCAAGCCCCCGCGCCAGACTGGGTGATTGCCGAACTCAGCAGTTACCAAATCGAAGCCTCGGCCACCCTTACCCCTCGCCTTGGCCTGTGGACGACCCTCACCCCCGACCACCTGCAACGCCACAAAACCCTCGACAACTACGCCCGCATCAAGGCCTCCCTGCTGCAACGGTCGGAATTTGCCATCTTCAACGGCGACGATCCCTACCTACGCCAGCACATTCCCGCCGAATTTCCCCAGGCCCACTGGACGAGCGTGGGGGGCAAAGCGGCCCTCGGTTCCCTGGTGCCCACAACCTACATTGAAGACGGCTGGGTGATGTTTAAGGGCCAGCCCATCGTCGCCGCCAATGCCCTGAAAATGGTGGGCGACCACAACCTGCAAAATCTGCTGATGGCCGTTGCTGCCGCCTGTTTGGCCAATATCGACCCCGCCGCCATCGCCGCCGGAGTAGCCAACTTCCCCGGTGTGCCCCATCGCCTAGAGCACCTCTGCACCTGGCAAGGGATTGACTTTATCAACGACTCCAAAGCCACCAATTACGACGCTGCCGAAGTGGGCCTGCGATCCGTGGCCAGCCCCGCTGTGCTGATTGCCGGAGGCGAAGCCAAGGAAGGCGACGATGGCCCCTGGCTCCAGCGCATTCAAGAACGAGCCGCCACGGTGCTGCTGATTGGCGATGCCGCCCCCCAGTTTGCCCGCCGCCTAGAGGAAGTCGGCTATCAGTCCTACGAAATCGTGGAAACCATGGATCGTGCCCTGCGTCGCAGCCAGGAAGTCGCGCCCAGCCTGGGGGCCAAGGTGGTGCTGCTGTCTCCCGCCTGCGCCAGTTTTGACCAATATCCCAACTTTGAGGCCAGGGGCGATCATTTTCGGCAGCTTTGCCAAGACCTGTGTTGACGCTGGTTCCCTAGAATCCCCGCATTGGGCACGGCGACCGTGCCCCTACCCTGTGGGTGCGAAAACCGCGTCCCTATCCCTGATCCTTAACGCCTGCATTCTATGACGACACTTCCTGATCTTTCTAACGACACCCTTTGGGCGATTCTGAACGACGCATTGGACGACGACACCGTAAACCGTCTGGTGTGGCATTACCTGGGCTATCGGCAAACGGAGGAAGGTTGGGATACCACGACGGTCGATCCAGCCTGGGTGGAAAAGTATCCAGAACCGCCAGATTTTATCGAAAGCCGCCCTGCCACGGTGCAGCTCACTCGGTCAATTCCCGCCGAGTACAAGCAATTGCTGAAGGAAGAACTGGGCTTCAAGGGCTACACCATCGACCAACTGGTGCCCCGCCTCACCCGCCGCGCCACCATAACCAACTGGCTACTGGCCTATCGGGCGCAACAGGATTAGGAGCTTCAGATGGGGGTGATCTTCCCAGGGTGCATGGGAAAAACTCCTAGCGGTAAGCGCTGAGATCAGAATAGACTCAGTAGATCGCAAAGTCCCCGCAGCCCACCCTGACGGGAAGCAAGCTACACCCCCAGTCCCTCTCCCATATTGGGTGAGGGCTAGATCACGGCAAAAGAGCGTGTTGGTGATCCATTTGCCTCCGCTGGAAATCTGTCCAGTACTGCTGAGCCTTCAAGAGATCTTGTTTTTGGGTGCTTTTGTCGCCGCCACAGAGTAGACGGTCGGATGCGTCAGGGCCAGGGTAACGCATTAACTCTATGTAATTTAATGACCTCCCGCGAAATCTTCCTCACCGTATGGATTACGCTTCGCTAATCCATCCTACCGACTTGAGAAAAAAGCTCACCGCCAACCGCGCTAACCCCAAAATGCCCTGCACAAAGTAGACCATCAAAATGGCCCCGAGTTCAGAGGTGAGGGGTTGCCCCTGGAGAATACGGTTCTCTAGGAAACCCTTTGATGCCCCCAGAGGGCGGTGACGATACAGCCATAGACAAGTTGGATCCTTGACAGCACAGAGCCTAGCCAATGTTAAGGAATGTCAACGTTGCCTTTCATCATAGCCTGTCCCCCAAAAGTCCGCAGAGCCTAGGGATTAGGGGCCAAGACGACGGGATGTGTTAGCACCAGCGTGACGCCTCAACTCTATTTAAAGACCTCTTGCAAAGTCTTCCCTACTGTCACGGGCGGTGGGCTGGCTTTGGCGGCGGGGGATGCTGGCGTTGTCGCAAGGGGAACATAGAACGTCTGCTGGAGGAAAGAACTCACCGCATCTAAAATTAGATGGGATAAACGCTAGTTTTAGATGAGCCCCAAAATCAGCCATGGTTCAAGATGGGCGATACGTAACTGATGAATCAGGGAATCGGGTGGTGGTTTTGCTAGATTTAGCCACCTATCAGCGGCTTATCGCTACTTACAATGATCCTGATTTACTGACGGGGCTAAGCGACGACGAACTGGTGGCCTTGGCGGAAAGCGCCCTATCCCTGGAGGCTCAAAGCCATCTCCATGATTTATTGAGCCGCCATGCGGAGGGAGAACGGTTAGGTGATGACTTAGCAACCCTCGATCAATTATTGGCACGGGTAGATGCCCTTATCCTGTTCAAGACAAGAGCCTGCCACACCCTGGAATGTCAAAAAAATTATCTAGTTCCCTTAGCCTAATGAGTAAGCTCACCTTAGAAATTTCTAGTGATTTAGCCGCTGCCTTGCGTTTGCCTGAGGATGAGCGTCTGTCTCGACTTCAGCGAGAACTAGCAATTCGTCTTTACCAAAAAGGCTTACTGTCCTTTGGCAAGGCCCGTGAATTAGCGACTCTCAGCAAGTGGGAGTTCCATGAACTACTTAACCAGGAAGGAATAGAGCGCAGCTATGATGAGGAGGAACTGGAGGACGATCTCGCAACTCTGGAGGCGTTGGGTTGAAAGCTGTTTCTAATTCATCAGTGTTGATTGCCCTCAGTGCCATTCAACAGCTTGATTTACTTCAACAGCGGTTCCCAGACGGAATTTTGATTCCTCCGGCTGTCTGGCATGAGGTGGTTATAACGGGCGGTGGACGACCTGGATCACAAGCTGTAGCTACTGCGTCATTTATTCAGGTTTGCCCTATTAGCAATGTAGCACTGGCCAGGGTTTTGCAAGCCGAGCTAGATTATGGCGAAGCTGAAGCGATTACTCTTTTTCTGGAGAACCCCACCGATGCTTTGCTGCTAGACGAAAAAAGTGCGCGGCGAGTATCAGCTAGAATGCGTTTACCTATGCTGGGAACGGTGGGAGTTTTGATTTGGGCTAAGCAGTGTGGCCTGATCGTCAGCCTCAAGGAGCAATTAGATCGGCTTACCCATCAGGGCGATTTTCGCCTGAGCCAGAGACTCTATAACCGGGCACTACAGCAGGCAGATGAATAGGTCTCTTCTCGCTTATTCCTTTGGAGTAGGTATACCGCTCAACATAACGACTCTGTGGCGCACTAAAAATTGTGTTATGAATTCTCTTTGAAGGACATTCAAGCATAAAGGCAACGAGAAAACATGGATAACGATATCAATTGTGAAAGACTTAACGCATTACCACTAGATGAAATTTTCATTCGTAGAGAACAGCTGTGTGCCGAGATAGAAAATCTCGCGGACAAGAAACTACAAGAGATAAGTGCCATAGAGCTTTGCTATAAATTTATCAAACAAGCGATAGATAATGCAAGATTAAGTTCTGATGAAGTTGCAAGTATTTTATCGAAAATGAGGATGCCCTCCCTCGGTCGAACAATTGCACTATCATCAGATCTAACTCCTCCAAGTTTGAGTACACCAATCTCTCAGCAAAGACCAAGTGCAAAACGGGAGAGGATTGAGAATTTACAACATCATAGGAGAGTTCACACTACATCCCAGTGTATTCCACCTGAATTTGGGTTATTAGGAAATGATCACCTGCTTTTATCAAGCGACGGCAAGAAAATGTTTGCCTACATCTATCACCAATTTTTCATTTCCGTAATTACAATTGTTGATGACTATCTTTCAAAGCAATTGTCCTTGATCTTAATGGCTTATTCAAGCAGGATAGGGAAAAGCAAAAGTCCTGACCTGAAAGGGGCTTGAGCAATAGACATTGATGATGATGTCAAGCGCAAAGTAATGAGCGTAATGCAAAAAGGAGCGATTAAATATTATCCTTGCTTTCGAGATCTTCTTCATTTTGAAGAGAAATTTCTTAAGGCAGAATGGTTCTCTTATGCCGAGAGATACTTGAGAAGAAATTTAGGCGTTCATAGTGGATGGATAGCAGATCAGAAATATAAAGAGCGCCTAGCAGAAATTAGGAAAAAGGCTAAAGAAAACCAGATAGACTTAGAATTTCCAGAGATCTCAGGAGATTTCGTCGGTTTTGAGGTGGAGTACTTCCTTGAAACTTGCAGTCTTGCGGAGACTATTATTCAAGAGCTTTCAGAACACTGCATTAAGCAGTTCTCGCTACCTAGACACGAAGAAACTGATGCGGCGTCTGAACAAGCCACTGAATAACGTGGTGTGATGCTGTTCGACTGGGTTTGTTTTCTAAACCCTAGTGATTTTGAGGTTCAATCGGCCTTTGCATTGGCCCTAGGTAGCGGGTGAGGTAGGGGGAAAAAACCTCGTAAATGAGCGTCAGAGGTTTGCCCCGGTGCCAAAACAGGTAGTGGCGACCCCAAAATGGCCCCGGTTGGCCAAAGGCGGCTTCTAGGGCCGGAGATTCGCCAAAATAGAGCCCCTGAATATCCCGATACAGTTCTGTGCGCAGGCGGGCGAGGCTGGCCCAGATGGGCAGGGATTTGTTCTGCAAATACTCATCCACATGGCTGGCTTCCCACCAGGAGGCGGCATAGGCAAGGCGCTGCCCAGAGGCCGTTCGGAGCCACACCTGGCGGCGCACCCTTGGCCCTGGCACCACGCGAATGATGTCGGGGGCACCGTCCAAATCCATGCCCACGCGAGACATATCAATCACGTCTACTTCGGTGGGTTCGCAGGTCAGCAGTTGCAGGTGGCGGGTGGGGGAACCATCGCCCAACAGCAAAATTTGCCAAGCGGGGGCCATCTGGTCGTGGGGAAGCCCCTGCTGCACCAAGGGCGACCCGGCTTGCCACAGGGGTTCTAGGGCGTGCCAAGCGCAGGGGAGGGCGTTGGGGTTAATCGGCTGGGTTGCGGAAGCCAAGGCGTGTTACAAAAGTTCATCTCTGGCTTCATAATATCGTGCTTTTCTAGGGTCGTTTCCCCGTCTGGATATCCCCATGCCCGTTGATACCTGGTTCCCCCTGGCGATTTACTACGAAGATTTGCCCGATGCCCCCCAGCATCAGGCGGCGTTGATTGAGGCGGTGCTCGACCTAGAAACATCGGGTTACGAGCCGCGCAATTTTCCAGAAATGGCCTGGACAGGCGACCTGCACGGGGTAGAGCAAATTCATCTCGATTCCCGCTTTGCCTGGATTGTAGGCCAGGTGGAAACCCATACGCGGCACTATCTCGACGCCCTGGGGCTGGATTTGAGCCAGGTGGATTTGTACATTCAGCGGGCTTGGCCTGTGGTGTCGCGCCATCAGCAGGAGGTGGGCACCCACTGCCACAACACCGCCAATATTAGTGCCGTCTATTATGTGGCGGTGCCCGAATCTGGCAGCGATGAAGCGGGCTGTTTGGCCTTTTTTGACGACGCCCGCCAAAACGAGGTGAGCCCCGGTCTGGGGAGCGAAAACACCGACATCATCGCCCAGTGGAACTACCTCAACCAAGATCAGGCCCTTTATTTGCCCACGGAGGGGCGGCTGATTCTCTTTCCGTCTAAGCAGCGCCACGGCGTGACCATGAACCACACGGAGGGGCTACGGATTTCCCTATCCTTTGACATCGTGATGACCGCCGCACCGGGACAGGCCGCAGGTTCCTACGAGTTTCTGATGCCGCCCCCTAACCAGTGGAAACGGTTTAGCGACTCACCTGCTCGATAATGTTGGCCGCTGTGACCACCCCGCCCGATTGCTGAATACTTCGCTGCATCGCCTGCGCTTTTTCTCGATAGGTGGGGTTATTTAGAACCTCGGTTACGGCCTTTCGTAGACCCTCAACGGTTAGCTTGGCTAGGGGAATCACCTGCCCAGACCCGGTGTAGGCCATGCGGGCGGCAACACCGGGCTGTTCGTTGGTGATGGGAATCGCCACCATGGGCACGCCACGGCTGAGGGTGCCAATCACCGTATTCAGTCCGGCGTGGGTAATGACCAGACTAGATCGCTGGATGATCTGTTGATTGGGCGCGTAGGACACCACCAGGGGCGACCCCGGCAGGCTGACCTGGGAAGGGTCTTGCTTGGGGTTGCCGAGGGAAATGACCAGTTGGGCCTCTAGGTCTTGGCAAGCGGCGGCGATCATCTCAAACACCGCCCAGTTACGGTTTTGTAGGGT
Source organism: Nodosilinea sp. (assembly GCA_040396995.1). Taxonomy (GTDB): domain Bacteria; phylum Cyanobacteriota; class Cyanobacteriia; order Phormidesmidales; family Phormidesmidaceae; genus Nodosilinea. The sequence goes on along the minus strand of JBBAWV010000070.1, from coordinate 8,354 downwards.
GCCCAGGGAGGCATAGATGAGCGGTTTGTCCGAAAGTTGGTCGAAGGGGAAGGGCGGTTGGTCAAACTGCACAGGCTCGGTGCCGGAGGGATCGATCAGTGGCCCAGTGTAGTGGAAACAGGGGGCAAGACGCTGGCGGGGAAAGTCGAACCCGTCGGGAAGTTGGGCGATTTGGGCCAGTTGGGAATAGGCATCCTCCCGATTGCGGTAGGGGGGCAGGTTCCAGGATTGCCGCTGTTTCACCACGGTTTTCCAGATGGGCCGAGTGAGATACCGACTTAGACCGTTGCCCAGTTGGTTCTGGAGCTTCGCCCAGAGCGTATTTTGATAGAGGCGGTGGGTGAAGTAGGGCGGCACACCGGGCTCTCGGTTAATCAGCAGCGCATTACACACGGTGATAAAGGGCAACTTGAGAAAATCGGCCACAGTGCCAGCGGCGGTGGTCACCTGATCGGCCAGCAAAACATCGACCCCCGCCGATGGAATGGCCGTTGGGGCATGGCGAAAGAGCATCTCTGTCTCTTTTTTGAAATAGGCAAGGGTGAACTTCAATCCTGCCAGTCCGGCCATCTCCCCCAATTGGGTATAGATTTGATCCAGATCGCCGGGGGGAAATTCCTGCGCCCCGATCTCGTAAAAAGTCAACCCAGACTGAGCCACCTTGGCCCCCACATCGGGCACCCCAAAGATGGTCACTTGATGCCCCCGACGAATCAACTCCCGCCCCAGGCTGGCCATGGGATTGAGGTGGCCAATGGCACCGGGGCAAAGTATTCCAAAATGGGTCATCGCGGCAGGCTCCTCGCCAATATTTGGATGGCCTCATCCTACCGGACTTGAGCTCGTCTGACGTGGTTGCTAGGCTTATGTGATGAACGTGACGTGACGCCCAAGATCCTTCGTCGCGCTCCCGCCATGGCCGCTCGTTAATACACCTACCCCGATGTTATGGTGATTCGAGGGCAGCCCGTCTATGCCGACCCCAGCAAAACCACCGTCATGAATCCCAGCCTAATGGTGGAAGTGCTGTCAAAATTGACTCAAAACTCCGATCAAGGCGATAAGTTCATGTACTATCGCGCCATTCCTTAAAGGCAAGAGTACATTCACGCAGCTATCCCCCCCCCCCCGCTGCCGCGATGAGAACTCATCCGGGGCCGGATAACTCGCTAAGATTCCCTAACAATTCCCCGTTTAGAATACAGATTCGAGGGGAGGCTATCCCCAGATCTGCTAATGTCGTATTTTCCTCCGTTAGAGCAGTGATACGCCCCATGCCATCGTTACGCGGACGCGATCTTCTTAGCCTTAGCGACCTCAGTGCCGACGAACTTGCCGGACTGCTAGAATTTGCCGCCGATCTGAAGGCGGGCCGCAGCAATCCCCTGTTTCCCAACAAGGTGCTGGGGCTGCTGTTTCGCAAAGCCTCGACCCGTACCCGCGTGAGTTTTTCCGTGGCGATGTATCAACTGGGGGGGCAGGTGCTCGACCTCCATGCCGGAGTGACCCAGGTAGGGCGCGGCGAACCCACCAGCGACACCGCCCGCGTGTTAGATCGCTACCTAGACGTGGTGGCCATTCGCACCTTCGACCAATCGGAAATCGAAGAATTCGCCGACTACGCCAGCATTCCCGTCATCAACGCCCTCACCGACCTAGAGCATCCCTGCCAAATTCTGGCCGACCTGCTCACCGTTCAAGAGGAATTTGGCGACCTGAAGGGGCTGACCCTTACCTACCTCGGCGACGGCAACAACGTGGCCCACTCCCTACTGTTGGGTTGTTCCATGGTGGGCATGAACGTCCATATCGCCTCCCCTGAAGGCTACACCCCAGATCCAACCATTGTGGCCAAGGCTGAAGCGCTCATGCCCCAGGGCGGTAAGGTGATGATTACCCAAGACCCCGAAGCGGCGGTGCAGGGAGCCCAGGTGCTCTATACCGACGTGTGGGCCAGTATGGGGCAGGAGGATTTGGCCGACCAACGCTTGCCCATCTTCCAGCCCTACCAGGTCAACGATGCCCTGCTCAGCCAAGCCAGCCCCGACGCCATTGTTCTCCACTGCCTGCCCGCCCACCGAGGCGAAGAAATTACCCACGAGGTGATCGAAGGCACCGCCTCACGAGTGTGGGATCAGGCAGAAAACCGGATGCACGCCCAAAAAGCGCTTCTCGCCAGCGTTCTCGGCTAAGCTGCCCTCGGGAGATTGCAAATTTGCTCCACGGCGCTGATCTGGCCTTCACCCTAAATCCTTCTTCCCAGGGGAGAGGGACTTTGAATCCGGTTCCCCCTTTTTTAAGGGGGGCTAGGGGGGATCAACCCTCGGCTCAATCGGAATAGGGACTTATTAAGCAGTAGCCCTGTGGGAGAGGGGCGGGGGGTGAGGGCTAGCTCCGAAGCTGGAAGCAGGTTTCTAGCGAGGAAGTCCTAGAGTTCAACCAAGCTCAGTCTAAATCAGGTTGAGGAAATGCAGAATTCCTTCGCCACTGAGGCGCTCGATGAGCACCGAGAGGGCAAAGCCCAGCATGGCGAGGCGACCATTGAGGTTTTCGGCATCGCGGGTAAAGCCCCAGATGGTGGGCTCGGCCTTGGTGGCGCTGGATAGCTGGTTCATAGTCATCCCTCCTTGTAACGCTTTGTTAAGAAGGATAACAATTTAGCCGTAAAAATGCCACGGCGTTGCCCCCATTCGTGGAAAAGAGTTGGCGACGGAGCGGACGGTAGGGCTGGTTTTCTGGGGTTGGTCTGTCCGCGACCCAGGCCGAGGGGTTGTCTTGACGCCCCTGAAAAGTTACGCGACACTACATCTAATCGAGAGCCTATCTCTCGCTATCCCATGCGGGTCAATACAAGTTATTGACTTTTGCAATGTCCAACCACGGGTGAAAGCCTTAATCCTTAGTAGGATAAAATTGCGCGAATGCCGTAACCGTCCCCCAAAAAGCCGTATCATTTCTAATGCTTTTTGGCCCTTTGTGACAACAGAAATTAACATCCACCTATGGAAACCCTAGAGTTCATTATTTATCCCGACGGTCGGGTCAAGGAGATGGTAACGGGCATTGTGGGAGCCTCCTGCGCCGAAGTCACCGCCGCCATTGAAGCGCAGTTGGGTACGGTGGTGTCTCAGCAGCCCACATCGGAATATTACGCCCAAGCCCAGGAGCAAACCCTCCAAGAGCAGGCTTCGGCTCAGGTTTCCTATAGTCAGTGGTAGGCCGTTGTCTTTAGTTTTTGTTCTCAATACCCCGTAAGGAAATATGTCACACTTTAGCCAAATTAAAACCAAGCTTCGCAACCTGTCCTCCCTCCAGTCGGCCCTGACCGATCTGGGTACTGAATGGAAAGCTGGCCCCTGCCCCGTGCGCGGTTACCAGGGCCAAACCCAGCAGGCGGATCTTGTGATTCCCCAGGACAACGGCTACGACATCGGCTTCCGTCGCAATGCCGACACCCAGGACTATGAACTGGTGGCCGACCTGCAATACTGGCAGCAACCCCTCACGGTGGATGGTTTTCTGCGTCAGGTCACCCAGCGCTACGCCTACAATACGGTGCTGGCCGAAAGCAGCCGCCAAGGGTTCCAACTGGCTGAGGAGCAAGTGCAGCAAGATGGTTCTGTGCGCCTCGTGGTGCAACGCTGGAACGGTTAGGTTGAGCTTCAACAAGCGATTTACGGGGGCGCTAAGCCCCTTTTTGTTAGGTTTGGCCCTTCGATCTGTGGATTATCCGTGGAATGCCTGGGGTCGTTTGATGACATCGAGCGGTTGGGCCTAGTGGCGAGTGCCGATGGGGCTCAGCGGCGATAATCCTTTTGGTACGGAGTTGGCCCTATGTTAGATGCGGATGCTTCCTTTAACTTGTCCCCTCGGATGCCCCAATCCACCGGGTTTGAGCCGGAACTAGGTGGCCATTTGCGTCAGGCCGACAGTCGTACCGGGTTTGAGCCAGAGCTAGGCGGGCAACTGAGGCAGCGGGGGGTCTACGTCGATGAAATTACCTGCATCGGCTGTAAGCACTGCGCCCATGTGGCCCGCAACACCTTCTACATCGAGCCCGACTATGGCCGTTCGCGGGTCTATCGCCAGGATGGCGACTCCGAGGAGATCATCCAAGAGGCCATCGACACCTGCCCCGTAGACTGCATTCACTGGGTAGACTACACCGAACTCAAGCAACTTGAAGCCGACCGCAAGCACCAGGTGATTCCCATCGCCGGGTTTCCGGTAGACAAGGCCACCGCCATTCTGCAAATGCGACGGGCCAAGCTCAAGGCCAGACGGTCGGCCTCCCAGGGCTAGGTTAAGAATTCTCTCGTGGCGATCCAATTCCCTAGGCCATTGCCGACAATAGAACCCATGCCAACGGTCGAAGGGCTGGCCAGTTCAGGGTGTTTCGGCAAACTCACGCTGACCACTGCCACCCAGGAGACTCACGGTATGAAACTGGCCTATTGGATGTACGCTGGCCCCGCCCACATTGGCACCCTGCGTATCGCCAGTTCCTTCAAAAATGTGCATGCCATCATGCACGCCCCCCTTGGGGACGACTACTTTAATGTGATGCGTTCCATGCTAGAGCGGGAGCGGGATTTTACCCCCGTCACCGCCAGCATTGTGGATCGCAACGTGTTGGCGCGAGGCTCCCAGGAAAAGGTGGTCGAAAACATCGTCCGCAAAGACCAGGAGGAGCGCCCCGACCTAATTGTGCTGACCCCCACCTGCACCTCCAGCATTTTGCAGGAGGATTTGGCCAACTTTGTGCAGCGGGCCAGTATCGAAGCCAACGGCGACGTGATGCTGGCGGATGTGAACCACTACCGCGTCAACGAACTGCAAGCGGCGGATCGCACCCTGCAACAGATCGTCCAGTTTTATACCGAAAAGGCCCGCAAACAGGGCACCCTGCCCCAGGGCAAAACCGAAAAGCCCTCGGTGAACATCATTGGCCTGACGACGCTGGGCTTCCACAACAACCACGACTGCCGCGAACTGCGCACCCTGATGGCACAGCTCGGCATTGAGGTGAACCTGGTGATGCCCGATGGCGCGTCCGTCCACGACATCCAAACCATGTCCCGCGCCTGGTTTAACCTGGTGCCCTACCGAGAAGTGGGCCACCTCACCGCCGAATATCTGCAAACCGAGTTCGGCACGCCCTTTGTAGACATCACCCCCATGGGCATTGTGGAAACCGCCCGCTGCATCCGCGCCATCCAAACGGTGCTGAACCAGCAGGGGGCCGAGGTCGATTACGAAGGCTTAATCGACGAGCAAACCCGCTTTGTCTCCCAGGCGGCCTGGTTTTCCCGCTCCATCGACTGCCAAAACCTGACCGGAAAGCGGGCTGTTGTCTTTGGCGACAGCACCCACGCCGCCGCCATGACCAAAATTCTGGCGCGGGAAATGGGTATCAAAGTCGTCCTGGCGGGCACCTACTGCAAATACGATGCCGACTGGTTCACCGAGCAGGTGCAAGACTTGTGCGATGAAATTCTGGTCAGCGAAGACAATGGAGCCATCGCCGACCGCATCGCCCAACTGGAACCCGCCGCCATCTTTGGCACCCAAATGGAACGCCACGTCGGCAAACGGCTGGATATTCCCTGCGGTGTGATTGCGGCCCCCATCCACATCCAAAACTTCCCGGTGGGCTATCGGCCTTTCCTGGGCTACGAAGGCGCAAACCAAATTGTGGATTTGGTCTACAACTCCTTCACCCTGGGCATGGAAGACCACCTGCTAGAGTTCTTCGGCGGCCACGACACCAAGGAAGTCCTCACCGCTACCATGTCTGCCTCTGCCGACTTGGGCTGGAGTGCTGACGGCATGGCCGAACTGCAAAAAATCCCCGGTTTTGTGCGCGGCAAGGTGAAACGCAACACCGAAAAGTTTGCCCGCGAGCAGGGCATCGGCCAAATTACCGCCGAAGTTCTCTATGCCGCCAAGGAGGCTGTGGGGGCTTAGGGGTTGCCTAGTATTGGGGCGCACGGTTGGGGAAGCGGTGCGCCCGTACCGGAAGAAGCTAAATTTTTCTAGAAGGTTTCTGCATAGCTGTTCTCTTCAGGCGTATTATTCAGACATTTTTAGTAAAGTAAGTCGCTAGTCTCCGAGAAAAACCAGGTATGCTTCGACTGGCAGGTAGTTTGCTTAATTTCTCTTAAACTTTTTTAGATCTACTGATTCCTATCTCTATCACGCAAGCAACATGAGACAACTAGAAATCGTCACTGTACTTGTATTCCTAGTGGCAATCATCATCAATTATATGGTTTTTAGCGATTCAACATTCAACGTTGGAATTGCGCCAATATTGACTATATTTTTTCTCTGCTTATCTGTTGGGATGCTTTACTGGGTGTTTTTCACCTCGAACGGGAAGGCTTTTGCTCGAAAATATAATGACAAACAAAAAAAGTTAATAGAAAAACAAGTTAAAGAATTGAAAGAGAATTACATAAGCAAAGAACAAGCTTTTAGTGAGCTAGAAAATTTTTCTCCATCACAATCAATATTTTCAAGTGACAATAAATCAGCCATCTCAATTGATGAAAATTCAAATAATATTTGTCTTCTTAGCAATCCTAGTGGGCAATCATTAAAGTTTTTTGACAAAAGAACTATTCAACGAGAAGTTATTTCATATAGGGATATTCTGGAAGTTGCCATTTTTGAGGACGGCAATTCTATTACAGCTACGTCAAGGAAAAGCCAAGTAGCAGGGGCTATTATTGGCAATATCATGCTAGGTGGCGCTGGCTTAGTTATTGGTGCCCTTACTGGGTCGAAAAAAACGTCAGCAACAGTGAGCCACCTTGAAATTAGGTTAATTATAAACAATACTAAATCACCAACATGGTCGATTGCCTTTATTCACTCCGAAACTCCTAAGAGGAGTCCATCCTATCAAAAAGCTGCGAATCAGGCCAATAATCTGCTCGGATTAATCAAAGTTTTAATCAAGCAAGCAGACGACGAGGATAAAGCTACAGAATCTCAAAGGGTTAATCCAGCGCCCGCTGGAGAACAGAAAGTCGATCTTTCAGATTTAGCTAAAAGCGGCGATCCTGGAGCCATCACATTGTTGCTAAACCGTTCTCTTAAGAAAAGAGGCATTATAGCCAAAGCTAGAATGCAAGGAAATACGTTAAAAATCGCCCTTGCATCAGAAAATTCTCCAAATCCAGATGATTTAGTTCCGATGATTCATAAAGGAATAATGGGACTAAATATTGATGCTGTTGAGAATGTTGAGATTTTAGGCTATCGATTGGGAGAATCATCACCAAGCTGGTCTAGAATTTTACAAATTTAGTTCGTAGGGTGGGCAATGCCCACTATTCCTCCTGTAGAAGTCTATTACTTGCTCGTGTGGGCTGTACCTCTCCTAATCATTAATTAAGCCAATGTGTCTGAGATAGGATAGAAGCAAGTCATCATGGGGCTAAACTATGACTCCAAAACTTGAAGCCGCCCTCGCCGCCATCCAACCGCTTTCACCCGCAGAGCGCCAGCAACTCCTGCAAATTCTTACTCAAGCGAGTAAGGTGGGTAATGCCCACCATTCCTTACTTACTTACTTACAATAACGGTTCTGAGAAAACCGAAATCGCCCAACTCATGAGCGGAATTGACCGAGACATCATCCCTGATCCCCGCCCAAGCTTAGTTGGTCGTCATTTACCAAATACCCCTCAAGTCCAACGGCTGCTCCGAAGAGAAGGCAGAGCGCATGTCTTCAATAATCTCGAAACCCTAAAACGAGTCACGCAGGCGATCATTGAGGGCGGAGAGCGAACTGGAATCGAGGATGAGAGCGATGATTACGAACGATATGGCCTCTACTTCTCAGAACCCATCGGATACATAATTAGAGTAGACGGGAGCCAAACGCCTCTTTACTACGGCGAGATCAAGATTGTGAAGTCAACAGGTGAGTATCATGCAATCCAACGCACCAGCCCTCGCAGAACAAGCTAAAACCTGGAAATTCCTGGAACTTTGGGTTGATCCATTTATTTTTCCACCCAAGATTCTAATGCTAGTGGGTAATCAGGACGGTACTTGTAATATTTTTAACCCTGCGCTGAATTACAAACTTGTAGTCACTCACTTCAACTATGAAGCCGCCCAAGAGTGGCTTCTTGAAGATGAATATGAACGGGTCAAGGGTCAAATTTTAGCTGAAGAGGTTGCGTAAGTCCGTAGGGTGGATATTGCCCACTATTCTTCTCATGGAGGGCTACCACTTTGCTGTGTGTTCCGTGTCCACCCTACAAACTCACCCCTAATTAAGCCAAGGCTCTCCCTGACTGGGTGTGTTACTGATTATGAACTTCCTAGGCAGGCTAATA
>JBBAWV010000069.1:0-24455 GCA_040396995.1 Nodosilinea sp. | reverse complement strand
TGTGTTCTTTTTTGAGACTGTTGTTCACTGAATTCTTTATTAATCGAGGTGCCCGTTATTCGATTAGGATTTGGCATAACCCATCTTTTCAGAGCCGCAAGGTCTACAGGCTGTAGGATGGGTTGACGCAGTGTAACCCATGCGGGGCAAGGCTTTGATGCAGTACGGCGGGGCTTAACACGTCCTACTTTAAAATTCCCCCGGCCGACCTAATACCCGGAGAGGCCCGGATCCCAGTAGTGGTCTTGGCGGCGGGTAGGTTCGACCCAGATTTGGGTGCGTAGGGGGCCATACTGACGCCGCAGCAGGGCTTCGATTTGTTCGCCAATGGTGTTGGCCATCTCCATATATTCAGGATGCAGGGCGAGATGGATCTCTACCCACACCTGGCGACCCACCATGCCCCTCGACCGGATGCGCTGGCAGTGGGTGACGCCTTCCACCTGCCCCACCAAGTGGGCGATGGCTTCGGGGGCAATGGCCGTTGGACGCAAGAGCATGGGCAACTGTTCGTTGAGGACTCGCCACAGGCTGCGGGCCACTAGGGATAACAGCCCCAGGGCAAAGACCGGATCGAGCCAGTGCTGGTTGTAGTAAATGGCCATCAGCACCGCCACCATCACTAGGCTCAGCCAAACATCGGCCAGAAAATGCTGGGTATTCAGCCGCAGGGCTAGGCTGTTGAGGCTCCGGGCCTGGTAGTTGGCATAGACCCCCAGGGCGATGTTGACAATCACCATCAACGCCGTGAGCCGCAGAACCTGTCCATCTAGGGTGACAGGGAAGGGGTTGGCCTCGCCATTGACTCCTGCCCACAGTTGCCGCAGGGCAATGAAGACCAGACTAATGCCTGTAAACCCCAAAAAAGCGCAGAGGATCAACGTAGCCGCCACTTCACCGCGCCCGTGCCCCCAGACCTCTCGGCCCATTTGCCGCTGGGGAGAAGTCACCGCCACTAGGCTGAGGACGGTGCTAAAGCCGTCGATTAGGGTATGCAACGACTCCGCCAACAGGGTCAAGGATCCGGTGGCCCATCCCCCAATCGCCTCCACCGCCAGCAGCAGCAGCGTAGCCCAAAGGGTAGCTAGCAGCAGACGATAGCTGGTACGACGTTGATATGCGCCTTCGTTCATAGACAGACGCCCAGGGGGGTACTCCAGCCTGTCAGTCTACCGCTGTGTGGCTGATGTGGTGCAGCAAGTTCTCAGTTTGAGAAATTTCCGACCAATACCACCCCTCCCGTAGGGTGGGCACCGCCCACCACCCCGGACCTATTGTTCAACCCCACCCTCAAGCCACCACACCGCGAAAAACAAGCTGGGCGGGGCCAGTCATATAAATGCGATCATCCGCTGCCGACCACTCAATTTTGAGGGGGCCACCGGGCAGTTCCACCGTAGCCGCCCGTTCACAATGGCCATTCAGCACCCCCGCCACCAGGGAAGCACAGGCTCCCGTTCCGCAGGCTAGGGTGATGCCAGCCCCCCGTTCCCACACCCGCATTTTGAGGTAATCGGGCCGCACCACCTGGATAAATTCGGTGTTGATGCGCTGGGGAAAGACGGGATGATGCTCAAATTGGGGGCCAATTTTTTCGAGATCAATGGCGGACACATCCTCCACAAAGGCGATGCAGTGGGGGTTGCCCATGCTCACACAGGTGACGGCCCACTCTTGCCCCGCCACCGAGAGCGGCAGGCTCACCACTTTGTCGTCCGGTGTTCCTAGGGTGGTCGGAATATCCTTTGCCACCAGGATGGGCACGCCCATATCCACCGTCACCTGGCCATCGGCTTGCAGGGTGGGCGAAATCACCCCGGCCAGGGTGTGGATGCGGTAGGTGTGGGGTGTCTGGGGAGCCTTACCGTCAGAGGTTTCTAGGGCTTCGAGAAACTTGGCCAAGCAGCGAATGCCGTTGCCGCACATCTCCGGTTCCGAGCCATCGGAATTGCAGATGCGCATGGTGTAATCGGTGCCGTTCTGACCTGGCAGGGCAAAAATGACCCCATCGGCCCCAATGCCAAAGTGGCGATCACACCAAGCGGCGGCGGTTTCGGGGGAAATCAGCGGTTCCGACTGATGGCGATTGTCCACCAAAATAAAGTCGTTGCCGAGACCGTGGTACTTGCTAAAGTCCATCACCTGCCGCCCATGCTATAAAAACGAATTCCTTAATTATTAACGAAATTATTAACGAATATCCACGAATCTCAACCCTGCCCCCCGCGCCCCTTCCCCCTAGGTCAGGACGCCCAACGCTTTTTAACAATTTGCCACCCAATCACGCCGAACGGGCGAGTTCGGGGTAACGTAAAGGCAGCAGATGTCGATGGTCTCCGCTACCATGTCCCAAGAGTTCACGACTGGATTTCCAAGTGTTCGCCAAGTTCAAACCCTCATTCGCGACAAGAAACCCGTTGAGGTTAAACTTTTGACGGGGGATTTGATTTCTGGGCGGGTGATTTGGCAAGATCCCCACTGCATCTGTCTAGAGGTGGAGAATCAAGGGAAACACCAGATTTGGAAACAAGCCATTGGCTTTATGAAGTATTGATGGTTGCCTAGGGGATGTAAAGCATGGCGGTTGCTGGTTGCTCCCCCTAGGCGATTAGGGCACACTATCCTCCGTAGGTAACTTCGGTAACGATCTCGCCAGTTTCTCAGCAGCACCCGCTGCTCACCCTCACAAAGTTAATGGAGCGTTTGGCCAAATGACTATTGAAAAAATCGTTGAGCAGGCCCTGCAAGATGGCTACTTAACTCCCGCCATGGAGGCCGAGGTGGGCCGCATTTGTGATACGGCCTCTGAGCTTTCCATCGAAGAATACATGGCCCTCGATCGCCTCATGGGTGCCCTGCTGACGGGAGAAGTGGTGGCTGTACCGCGCAAACAGTTCATCAACGTGATGGAAGAACTGGTGCTGACGGAGGCCATCTCTCGGGTGGCCGAAATTGAAGCCGCCTCGGATACCACCCTCGATCTGGGCGACATCGCTGCCTACGCCCTCAACCGCCTTCCTCCCCTCTACGCCACCACCGAGGAAGGGGCTAACTTCCAGCGAGAAACCGCCCGTGGGGAGCTAGCCGACCTGATTGCCGAGCAAGTGCGCCAAGCCATTGCCCGCAACCTCGATAAACCCGAATTCTTCCCCGAACGTCAAACCATCCAAAAGAAAGCGGACGACAGTGTTCTCAAGCAGGTCAGCAGTCTCCTGGAAGACCATGCCTACAAGTTTGAAACCACCGATAAAAAAAGTTAGGTTTTTCGCCGTCCTGCCCATCCTAGCCAGTGCTTGAACACTTGCCAGCGATGGTGAAAGGTGGGCAACCGTAGCCAATAGCCCCAGCGACGGGCGATAGACCCCAATCGTCCGGTGAGGCAAACCCCGCAGCCATGCACTACGGCCTCGCTCTTACCCAGGGTGAGCATATTGCCCAGGTGATGATAGTGGAAAGGACGCAGGGGGCGACGGTGGGCGCTGGCCCAAAGGTTGTGCGCCACAACGGGAGCAGCCTGGTAAGCGGCCTGAGCAGTCATCGGGGCGCGGCTCTTTTTCGGCCCAGGCATTTCAGCCAGATCGCCCAGCACAAAGACGTTCTCGTAGTCCAGGAGTTGCAGGGTCGGTTTAACCAAGCATTGGGCCAAGGGAGACTGCTTGGGAATCTCCACCCCTAGCCAAGGCTGCGGAATGGTGCCCACTGTCCAAACAACGATATCGGCAGGGCAATGGTGGGTGCGGTCAGCATGATGGTAGACCACCCGATCCTCCTTCACCGCTTCAAGCGCGACATCGGTAAACACGGCAATGCCCCGCTTCGCCATCGCCTTAGACGCCGCCCGCTGAATGGCTAGGGAATGGGAGCGCAAAATTACGGCCCGCCGATCTAACACCGTGATGTGACCCCGTTCTCCTAGGCGATCCGCCAGTTTGCAAGCCAGTTCTACCCCGCTTGGCCCCGCCCCCGTTACGACAATATGGATGGGCTTTGCTTCTGTGGCGGTGGACTCTAGTTCCGCCAGTCGTTTTTCCAACGTCCAGGCATCTTCCAAGGTTGTGAAGGGAATGGCGTGGTGACTACCCTCTGTTGCGGGCGGCTTGAGGCGGCTTCCGGTAGCCACTACGAGATAGTCGTAGGCCAGCTTTTCGCCTTGCCGCAGGGTAATGTGCTGATGATGAACGTCAATTTGGTCTACCCAGTCTTGGCAGTGGTCAATGGCGTAGGGGCTCAGTAACTCGCGGTAGCTGGGGGCAATTTCCCAGGGCTTGAGTTCGTCGGTCAACACTTCGTAGAGCAGGGGCGTAAACAGGAATCGATCCCTCGGCTCTACGAGGGTAATCCGAAAGGTAGGGGCCGCTCGCCGCTGGTAGCGCTGGAGCGTCAGGGCACAGTAGAGCCCGCCAAACCCGCCGCCCACAATGCAGACATGGGGCTGGGTAGGATGAGAATCGGTAGGGGAGGAAGACGACGATGGCGCGGGCAAGGCGATACCCTAAGTCAGAAATAGAAAATGCAGAACACTCTCTCTATCCTAACTCCGTAGTAATGCCGAAATTCGACCAATGCCCCATCACGATCCCTACGGAGGGTGTGGATATGCCCTATCCCAGTAGATTCCCCTCCGATAGGCTGGTTCCCCGATCCCCCGATCCATCGGCGCGGGTGTGGCAGGTGGCGGATAGTGTGGTGATGGCCATGCCCCTGGCGGCTGTGGATTCTAATCCAACCCTACTCAGCCCAGCAGAGCAAGCCCAGGCTGACCGCATTCATCACGAACAGCGGCGACGCACGTTTCTAGCGAGTCGTACCCTGCTGCGGCAATGGCTGAGCCAGGTGACGGGACAACCTACCAACCGCCTCACCCTGGGCACTGGCCCCTACGGCAAACCGTTTTTAGTAGAAGATCCTAGTCTTCAGTTCAATCTTTCCCATGGCGGCGACTGGCTGATGATTGTCCTCAGGGATCGCCACGCCGTCGGGATTGATATTGAGCCGATTCGACCCCGACGACAGTTGGCCCAACTCTGCCGCCGCTACCTCAGTGAAGGCGAATCTCGTACGGTGTTGTCTCTGCCACAGGATCAGGGGCAGGTTCAGTTTTTGCGCTATTGGACGTGCAAAGAAGCCTACGTCAAAGGATTGGGCGTGGGGCTGACCATTCCCCTCAACACCGTAGATCTGACTTTATCCGCTGACCTTCAGCCCACGGAACCTCAATGGGTTGAATTGGCCCAAGGGCTAGAACCGGGCTGGCAACTCTACCAATGGCAACCCACATCGGGTTATGTCGCAGCCCTGGCCTTGAAAGTCTCAGCCTAGGTGCACAAGATTCGGTCTTCACAACGGTAGAAACCGAATTTCTGAACCGACGCCCTAGTTTTTCTCCAGATCGGCGGTTTCCGTGGGCAACACGCTCTCTTCGGCTTGGTTCCAGTCAATATCGGGCATATTGGCGGAGGCTTCCCGCAGGGAGACTTCCCAATGTTTCCGCATTTTCAGCAGGTAGGGATCTCCGGCATGGAACTGGGCGCGGTGCTTGACCTCAAAGCTATCTGCCCGGTACATCGTCATGTTAATCGGTGGCCCCACGGAGAGGTTCGACCGCATGGTGCTATCCAGCGACAAAAGGGCACATTTGGCGATGGCATCCAGCGACGCCTCAAAGTGAATGGTGCGGTCTAGGATGGGCTTGCCGTACTTGGTTTCGCCGATTTGTAAAAAGGGCGTTTCTGGGGTGGCCTGGATGCAGTTGCCCTGGCTGTAGACCAAAAAGAGGGCGGGTTCTTCTCCCAGAATTTGCCCCCCTACCAAAAAGCTGCACTGAAAATCAATGCCGTCCTTTTCTAACCAGGCGCGGTCTACGTCCTGCATGGCCCGAATTTGCTGGCCCACGTAGCGGGCAACATCGTGCATGGTGGGCAGGGTGTGGAGGTTGGGCGTTTGGTTGCTTTTGAGGTCTTGGCTGAGGGTGTGCACTACGCCCTGGGTCACAGATAGGTTCCCGGAGGTGCAGAGCAAAATCACCCGTTCTCCCGGTTGGGAAAAATCAAACAGCTTACGGTAGGAGGAAATGTAATCTACCCCGGCATTGGTGCGAGAATCCGCCGCCAGCACTAGACCCGACCGGGCCAATATCCCTAAGCAATACGTCATAGCGCCTACGATGAGTTCCGTACTCCTTAAAAAAGCGCTGACAACCGCCAGCGCCCTTTGTACTATTACCGGATAACCTGAATGGTCTGGTTGATCCAATCCGCCAAGCCAGGACTAAGCCCCGGTTTGCTTGCTAGAGGTTTGGATGTACAGAATCAGCAGGAACACCGTGGGCACCAACACAAAGAGAATGCTGGCCACAAAACCGAGCTTGTTAACTTCCATGAGCGCTTGCCTCTACTCTCAACCAAAGGGATGCTCGACCAGGCGATCATCAATAACGCCTTTAGAATATCACTCTCCCCGCCAGGAAAAATAGCACTGGGGCGATAACTAGGGCAATTGAGGGCGATGGGACGGACGACAGCCAGATTGTCTGGGGCACAGTGTTGACGAATTTGGGAGGGATCTTCTCGAAAAACGATATCCAGCACCCGATGGTTTTGATTTTTAATGCCCCAGGGGCGGCGTACCCTTTGGGTAAAGTGTTGCACCTCGTCGTCGAAACTGACCTAATAGTCGCGCTGCTCACTGAATGGCCATAGGGACGGAGTAGAACCCATAACCTACCTTGTGAGACATGAGGATTTCCAGTCTCATGTCTAGGCTACGTTTGCCCTGCTAATGCCCCTAGTAGGCTTTGGCCCATCCTAGGACTGGGGGGATTTGGGTGGAGAAGAGTTACGAATTTCAAAGGAAATGGAAGCGGTCTTCGCCTTGGGTTTAGAACGGGATTGGGTTCGGGTAGCTTTGGGTTGGGTGATCTTGGGTTGGGTGACCTTGGTATTGGGGCTGGCCTTGGCTTCGGTGGTCATGGGATCGGGGGCTGATGTCGATAGGGATGGGGTGATTGCGGCTGGCTGGTTTGAAAGCGACTTTCCCGGAGCCGTCGGGGGGGATGGGCTGGATCCTAGCCCCAGGGCAGCAGCGTTAGAGAGTACGGCCAGTCCAATGCCAGCCAACACGGTTAGGGGATTCCAATCGCTAGTAGGGACAAGACTAGGTACCCAACTGGGCCAGCCACTGAGACCCTGAAGTCCCTCGGCGGCGGCGAAGATGAGCACGAAACAGAGCAGCCAAAGTTTCATGGCAGGATCGGCATTCAACGGAGGGATATTTTGGGGCGCGAGCTATAGGCTATGCCCGCATGGATATCTACCCAAACGGGTGTTCTACTACGAGCCGCTTTGATTATGCCACCACTTGCCTAATCTCGACTTTATCCATTTGATCTGAAACGGAAAGTGAATGGTGTACCCCTTACCAACACGCACCGTCGGTTGTGCCAGAGGATGGCCCCTAAGGACTCAGGGCGTTTATGGGTGGGCAGGTTGAAGCAGATCGTTGAAGCCAGCGATGCCTCAGTGATATCGAACTTTTTCTTGCGCCTCCCTTGAGATCCCACTGAGCCTAGCGCGACCGATCCCGCTTCAGGGAGAGGGCCGTTGAACACTGTGCCCAAGAAGGTCAACAGGCTTTTCTAAAGCTTTGCTTTCTAAACGAATTAGCGGCTTATCCTCACTGTCAAGGGCTCAGCGATCAAGTCAATCAAAACCGACCTGTTTTGATTCGAGACTTACCGATTCCAGGGAAAACTATTTATCTACAAGTGCCACGTCGCCAGAGGCCGTTTAAAAAGCCAGACGTCCGGTAAAAAAGCTCACCCGGTATAGGTTGTACCTACGAACGTTCAACCCCGTGAGATCGATGAGAAAAGCCTACACCAGCAATTTAACCCGTGACTCGTTTGAGTTGATGCCCCCCTATTGCCCCTCGGAAAAGCCTGGTGATCGCCCCGAACGGTCTGCCTATGGGCGGTGGGAGCATCACTCTTAGCCCAGTCCGGTAGGTGTAAAGCTTGATCCCAGAACTGCGCTACCCATGCCCTGGAACATCAGCCAAGATAGGAAGAAATTGCTGATAAAAATTGCTAGGAGTGCGGTAACTACGGCGGTCGTGGTGGATTGTCCTACACCCTTTGCGCCGCCCGTTGTTGTGAGCCCCCAATTGGTGCCAATGACGGCAATCAGGACGCCGAAGCAAAAGGCTTTGATTAAGGAACTCACCAAATCCCACACCGACAGAAAGTTTTTGGCTGAATCTAAAAAGACTGAGATAGCAATCCCGTACTGGGTGGTGGCAATGATCAGCCCGCCCGTCATTCCGGTGAGGAAGGCCATCACATTGAGCAGGGGCAGCATCAGGGCACAGGCCAGGATGCGGGGAATCACCAGGTAATCAATGGGATCGGTTTTCAGCACATGGAGGGCGTCGATCTGCTCTGTGACGCGCATGGTGCCAATTTCGGCGGCGAAGGCGGAACCTACCCGTCCAGCAATAATCACCGCCGTTAGCACCGGGCCAAGCTCGCGGGCAAGGGTGAGCGCCAACACGCCCCCTACGGCTGTGCCAGCTCCAAAGGTCAAAAATTCACGGGTAACCTGAATGGTAAACACCATGCCCACAAAGGCCGCCGTAATCAGGGCAATCAGCAACGACTCTGGCCCCACCGCCGCCATCTGGTCTAGGGTGTTGCGACGGTGGATGGGGCGCGAAATCAGATGCATCACCACCTGGCCCGTTAAAAACAGGGCCGCCAAAAGTCGCTGCCCCCACTGCCCCAAACTGGATCGTTCCGCCGCCTGTGCCACGCCTTTCCTCCCGTTGTGATGGGTGCCTAACCTCACGGAATACCCGTGGATGCCCGCCCTGGGGTTCCTTTCCAACACCATAGCCCCTCCCAGGATATCAGGCTGGCTCCGCCGCCGTGAGGTTGGGAGGATGGTTACAGTTTCCTAACGCGAGGCTGTCCCCTAGCTCACCCCTTTGCAACGATAGACAGCGGTTTACAACGAGACGCTAACGAGCTTGAAGTTTTCTCACTGGTCTGGTTCATCTCTGGCTTGGCTGTTTAAGGTGTTAAAAGTTTCGATCCTTTCACCAACTGGGGTCTCAATCGGTGACGGCACATCCAAAATCCATAACCGTGAGCACAAAAGGTCTTGGGCGCTACCTCCAGTCCCTCGCCATGACGGCGGTGGTGGCTGGGTTCATGCCCGTGGTTATCGTGGGGCTGATCCTAGTTGGACTTGGCCTTGCTCAAACCTGTGTTCTTGGGGGAACTCTAAACGACCCATGGACTCATCACCTCATCGGCGTGCTGGCGATCCTGGGCAGCGGAGACCCCCGCCAGGGACTCATCACCATGGGAGCTACCTCTAGCCTGGTAGGAATGTTGTTTGATACCTATACCTTTTATCACGGACGCCCCAGGGATCACCGTTAAGCCAAGAACCTAGGGCGCGTCATCAAATCAGCCAAATGACGGATGCGGCCATATCAACGGCGCTGAGAAAGGTCTCGTCCAGTTTGTCATAGCGGGTGGCGATGGCGCGATATGGTTTGAGTCCGGCAAAGAAATTCTCAATCAGATGATGAGCTTTGTACGGCGTTGCTGACGCATGGTTAATTCAGTAAATAGTATTACATTCCAGGGGAGCCTATGGGCTACAGCGTTGCCCGTCGCCAACGCGTGATTCAGTCTGTGCATTCAGGGGGTGGCAAAGCCGAAGCCGCCCGCCGCTTTCAGGTCAGTCGAGTTCAAGTCTATGTCTGGTTGGCCTTGTCTGAGTGAAAACGGTCAGAGCAACCTGACCTGACTCTGGATGAACTCGTCAAGTTGCTCTGTTAATTATTGAATTGACTGTACCTGAAATCCGCCGCCTTTCTGCATTCTCACGAAGACCCCAGCGGATTCTTTACCGACCTAAAGGTCAATGGCGACTGGCAGCGATACCCCGTCAACACCGCTACCGACGCCGACCCCCTCCTCGCCGCCCTTGAGCAGGAATTGTCCTAGCGGGTTAAAATCGCTGCCCAGATCAACACCAGCACCTCTGTCCATTCCACCGTAGCTCCGTAGGTATCTCCGGTGTGGCCCCCGAAGCGACGCTGAAACCAAGCTCCCACTAGGATGGCCAATGCCAGACCCCCACCCCAGACCCCCAGCGCCAGGGCCATCTGATCGGGCCGAATCCAACCCCACAGTGCCCCCACCAGCAGACTTGCCCCCAGCCCCCCCAGCAACGCCCAGGGTAGTCGTAGGTGAGGCTTATGGAAGGCTCCCTTCCCGGTGGCCTTGAGGTAGGGATAGCGGGCGATGGCCACCACCTGTCCCCAGCGTCCCCACAGGGCTGCCAGGAGAATCCCCCCCGGACGCCCCACCGTCAACTCCGCCAGGGCCAGGGTTTTGAGACCCAGAATGGCGATGGCCACCATCACCCCAAAGGCTCCACTGTGGCTATCGGCCATCACTGCCAGCCGCCGATCTCGATCCTGTACCGCGAGACCATCGGCGGTATCCATCGCACCATCCAAATGCAGCCCCCCCGTTAGCCACAACCACAGCCCCACCACTAGGGCGCTGCGGAACAAGGCCGTCAATCCCAGCGCCTCTAGAGCCCAGTCCACCCCAGCCAGCCCCAAGCCCAACCCCACTCCGATCCACGGAGCCAACGCCGCAATGCCCTCAAACTGCGGCACCCACCAGCGAGGCAGGGGCAGGACAGTGTAAAACAAAATTGCACCGCCCAACTGTGCCCACAGACGGGCTAGGGCAGTGGCCATTGAGCAAAACCAAGGGGGCAAGGGCGGCACTTCAATAGGACGGGGTGACCTGATAACGGGATGATCTACAACAGGGTGGCCAAAGTTCCCAAACCACCCAAACCAGGGCACCCAATCCGCGATCCCCCTCCCTGGTATGACGAAATATTTCAGTACCACGATGGTTGTGCGGATCGCCTACCAGAATTCGCCTGGGATGCGGCTTTAGCCCCAGATTACCGCTTCCTGGCTCCAGGAAACGCCAGATTAGAACTGATCAGGACAGATCATTCCTAGGAATATCGAGTATCGTGGATGTAGAGCGTCGGGAGCAACCATTGCTCGACCTGCTCCACGGATTGCCGTAGCGTGGTTAAAAATCTATGAATCACGAGCGTGTTAGAGACCTAGGCACCCTCGCACCCTGTCTGGTAGACACGGGCATGGTTGTGAACAAGGCGGATATGCTTAGGTTGCTGCAAGATCTTGGCCAGGTTAGCTATAGCCACCTTGAGGATGGCATTGTCCTCTCCGCTGACCAAGGGCTGATCATGGAGGTCTTTGCCGATCCTCAGCAGGCCACGCTCGTCGCCAATCACACGCTCTACATCAACGTTCACAGCTTTGACTACCTTGAAATGGGGAAAATCAACGGAGATCAAAGCCATTTTGACCTTGTTCAGGACAACCGACGTTTGCGCCTAGTGCCCCTGTCTGATCCCATGAAGGATCACATGACCCGCACCGTTAATACCGCCGCCCTAGAAGCCATGGTGGCCGATGCGCTCTCAGCCAGTTGGGACGCCTGCCTAGACGACGACCGCAACTTTTTTGACTAATGTGCGACTCGATTCGTTCCCCGAACCCATTTCCTAGGACTTGCCTAGGAATTTAGGCGAACGGTGGAATGAAATCGTCCTCTCCAGAACCTGGGTTGGCAATGCGGTTAGATTGTACCGAAGGTTTCAAAAAACGGATCACTTTTTTGTCGTTATTTTTGAAATGACGGTTTGAAAGGGTTTTGGGAGATTCTGGTGGGCCGATCTCGTGGCAGCATCCCTGGGCGGAGGATGGGGGTGCGTTAGGGCTCGTCCGAGCCGAGGATCCCCTCCAGCCCAGGGGGGAGGGCTCTCACGAGGTGTAGTCGGAAGGGATCAGCGCTGACGGCTTCCACATAGCTAGCCTGAAGAAATGGCCTAAATTCCTGGCGATTGGCGGCGTAGACCTGGGTGAACGCCACTACCAAGGACTTGTTGACCCCCCGCGTGATGCCCAGAGCTTCGTCAATCCCCTGGGCTAGGTCTTGGTCAAAGTCGAGCAATTGGCTGATGGATCGGGTGAATTCGGGGCCGTGCGAGGTATTGTCTGCCAGGTAGAGATAGCGGTCGGGGGTGGTCAGCCAGTGAAAGGCCGATACCTGCTGTGGCACCACCGGAGCCACCACATCCAAGGCACCGCCCACAATCATCACCGGACGCTGAATGGCGGCCATCCCCTGGGGGCCAAACAGATTGGAAACCGGGGCGAAGGCCATGACCAGCGCCACCCGATCATCCTGGACACCCGTTTCCCCAAGCTGCTCCACTACGGCGGGCTGAGATTGTAGAGCCAGGGCACGGCATTCTAAGAGGAGGGCTGCATCGGCCAAAATATTGGCGCTGGCATCGCAGCGCTGGGCCAAACGCTCGAAGTCAATGGTGGCCCCGGCGAGGGCGAGGGCTGTGTAGCCCCCAAAAGAATGGCCCGCCACCACCACCCGATCTAGGGCCAGACGCCCGCCAAAGTCGGCCCCATTGCGGCGGCTGAGTTCATCTAACAAAAACCGAATATCCAGGGGGCGATCTAGAAACTCTTGGGGCAGAAAGCTCTCCTGGGCCAGCCCGTTGAGCATGGCCTGCTGCTGGACAAAGTTACTGCCAATGTGCTCCGGTATGGCCACCAGGAGGCCATGGGAAGCCGCATGGGCCGCGACATCTAAAAAGCTTTGGGGACTGTCGCCCAAACCGTGGGAAATCACCACCACCGGAATCGGGCCGGGGAGGCGGGCTAAATCTTGGGGCACCACCAGTTCCACCGGATAGGTGCGCTGGCGGGCCGGATCGGTGATTTGGAGAGAAATTTGGCGGCTACCGTGGGGGCCGGGTTGGGTGAGGTCGGGCAGCGTGGTGAGATCGAGGGATTGGGTGGCGGCTTCCTGACTGGACTTGGCCCGCACCGCCTCCACCACTACTTGGGTTGCCTCTGCTTCGCCTAGGGTCTGCTGGGCATTGCGCAACAGTTGGGCCAAGTCTAGGTTGATGGTTTGTGTCGGAAAATGGCGGATCACACCCATCAGGGAGACGCTACTGTCCTCCGCTGCCGACCTAATTAACGCGGCCCGTAGCGCTCGCTGACCGTTCAACCGGGCATCGGTACGAATCACTTTGCCTAAAAAAGCCAGGGACTGCTCTCCCATCGGGTCGTAGAACCACTGACTGAGGGGAACTAAATCGACCTCTCGGCGGGCGTTCAGCCCAGTCCTAAACCCTGCCTGTTGGTCGGGGGTAAGGCGGCGCAGAAGCGGATCCAACTCCCGACTAGGGGGATCACCCTGGGCAAACGCCTCTAGGGCCGACACAGGCACCGAACGCCCAAAGGGGCCAAACTCCAATACCACGGTTTCTGCGGCCTGGGCCGAACGCGATCCCCCCAGCCCTAGGGTCGCCGCTACGGCCAGCCCCGCCCCGCCCAACCCTGCCAGCCACCTCTTACCCATAATTGACCTCACCTAGGCCGATGCAAAGATTTCCTGAGTTTAATCTCCCTCGATGCATCCGTAAATGTGGCTCAGCAAATTTGAGAAAATTATTGATGGGTAAAAAATAAACCGATAATGGGGCCAACCCAGGGACTAGGCGGTCATACCATCCGCTGGGATGAGTTTTGTTAAAAGCCAAAGCCACTGACCCGCCAAGGGCTATGATCAAATCATATCAGGCAAGAGGAACCGATGTCTCCTGCCTTGAGATCCCCATGGGATGAGGGTTAGAAAATGACGATGGTAATTAATTCCGCATTCGACTCAGGCCAAGTTGGTGCAGACCAGCCCACCAGCGATAGCTACACGCCCCTAGCGGGCAGCGAGTCGAGGGTTGAAAGCCCCCGCTATCGATGCCCCGTTGCGAGTTGCCATCAAACCTGGTACCGCCACCGCAGCGATGAATCCATCCCCCCCTGCCCTATCCACGATGTTGTAATGGTGCGGGATAGCAAGGTTCACTAAACCTCAAAAGACCCATGCTCAATACGGGCACCCTGTTTGTCCTAGAAACGGGGTGCCTATTTCACGGCGGATTTTCACCTTGGATTTGTGATCGGATAGCTTGGCGACCGCTGCCTCTGGGATACCGCCTAGAACCCCATTGCCTGGGCCAAGACACCTAATTCTGGCACCAGGCCACCTTTAACTTGGTTATTACTGTGGGCAATGGCGGTGTCGGGATCCTTGAGGCCGTTCCCCGTGAGCACACAGACCACCTTGGCGGCGTCGGGCACTTGGTCTTTCACCTTCAGCAATCCGGCCACGGAGGCAGCGCTGGCAGGTTCGCAGAAAACACCCTCTAGGGCCAAAATGCGGTAGGCGTCGAGGATTTCCTCATCGGTGACGGCATTAAAACTGCCGCCGCTGGCGTCGCGCACCGCTTCGGCCTGCTTCCAACTGGCGGGGTTGCCAATGCGAATGGCGGTGGCCAGGGTGTGGGGATCGCTGACCACATGGCCGTTGACCAGGGGGGCGGCTCCGGCGGCCTGAAAGCCCATCATTTGCGGCAGGCGACACTTGCCCTGCTGATGATATTCACTGAAGCCCATCCAGTAGGCGGTGATGTTTCCGGCATTGCCCACCGGGATACACAGCCAGTCCGGCGCATCCCCCATCACGTCCACAATTTCAAAGGCGGCGGTTTTTTGCCCCTGCAAGCGGTAGGGGTTCACCGAATTCACGAGGGTAACGGGGTAGTCCTTGGCCAGCTCCTGCACCATCCGCAGCGCATCGTCAAAGTTGCCCTTAATGGCCAGCACCTCGGCCCCGTAGAGCAGGGCTTGGGCCAACTTCCCCAAGGCCACATAGCCATCGGGAATCAGCACAAAGGCTCGCATTCCGCCACGCCGCGCATAGGCCGCTGCTGCTGCCGAGGTATTGCCCGTGCTGGCGCAGATCACCGCTTCGGCCCCGTCTTCCTTGGCCTTGGAGAGGGCCATGGTCATCCCGCGATCTTTAAAGCTGCCCGT
This sequence comes from Nodosilinea sp., assembly GCA_040396995.1. Taxonomy (GTDB): domain Bacteria; phylum Cyanobacteriota; class Cyanobacteriia; order Phormidesmidales; family Phormidesmidaceae; genus Nodosilinea. The sequence goes on along the minus strand of JBBAWV010000069.1, from coordinate 9,428 downwards.
GGGATTGAGCCCGTCGTACTTGACCCAAACCTGCACCCCCCGACCAATGCGCTCACTGAGGGCGGGCATGGCAATCAGCGGCGTGTTGCCTTCGCAGAGGGTCACCACTGGGGTCTGCTCAGAGACGGGCAGGTAGGGGCGGTAGGCTTCGATCAACCCTGGCCAAGGCTGGGTGCCGGGGCTGGGGATGCTGTGGGGCGAAACGGCGCTGACATCGTGGGAAGAAGGGGTTAAACGAATCGTCACGGTAGGATCAAGCAAAGAACAATGATTGAACGAACAAACGCTGGATGAGAACAACCTGGCCCCGGCCTGGGGAGACGCCCCTAGCCCTTCCGGCCCTATCGGTGGTGCCTAACCAGTTTACCGTGTGCGATACCCCGATTTTTCGGCGCTGGGATCAGGGTTATCGGATCCATAGCTAACCTGTTCTTGGCGGAGCCAGTTAAAAAACTGCCCTGACAGACCTCCTGCGGTCTGAGGCAGTTAGTTTAAGATAGTCCTCTGGACAGGACGGTTAAAATAGCTTAACGTTCTGACTGAGTACATGACTGAGTATATTTCGCTAGGGTCTTGCCGATGAATGCCCCCGCTGATCGCGCTAATGTCTCCACCTCGTCCCCTGACTTAGGGGAAGTGGATCGCGAAACGGCCCCCGCCGCCGCTGACCAAATTTGCTGGATTGAAGTCAGCCAGTCTCCCTATGGCCCCGATCACCAGGTGGAGCTCCTCCATCTACAGGCCGAGGCAGACGCACTCCTATTGCAGCTCCAGACCCTGCATCACCAGCGCCAAACCAGCAGTGGCACCTCAGCCTAGTAGCCATCCCCTAGGCCACCATCTCCATGGGTCATCTTCCAAAGAATTCGCTATTCTATGGGGGAGTTGTGGGGAATAAGGCGCATGAGCTATTCAGGTACACCAAAAATTACCGTTCTTTCCGGTACTGATGGCAAGGCGTCGCGGCCCAACCGGAAACTGTATTTTGCCCTGGGCGGAGGAGTGCTAGTGGCGTTGCTATTGGGGGGGGGCTTGAGGTTGTGGCAGTCTCAAGCGTCTGGCCCAGGTAGCACCGCCGCCGATAGCCCTTCACCAGACGCGATAACCGATGGGGAACTGGGATCAGCCTCGGCAGCAACCGCTGATTTTGCCGAGCCCTTTGTGGCGGCGGCTCCATCCCTCACCCTCCCTGATCCAGACCTCCTGCAATCGACCTCCGCCCAGACGCGGGTGCCTGCCATTGCCGCTGGGCGACCCGACCCCTTTGCCCCCCTCGTGACCCCAGCCCGTATTCCATCCCGACCCGTCGCTGGGGTGATTCCTACCCCGCCACCGCCGCCCACGCCGATGGCTATGCCCACCGCCTCGCCTCCCCCCGTGGCCCGCCCCTCAACAGCCCAGCCACGGCCAACCGTATCCATAGCGGCGACCCAGGCGTTGCCTCCGTTGCCTACCATCACCATGCCAAGCTTACCTATCCCACCTATTCCGGGTGGGTTCCCCATGGCCGCCGAAGCCGGGGCAACCACGGCTCTCCTGCCCAGCCCTGGGGCCCCCAGTAGTGCCGTCGATCAAGTAGTGGTAAGCGGCGTTGTCCAGGTGGGCCAGCAGGTTCACGCCATTATTACCGAGCCGGGAAATCCCTCTGGGCGACGGGTGAGCCAGGGCGACACCGTAGCCGGGGGGCAGGTGCGCATCAAAGCCATTGACCTTTCGAGTACCGATCCCACCGTAGTGTTGACCTACAATGGCCGAGATTATTACCGCTCCGTGGGGGCGGCAGGCTTGCCCTAGAGCGGCATTTCCGGCCTTGGCCCTAGCCCTACGCCTGCGCGGTTAGTGTCACTTGGGTGGCCAACTGGCCGATGACGGGCCGAGTGGTGGCCAAAGTTTGACCGCTCACGGGGGCTGTATAGGGAGGAAACGGGCTGGCCGCAATGGCCACATGACGCTCACCGACGGCTAACCCATGGGTGGGGTCGAACCCGCGCCAGCCGCCGCCCGGTACATAGACCTCGGCCCAGGCATGGAGGTCGCGGTGGGAGACGGCATCGTCTCCGGCTTCGTAGCCGCTGACAAATCGGGCCGCCAGCCCCACCGAGCGGCACACCTCCATAAACAGCACGGTAAAATCGCGGCAACTGCCTAGGCGTTTTTCCCAGGTGACGCCCGGTGGCCAGGGATCACCCGTGGCGCGGGTGGTATAGTCACAGGTTTCGTAGATTCGCTGGGTGAGGGTGGTGAGGAAAAAGCTCACGTTGCCGTCTACCTCGTGGTTCAGATCCGCTGCCAGTTGAGTGGCCCGAGGGGAGATAGCCGGGTAGAGCATGGGCTGAAGGTAGGGCTGGAGAATGGCGACCAAACTGCTGGGGTAGTCAATGGGCAGGGTGGTGGCCCAGGGCTCTAATAAATAGTCGAAGGGGTTGGTGCGATAGGTTTCTACCTCCACCGTGGCGGCAAGGCTGAACTGCTGGGTGGGGGTGGGGGCAAACCAAAGGCGGTGGCTATGGTTGCCATCGGTATCCAGCAGCGGCGTCTGTTGGCTGGGAAGGGGGGACACCGCCAGGTGAAAGTGCGTCACCCGCTGGGCCGCATCGGTGCGGGGGTGCAGCCTCAGGGTGTGGGGCTGAAGCAAAACGGGTTCTGGGTAGTGGTAGGTGGTCTGGTGCTGAATCTGAAAGCGCATTACGGATCAAGCCTCAGGGCCAAGGGGCGACACTACCTTACCGCAAGTGTCCCCTTTCGTCTGTCCTCCTTCCTCCCAGGCCCAACCAGAATTTGATGAACGCCATACCTTTGGAGCGACTTTGATTCTGCCTGTTGGCGATACCCTTGCGAGATAGCACAAAAATGAATATTAGCCTACCCCTAGATCGGGCACTGGGCTAGACAAATCAGGACTATTCCCCAATGGGGATCAGCCGATATGTAGAGGTTCACAAGATTAAGCATTTATAAAATAACGTTGTCACTCCCGGAAACTATGGCCATAATGTCATTACATACAAAGACTGCATTTTCCTGAATTCCTCGCAATGGGCATTGTTCGTTGCGAGATTATTTTTGAAGGAAATCAGTGCGCGAGTTCATACTTTTCAACACATTAAAGTAGCCAGGGTTACAAAAATGATTTTTATGTCTCAACAGGTACATTGCCCCAACTGCGGTCATTTGGCCGAACGTCATCATTTGCAAAAAGAACAGTTGGTGCGAACCCAGTGTAATGCCTGCGATTACCTTATGATTACCTGTACCCGTAGTGGTAAGGTGATCGAAGCCTACGCGCCGGGACTATTTGCGGGTTCTTCCCGCTAATCAAAAATCCGTCAGATAATCCCGACAACAGGTAGGAAACGTGGCCATGATCTCACCGGAAATGGTGCTGCGGCAATGTCGTCTTTTAGGTCATGCTGAGCCCGTAGACATTGCCATTCAGGAGGGCACCATTCAGGCCATTGCGCCCCGGCTGGAGGTCTTGGCCGCTCAGGAGCTGTCGGTGCAGGGCAAACTGGTCAGCCCGCCCTTTGTGGAGTCCCACATTCACCTCGATTCTGCCCTCACCGTGGGAGAGCCCCGCTGGAACCAAAGCGGCACCCTGTTTGAGGGCATCGACATTTGGCGGGAGCGCAAGCAGTCCCTCACCCTAGCAGACGTGAAATGGCGGGCGATGGAAACCCTGAAGATCCTCGCCCAGCAAGGTACCCTCTTTGTCCGCAGCCATGCTGATGTTAGTGAACCCAGCCTCATCGCCCTGAAGGCGTTGCTGGAGGTGCGAGACGCAGTAAAGGACTGGATTACCGTGCAGGTGGTGGCCTTTCCCCAGGACGGCATCTACGGCAGTCCCGGCAACGATGGCCTGATCGAGACGGCGATGGAAATGGGGGCCGATGTGGTGGGTGGCATTCCCCACTACGAACTCACCCGCGAGGACGGGGTGCAGTCCGTGCACCGCATTTTTGATCTCGCCCAGCAGTATGGCCGTCTGATTGATGTCCACTGCGACGAAATTGATGACGACCAATCCCGCTTTTTAGAGGTGGTCGCCGCCTGTGCCCTGCGCTCTGGTCTAGGAGATCGCGTCACCGCCAGCCACACCACCGCCTTCGCCTCCTACAACAACGCCTACGCCACCAAGCTCATGGGTCTGCTAGCGCGTTCCCAAATTAACTTCATCGCCAACCCCCTGATCAACATCACCCTTCAGGGCCGCGCCGATACCTATCCCAAACGGCGAGGCATCACCCGCGTCAAGGAACTGTGGCAGCGGGGGCTCAACGTTAGCCTCGGTAACGACTGTGTGCAAGACCCCTGGTACAACCTGGGCACAGGCAATATGCTGGCCGTTGCCTCCATGGCCGTCCACGCCTGCCACATGACCGGACAGGCCGAAATCGACGCCTGCTACGCCATGGTCACCCACCACGGAGCCAAAACCCTGAAGGTGGAAGACCAGTACGGCATCGAAGTCGGCAAACCCGCCAACCTAATCGTCCTCGATGCCGATAGCCCCTATGACGCCATCCGCCGCTGCGCCACCGTCACCCATGTGATCTCTAGGGGCAAGCTTTTAGCCCAAACCCAGCCCGCCAGCACCACCTGGCTAGGGGCCGAAAATTAGGGCGCTATCGTGAGGAAATTAGCCGAAAGAATGGTGTAGGGGTTCCCCTGGATTAGGTGTCGGTCAGGCTAAGAGGAGTTTTACTTAATTTTGCTTAAATTTAGGGAATGGTGACATTCCGCTCCTTCGCCCCGCCAATCGGCCTTAGCGGGGGCAAGTTCGGCAATCGGATTCCGCCGTTAGCCCTTAGAATAGGTTGGATTTTCTCACCACCCCTGCCGCTTATGCCTCGCCGCGACGACATCAAAAAAATTCTGCTGATTGGTTCTGGCCCGATTGTAATTGGCCAAGCCTGCGAGTTTGACTACTCCGGTACCCAGGCTTGTAAGGCGCTGCGGGAGGAGGGCTATGAGGTGGTGTTGATCAACTCCAACCCGGCCACGATTATGACCGACCCAGAAACGGCGGATCGCACCTACATCGAGCCGCTGACCCCGGAAATTGTGGAGCGGGTGATTGAGCGGGAACGCCCCGACGTGATGCTGCCCACCATGGGCGGACAAACGGCGCTGAACATTGCCGTGGCCCTCTCTAAGAACGGGGTGCTAGAGCGCTACGGGGTGGAGCTGATTGGGGCGAAGCTGGAAGCCATCGAAATGGCGGAGGATCGCAAGCTATTCAAAGAAGCCATGGAGCGGATTGGGGTGGGGGTGTGCCCCTCCGGCCTGGCGGAAACCATGGATGAAGCGCACCAGATTGCGAAGCAAATCGGCAGCTTTCCGCTGATTATTCGGCCTGCCTTTACCATGGGCGGCACCGGGGGCGGCATTGCCTACAACCAAGAAGAATTTGAAACCATTGCCCGCTCTGGCCTGGATGCCAGCCCGGTGTCGCAGATTTTGATCGAGCAATCGCTGCTGGGCTGGAAGGAATACGAGCTAGAGGTGATGCGCGACCTGGCGGATAACGTGGTGATTATCTGCTCCATCGAAAACTTTGACCCGATGGGGGTGCATACGGGCGACTCGATCACCGTGGCCCCGGCCCAGACCCTCACCGACAAGGAATACCAGCGCTTGCGGGATGCCTCGATTAAGATCATCCGCGAAATTGGCGTGGAAACGGGCGGATCGAACATTCAGTTTTCGGTCAACCCCGACAATGGGGATGTGATCGTGATTGAGATGAACCCCCGTGTGTCCCGTAGTTCGGCCTTGGCGTCTAAGGCGACGGGCTTCCCCATTGCTAAGTTTGCGGCTAAGTTGGCGGTGGGTTATACCCTGAACGAAATCTCCAACGACATCACGAAAAAGACCCCGGCCAGCTTCGAGCCGACCATTGACTACGTGGTGACGAAAATTCCCCGCTTTGCCTTCGAGAAATTCCCCGGCACCTCCAACACCCTCACCACCCAAATGAAATCCGTGGGTGAGGCGATGGCCATCGGGCGCACGTTCCAGGAATCCTTCCAAAAGGCGCTGCGTTCTTTGGAAATTGGGCGGGCGGGCTGGGGCTGCGACCGGGCCGAAAAACTGCCTAGCCTCAACGAAATTCGCCCCAAGCTACGGGTTCCCAACCCAGAGCGGGTGTTTGAACTGCGCCACGCCATGCAGTTGGGCCTGACGGTAGACGAAATCTACGAACTCACGAGCATCGATCCCTGGTTCCTACGGCAACTGGAAGGGCTGCTGAAAACCGAGAAATTCCTCAAGCGCACCGCCTTGAACGCCCTCAGCGCCGACCAAATGCGGGCCGTCAAACGCCAGGGCTTTAGCGACCGCCAAATCGCCTACGCCACGGGCACCGACGAAGACACCGTGCGCCAGTATCGCAAAGGGCTGGGCATCATCCCCGTCTACAAAACCGTGGATACCTGCGCCGCCGAGTTTGAAGCCTTCACTCCCTACTACTACTCCACCTACGAAGACGAAACCGAGGTGCTGCCCAGCGACCGCCCCAAGGTGATGATCCTCGGTGGTGGGCCAAACCGCATCGGCCAGGGCATCGAGTTCGACTACTGCTGCTGCCATGCGTCCTTTGCGTTGCGCGACGATGGCTTCGAGACCATCATGGTCAACTCCAACCCGGAAACGGTTTCGACGGACTACGACACCAGCGACCGCCTGTATTTTGAGCCGCTGACCAAGGAAGACGTGCTCAATATTATTGAGGCTGAAAATCCCATTGGCATCATCATCCAATTCGGTGGCCAAACGCCCCTGAAACTGGCGGTTCCCCTTCAGGAGTACCTGGCTTCCCTGCCCAGTACCGAAACCAAAATCTGGGGCACCTCGCCGGATTCCATCGACACCGCCGAAGACCGGGAGCGCTTTGAGGCCATCCTGCGGGAGCTAGACATCAAGCAACCCCCCAACGGCATGGCCCGCAGCTACCAGGATGCCCTCAAGGTGGCCCAGCAGATTGACTACCCCGTGGTGGTGCGGCCCAGCTACGTCCTCGGCGGTCGGGCGATGGAAATCGTCTACTCCGACGAAGACCTAGAGCGCTACATGACCTACGCCGTACAGGTAGAGCCGGATCACCCGATTCTGATCGACAAGTTTTTGGAAAACGCCATCGAGGTGGATGTGGACGCCATCGCCGACCACACGGGCCAGGTCGTCATCGGCGGCATCATGGAGCACATCGAGCAGGCGGGCATCCACTCCGGGGATTCGGCCTGTTCCCTGCCCACCATCACCCTGCCCGAAGACACCCTTTCCACCATCCGCGACTGGACGGTGAAACTGGCCAAGCGCCTGAACGTGATCGGCCTGATGAACATCCAGTTTGCGGTCAAGGGCGGGCAAGTCTACATCCTAGAAGCCAACCCCCGCGCCTCCCGCACGGTGCCCTTTGTCTCCAAGGCCATCGGCCATCCCCTAGCCAAGCTAGCGGTGCGGGTGATGTCGGGCAAAACCCTAGCGGAACTGGGCTTTACCCAGGAGGTGATCCCCAACCACATCGCGGTGAAAGAAGCCGTCCTACCCTTCGACAAATTCGTCGGCACCGATGCTCTGCTGGGGCCAGAAATGCGCTCCACCGGGGAAGTCATGGGTATTGATGCCGACTTTGGCAAAGCCTTCGCCAAGGCGGAACTGGGGGCCAACCAAAAGCTGCCCCTCTCCGGCACCGTGTTTATTTCCATGAATGACCGGGACAAAGAGGCCGTCATCCCCGTGGCCAAAGAACTCGCAGCCATGGGCCTGAAGCTAATCGCCACCGGCGGCACCCGCAAAGCCCTGATGGACGAAGGGCTAGAGGTGGGGCTGATCCTCAAAGTTCACGAAGGCCGTCCCAACATCGAAGACGCCATCAAAAACAACGAAATCCAACTGATCATCAACACCCCTGCCGGCAGCACTGCCCTGGAGGACGACCGATCCATCCGCCGCACCGCCCTGGCCTACAAGGTGCCGATCATCACCACCATCGCCGGAGCTAGTGCCACCGCATCGGCCATCCACTCCCTGCAACAGCATCCCCTGGAGGTGAAGTCGCTCCAGGAGTATGTGGGGCTGCAATAGGGTAGCGGTTACCCCCTGGGGCGTTGACCACGCCGCCCGCTAGAAACACTGCACGGCAGGGTTCATGGCCCTACTCTATGCCGTGTAAGCCGCGACGGGAAAACGGACTCGGTACGGCATCGGCCTACCTTTCTCCGCATCACCAACCTAGAAACCGCCTGTGGGTTAGAGGCGCACCAAGGCCAGGGTTTGGTCTTGGTAGTTCCAAACGGTGATGTAGTGTTTGAGGAACTGGTAGCCCATGCCGAGGGTGTTGTCGTCGCCGAGGGTGTAGCTTAGGTGTTGAATGTTTGCCAGCGGTTGGGAATCTAGGCTGAGTCCGGTGATGTTGGCAAAGGTTTGACGGGCGGGGCTACCGTACCAAAAGTCGCTGGTTTCCACAGTCAACAGCCCCGCCGCAGTCAGGTTGTCCTGGGCTTCAGCGGTGAGATGGAGGTCGCCTAGGTTGCCCGTATCCCAAAAGCCATGGATGGTTTCTGCCCCCAAGGTGAGATCAAACATGGGTTTGCGGCTGTCCTCATCGGTGGAGGTGAAGGGAATAACGGCCACGAGGCGACCCGCCGCTTCGTAGTCTGCTAGTAGCGTTTCCGTCTGATCAAAGGGATAAAACTGAATCTGCTGGCGCACGTAGTCTAGGGTAAAGAGATAGTGCTGGGTAAACTCGTGGCCGATGCTGCCCAAAAAGTTTGGGCCAAAGGTTGATTCGGTAAAACTCCAGTCGGTATGGAGAATCCCGTTCAGATTTTCAAAGCTAATTTGATCTGCCAGGGTAATGGTTTCAATGGGGCGATTTTGGATATACATGGCCATTTCTTGGCCAGAACCCGCATGGCCTGTCATGATGAAGGTGTCTTTGCTCAGGGGAATGGTGTGGTTATTGAGATACATTCCCCAAGGGGTAGCGGTATCCAGTAAAAACCGCCCAGACACCCCATTCACGCGGCCATCAATCATCACAAAGCCATCTACTAAATGAAAGGGCAGAGTGAAGGGAGCCGCATTTTGGCTGTAGTCATTGATCCCCAGTTGGGGCGGCGCACCCGACCAAGCCGTCGCCCAGGGCTGAGCCACCGTCACTAGCATGGCCATCAGTCCCAATACAGCAGCTATCAAGGACGACTTCAATGTTCGGCGTTTTAGCATTAGCAACGTCATACCCATCTCGTAGAAAAAAAGCGGATTAACTCAGGGCACAAGGCCGACAGGGCGCTTAAGTACCAGATGATATTTACCCTTGTTTAGAATTAGCATTAACGGGTTAACGAGGATCAGTAGATCGCAAAGTCCCCGCAGCCCACCCTAACGGGAAGCAAGCTACACCCCCAGCCCCTCTCCCTCCTGGG
>JBBAWV010000068.1:0-24517 GCA_040396995.1 Nodosilinea sp. | reverse complement strand
CGAGGTCTCCTCGCCCGCTGATACCGGGGGCAAACAAGTCGGATTTGGTATGAGTGGGTGAGAAGGGGGAGCGTGACTGGCCAGCCCAGAAATGATTGATAGAATGTTGATGTATCTAGCCTTTACCGATGCATTGTCCCCACGGCCAGCGTAAATCTGTCCATGACCTACACCACCGAACAACTGCTGGCGTTTTTGGATCAAGAACTGCGGGCCACCTGGCGGGGCGAACGGGTGGTGCTGTCCTCCGATGATCGACTGGATAACCCGGTGATTGCCAAGGCCATTGGGGCCGACAAGCTGAGTAAGGTGTTTGCCATTCAAGACTTTCGGGCGCAAATTCACGACTACCAGCGGCAGCATGGGGTGTCGGGGTTGGTGTGGCAGACCTGCCAGTTTCAGGGCCAAAGCCTGCGGGTGCTGGAGCTCCATCCCCAACTGATTGCCATCCCCGACGACAAGCTTGCCCTCACCGCCGCCAAGCCTGCCATCATTCAGTTTTGGCGAACCGCTATTCCCGATCTGCACCTGTGGTTCGCGGGTCGTCCGGCCCAGCCCACCACCCTCGACCAGGTAGAAACCCTGATTGCTGCCAGCGAATGGGCCGAACTCTCGGCGGCTCGCACCGAGCTATACCTCACCCTCTGCTGGGGCGATCCCAAGGACTGCCACTACGACTGGGCCAAGCCAGAATCGGGCTGTGATCGCATCATCGCCGCCCCTGGAGAACCCAGCGGTATCAAGGTCTAGCCCTCAGGGTATAGTTGGTATAGCGTTCTTTTGACCCACCAAGGATACCCCCAATGACCATTGCGGTTGGCGTAATTGAAACCCAAACTTTTCCGGCAGTGCTGGCCGCCGCCGATGCCATGGTCAAGGCCGGACGGGTGACGTTGACCAAGTACGACCGATCGGAAAGTGGGCGGCAGTTTGTGGCGGTGCGCGGCCCCATCGGCGAAGTGAATCGGGCCGTTGCCGCCGGATTAGAAGCGGCGAATGCTTGTCCGGGCTATGCTGAGGTGACCACCCACGTCATCATTCCCAACCCCCAAGAAAACGTGGAAGCGGTTCTGCCCATCGAATTTACGCCCCAGTCCGAGCCGTTCCGAGTGTAGGCACTCCCAGGAGACAACCATGGACAACGAAGCGGTGGTTCAGTTATCGGCTATGGCGGGCTGGATCATCGGCGTGAGCCACGCCAAGGATCAGGGCTACCAATGCTGGCTAGTCAACCCCACCCTGGATGTGTTGAGCGATGGCACCTTCTACACCACCAGCAGCGCCGCCATGTCCGCCGGACGAGCCTTTGTGGAACGCTACCATTAACCCACAACCCGCAGGGCGCATAACGCCAAGACGAGGCTATTGCCAACGCGAAGCAACACACCAAGGCAATGCACGCCTAGAGAGCTAGCCCACAGCCAGAAAATCCGGCAGATTGAGGATATGGAAATACACCAGTCCCGCAATCGCTAGGGTATAAGCCGTCGAACTCGCTAAGCCTAACCACAGTTCCCGTTTCCAGTTGCGGGGCTGATCGGTGAAGAGAATGTCCGTGGCTCCCCACTGCATCATCACCATGCCCAGCACATTGGAGAACCAATAGCCTACCACCGTCGCCGTCCAAAACCAGTCGCGATGGCCCCAAGTGACCAGATAGGCAAAGCCATAGGCTAAGGGAAAGTTAAAAATCAGATCATTCCACCAGGAGAGGGGCGACAGCAGATAGCCCAGCCCCAACCAAAAGGTTCCTCGCAGTCGCTTAACCCACGCCATAGCCCTGACATAGCACCTGTCGCATCTGTCTCATGTTACCGGGTAGGTCGATCTTCATGCCCTGCTCAATCAGGAAGGTGGGGACGGGGATGGTGGGAGCCGCCTGCACGCGGTAGGAAAGCAAGGTGCCCTCGCCCATATCTTGTAGGTGGAGATCGGCGGCGAAGTAGGAGAAGGTGCCCCGCTCTAGGCGAAATTGAATGTGTTCGCAGGCGGTTTCTAGCACCTGAAGGTAGATTTCGACTTGAGCCGTCATCATCATGAACCCCTTTTGCCCCACTTGGTACAGCCGTCGGTAGCGTTGTCCAGCAGTTTTTACCGATTCCAGCACTTCGCTATGGATGATGTTGGGAAAGTACTGCGTCCAGCGTCGATAGCTGGTGATCTGGGGCCAAATGTGGGAACGATCCAGCGGTACGTACATGTGAGCCATCACCGCTGCGGGTTCTTTTGGGTGGGGCTGCGGCACGATTAAGACATCCCCTCGCAACAACAGGACTTGTTCATGGGTTGAAAACCGGGCCAGATGGACTCCCCCTTGGGCGTCGGCTGGGACCGTCTCTCCGTCAACACTGACCACCATACTTCACTCCTGACCCTTGCTATTGATGGGCGACTGTTGATGGGCTATCCCTTGACCTTGGCCCATGGAAAATCCTGGACATGATGGGCACCGCCGTTGATCGTCGGCCAAGGATGTTGATCGTCGATCAAGGATAGCGAATATACCTTTGGTGTACCCAAATTCCTGAGCCATCTAACCCTTTAGATACAATTCTTGCGGTGCCTTTACGCACATTCCTCCAAGTACAAGAGCAAACTTCATCCAAGGGGGCGATTCTAAAACCGGGTGTCTCGGTTGTGTAAATTCCTCGTAAAATTCGTGGAGTTGTAAAGTTTAGACGGTAGAACGCTGGGTTAGCCTATGACGCGCATCATTGTAATGACCTCTGGCAAGGGCGGGGTAGGCAAAACCACCTGCACCACCAACCTGGGTATGGCCCTAGCGCAGCGGAATCAACGGGTCGTGGTGATTGATGCCGACTTTGGCCTCCGCAACCTCGACCTGCTGCTGGGGCTCGAAAACCGCATTGTCTACACCGCCCTGGATGTGTTGGCGGGGGATTGCACCATTGAAAAAGCCCTAGTGAAAGACAAGCGCCAGCCCAACTTGGCCCTGTTGGCGGCGGCCCAAAACCGCAACAAAGAAGCCATCACCCCCGACCAAATGAAGGAACTGGTGGCGGGGCTGAAGGGCCAGTACGACTTTGTGATCATCGACTGTCCGGCGGGGATTGAGTTGGGTTTTCAGAACGCCATTGCCCCCGCTAATGAGGCGATTGTAGTGACAACGCCGGAAGTCTCCGCCGTGCGCGATGCCGACCGAGTGGTGGGCCTCCTGGAGGCCAGCGACGTGAAATACACCAAGCTGCTGGTGAACCGCCTCAAGCCCGCCATGGTGCAGGAGGATCAAATGATGTCCGTGCGCGATGTTTTAGATATCCTAGCGGTGCCGCTGTTGGGGGTAATCCCCGACGACGAGCGGGTGATTGTCTCCTCCAACCGGGGTGAACCGCTGGTGCTAGACGCCAAGCTCTCCCTAGCGGGGATGGCCTTCCAAAACATTGCTCGGCGGCTGCTGGGGGAAGAGGTGCCCCTGCTCGACCTCACCGCTACCCACGACGACATCTTCAGCCGAATTCGTCGTTTTCTGCGGGGGTAAGTTTCGGGAATCGTCCCTGGCTTGGAGTCCGTAGCCTAGAGTCTTTCGCCTGGAGTCTGTCGCTTAGCGTCCCCCAACCCTAGGACTTCCCCCCAAATTTCCCCCACTCACCTGCCCCCGGTGTCCGATGTCATCCACAGCCCCCCGTCCCCATGCTCAGCGAACTGCTCGATAAACTCTTTAACCGCACCCGCACCCCCACCAGCCGGGAGTCGGCGAAGCAACGGCTTCAGTTTGTCCTCGCCCACGACCGCACCGACCTCAGCCCCGACCTGGTGGAAAAAATGCGCCAGGAAATCCTAGAGGTGGTCTCGCGCTACGTGGAGCTGGATCAAGAGCACCTGGAATTTAACCTGGAAAGCGACCAGCGCATGACCGCCTTGATTGCCAACCTGCCCATCCGTCGGGTGCGGCCCACCTCCCCCGTGGTGCCCGAAAATCTGGATGCCGCTCCCAAGGCTGCTCCCACGGAACCCGATGCGCCTCGGCCCGATACAGAGGCAGACCCCGTCCCCAGTGTCGCTGAAGCAGAAGCGTCGGCGGTAGAGGCAACCCCATCCATCACCGAGGCCACCAATTCTGAGAGTTCCGCCAATTCCGCCGCATCCTCCGGCGGTGTCGAGTCCACTACCACACCCGACGATTCCCCATCGCCCACCCCGTCCGAAGCTTCCCCTCGCAATGACTAATTCCCCCATGCCATTGTCCCAAACCCCCGAAGCGGCCCTACAGCAGAGTGCTGACGCCCTGGCCCTTACCAGTATTCAGCGCCATGTGTTGATCTGCGCCGACCAAGCTGTTCCCAAATGCTGCGACAAAGCCGCCAGCCTGGAGGCGTGGGACTACCTCAAAAATCGCCTCAAGGAACTCAAGCTCGACATCCCCACCGCCGAGCGGCCCACCAGCATCTTTCGCACCAAGGTTCATTGCCTGCGGGTCTGCCAAAAGGGGCCAATTCTGTTGGTCTACCCCGATGGCGTTTGGTACCATAGCGCCACCCCAGCGGTGATCGAGCGCATCATTCAAGAGCACCTGATCGGTGGCCAAGTGGTCGAGGAATACGCCTTTCTCACCCATCCCCTGCCCTTGCCCTAGCCCCAGAAACCGCCGATATTGCCATATCATTGGAAAGGGCAGTTTCACAGCGCATGGCATAGGATCTATGGTTTCGGAAAGCGGCACATTGGAGGACTTGCGGCAGCAGCTTCAGGGCGATTCCCCCAAACGTCAACTCTCGGCGGTTCACGAACTGGTGGCCCTGGGGTCAGAGGGGCTAGACGCTCTCAAAACCACGTTGCTCGACCGCAAGGATGCGCCGCCCACGATTTTGGATGGTCGCATGGTGCAGGTGCTCTACGCCACCCAGCAAGACGAAATTCAAGCTTTTTTGGCCGAAACCTGGCCCGAAGGCCGCGTGCCCATGCCCTCCTCCGCCGAAATTGACTATTCCCCCATTCAAGATTGCCTGGTCGCCCAAGATTTTCAGGAAGCGGATCGCCTCACCCTGGTGAAAATGTGTGAACTGGCTGGCCCCACCGCCGTCAAGCGCAAATGGGTCTACTTCACGGAAGTTGAGATGTTCCCCACCCTGGATTTGCAGACCATTGATCTGCTCTGGCAAATCTATTCTGAAGGCAAGTTTGGCTTTTCGGTGCAGCGTCGCCTGTGGCTGGGCCTGGGCCAAAACTGGGATAAACTCTGGCCCCGCATCGCCTGGAAAGACGACAACATTTGGACGCGCTATCCCGGCGGCTTCATTTGGGATCTCAGTGCCCCCGATGGCCATCTGCCTCTGTCTAACCAACTGCGCGGCGTGCGGATGATGGCCTCTTTGCTGTCTCACCCCGCCTGGGACGAGACGGTCTGATGTTGGCGGATGGGGATGGTTTTGGGGGGTGGATTGCTTCGCGAATCCACCCTACGTGAATCTACCCTACGCGGAAATGCTCTCAAGGGTTGAGCGATCTGAGGAGCCTGGAAAGCTGGAATCTGGAGATGGGAAGGAAACATTAGGATGGCTAAACAGCGTGCTAAGGCGGATCTGCCGACTAAGCTGTGCCCCGTCTGCCAGCGGCCCTTTACCTGGCGCAAAAAGTGGGCCGACTGCTGGGACGAGGTGAAATACTGCTCGGAACGCTGCCGCCGCCGTCGTTAGCCCTGCATGACCGCCTGCCGTCTCACCACTATTTTGAACGACGACATTGTAAGAGAAGCCTTGTAAAGGCAACCGGGGTGCTCTCTGAGACTCCCTCTCGGCAAATTGTGGCGCGATGCTTTACAACGGTCAGGCCATTAAGTACCGTGGGGAGTAGCTTTCATGACGTTTTGTGAAGATTCCCATGCAGTACCGTCGATTTGGTCGCACCAATCTGCAAATGCCCGTGTTTTCCTGCGGCGGTATGCGCTACCAGCATTCCTGGAGGGATGTGCCCCTGGCAGAGATTCCGGCCAAAAACCAGGCTAACCTGGAGGACACCATCCGCCGTGCCCTAGAGGTAGGCATTAACCACATCGAAACGGCCCGTGGCTACGGCACCTCGGAAATTCAACTGGGGCAACTTCTGCCCACCCTGCCCCGCGAGGCGATGATTGTGCAAACCAAGGTTTCTCCCACGGAAAATCCGGAGGACTTTCGCCGCACCCTCAGCCAATCCCTCGATAACTTGAAGCTAGAAACGGTGGATTTGCTCGGCATCCACGGCATTAACACCGCCGAACTGCTGGACTGGACGCTGCGACCGGGCGGTTGTTTGGAGGTAGCCCAGGAGTTCCAACGGCAGGGGCGGGTGCGGTTCATTGGCTTCTCCACCCATGCCCCCACGGCGGTGATTCTGCAAGCGATTGAGTCTGACCAGTTCGACTATGTCAACCTGCACTGGTACTACATTCATCAGGAAAACTGGCCCGCCGTCGAAGCCGCCCAGCGTCACGATATGGGCGTGTTCATCATCAGCCCCTCCGATAAGGGTGGCCATCTCTACAACCCGTCCCAAACCCTGACGGATCTCTGCCATCCGCTCAGTCCAATCGTGTTTAATAACCTGTTCTGCCTCAGCCGTCCCCAGGTACACACCCTCAGCATTGGTGCCGCTCGCCCCAGCGATTTTGACGAACACCTGAAAACCCTGCCCCTGCTAGCGCAGGCCGACGCTCACCTAGCGCCCGTGCTAGAACGACTAGAACACCAAGCCCAAGCTGTCCTTGGAGAAGATTGGCTAAACCACTGGCGGGAGGGCCTTCCCACCCCCGAAGACACCCCTGGGCAAGTGAACATCCCGGTGATTCTGTGGCTGCGCAATCTCCTACTGGCCTACGATATGGCAGAATTCGCCAAGGCCCGCTACAACCTACTGGGCAATGGGGGCCACTGGTTCCCTGGCCAAAAGGCAGAAGCCATCCATGCGTTGGATTTTTCCGATTGCCTGCGCCACAGCCCCTACGCCAGCAAAATTCCGGCGCTGCTGGCCGATACCCACCAGCGCCTAGGGGGCGAAGCCGTAGCCCGATTGTCCAATGCCTAATTTACCAGCCTTTTTTAGCGTCTAAATTGGATCGTAATGGTCACTGGGCGTACACCTGGCCTATCCCGGCCTCAAGGTTTGCTATGGCACAACCTTTTGTCTTGTATGAGGAAAGTGATAAAGACCGATGGGATTTCTTGATCAACTGAGCAAAGTCGCTCAAAGTTCTGGCAAGCTGCTACAGAAACCGATAGAAGACTACATCGTTGTTGATCCACCCAATCAGAAACTGATTCTTAAACCGAAGACGGTTGAATTGCTGTGTCAAAAGACTATCCAGCGAGTAGATCAACTTACCGTCCTAGCCCCTGATCCTCACGAGGGACTGATGGCTACCATCGAACACAACGGAATTAAAGCTACCATCCACTTCACCCCTGAAAAAATCTACATCAAAGGCGATCTTGTTGAAGGGCAGCTTCGTCTACTCCAAAGGCCTCAAGTTGAATTCTCTTCACCCATGTATCGCACCCTAATCTTAGGATGGAGTACCTTTCTCGGAGGCTACATTCCTAACCAAGCGCTTCCCGAAGGCGTTAGGATAGATGGCGACTTCGTTTACTACACCCTTCCCAAAGCCCAACTTCGCCTAGTCAATGCCCTCTTTCACAATGTTCAAGATGGCTCAGCCCTCAACCTTAATCTTCAGCAAGAAGCCTTGCACCTTCAAAGTACCGTTGCGATCAATTGGCGCGATATCAATTTGCTCAGCTTGGTACAACTTTTCACCGCCATTGCTGGCAATAAATCCTAGGAAAGATTGATGCAGAAATGGATGGTTGATCGTGGGCTACAGGGGGGAAATTTGGGCAGCGGTAAACACTTGATTCATCAAAAATGGTGCGATGGATTGCAGGGGCAATACCTGTTGAGCGGCACCGAGGGCAATGGCTTCCTTGGGCATCCCAAACACCACAGAGGAGGCTTCGTCTTGGGCGATGGTGAGGCTTCCGGCCTGGGCCAGGGTTTGGAGACCATCGGCTCCGTCTCGGCCCATGCCCGTGAGCAGCACCCCCACGGCGGAACGGCGATAGTAGGCGGCCACGGATTTGAACATCACCGTTACCGAAGGGCAGTGGCCTGATACCGGAGTCCCTGGGGTGAGGGACAGTTGTCCCCGTGCGCTCATTTCGAGGTGCTGCCGTTCGGGAGGGAAGTAGATAACTCCGGGCTGGGGATTTTCCCCCGGGCTGGCAATTTTGACCTGGAGGCTGCAACTGCTGTTGAGCCAGTCGATCAGCCCTTGCAAAAAGCCTTCACTGATGTGCTGGACGCAGAGGATGGGCACCGGGAAGGTTTTGGGCAATTGCTGAAAAATCGCCAGTAGCGCCTGGGGCCCCCCCGTAGACGCGCCAATGGCCAGCACCCTAGGAGCCCGAATATCAATCGGGGTAGAGGTGACTGGGGGCCGTTGGATCAGGGGTTGACGCACGGTGGGCGCACCCTGGCGGCGTTGGGTAAAGACGGAAACCCCAGACAAGACGCGGATTTTGGCCAGTAGTTCATGCTTAGATTTTTCGTACTCCGAGGCCAGCCCGGTGCGGGGTTTGGGGAAAATATCCAAGGCTCCGGCTTCGAGGATGCGGAACACGTTTTGGGTGTCTTCCTCCTGCACCGAGGCGCTGACCACTAGGATCGGGCAGGGGTGGCGGGCCATCACCTCCTGGGTGAGTTCGAGGCCGTTCATTTTGGGCATGTGCAGGTCGGTGCAGATCATGGTGGGCTGCACCATGGGAAACATGGCTAGGGCTTCTTGGCCATTGCGGGCCACCCCGACTACCTCAATATCCGGTGCCTCACGAAAAATCCGCTGCAAAATGGCCAGGGCAACGGGAGAATCCTCCACAATCAACAGTCGAATACGACCAGGCATCTAGCGTCTCACTTCGGTTAGGAATGAAGCCCCAGGGTTTAGCGCCACCCGCCAGGATGAACCCATAGAGCGATCTGGCCCCCATCGCCAGGTTGGTAGGGCGAGGGGCAGGTGGCAATGGAGCAAAACCTGGATGGGGCTATATCAATCTTTCCAAGGTTTCGAGAAGCACTTCCTGATTAAAACTACCCTTTGTAATGTAGGCATTAGCTCCGGCTTCGGCCCCCCGTTGGCGATCCGCATCGCTGGCGAGGGTTGTCACCAACACCACTGGTAACTCATTGTATTCCCGATGCTGCCGGATGCGCTCGGTGAGTTGCAGACCGTCTAGGTTGGGCATTTGGATGTCGGAGATGACGGCATCGAAGGCGCGGGATTGTAGTTTATTGAAGCCGTCTACCCCGTCCACCGCCGTGACCACCTCGTAGCCCGCCGATTCTAGGATGCGCTTCTCCTGGGTGCGGGTGGCGATGGAGTCTTCCACTAGTAGAATGCACCGAGGCCGTTGCTCCGTCAGCCCCATTTCGATGGATCCGCCGCTATTGCCCAGGGTGGCCTGGGTGATGCGGTGGCGCACGGCGGTGATCAAATCCGGCGGATTCAGCACCATACACACTTCCCCGGTGCCCAGGATGGTGGCTCCAGAGATGTGGCGCACCCGCTTGAGCAACTGGCTTTGGGGCTTCAAGACCACGTCCTGCTCGTCCACCAGGGCATCGACAAAAATGCCCAGCTTGTCGTGTCCGGTTTGCAAAATAATGCAGGACAGCCGCTGATCCGGGGATTTCACCCGACCATTCCCCGGCAGGTTCAGCAAATCCGCCAGCCAAGCTACGGAAACGGGCTGGTTATCGTAGACGATGGTGCTGTGGCCTTCCAGGGTAAAGATGTCGCTGGCCTTCACTAGGCAGGCGGTTTGCACAAATTCCACAGGCAGGGCGTAGGTATGGCCCTGGGCTGTCACCAGCAACACATGGGCGGTGGCCAGGGTGGTGCCCAGTTGAATGCGAATGGTGCAGCCTTGGCCAGGGGGGGAGTGTACCTCCACGTTGCCCTTTAGTCGCTCCACGTTCGTCCGCAACACATCCAGACCCACGCCTCGGCCCGAAATCTCCGTCACCATGGTGCGGGTGGAGAAACCGGGGCTGAGAATCAGCGCCTGAATTTGCCCTGGGGTGAGCATTTCTAGCTCTTCGGGCCGATATAGCCCCCGCCGCACCGCCGTTTGCTTAATTCCCTCCACGTCCAACCCCCGGCCATCGTCGCAGATTTCCAGGATGATGCTGGTGGGGGTTTGGTAGCCGCGCAGGATGATGGTGGCGGTTTCGGGTTTGCCCTTGCGCTTGCGTTCCGCCGGAGATTCAATCCCGTGGTCGATGGCGTTGCGGATCATGTGCAGCAGCGGATCCTTCATTTCCTCTAGGATGCGCTTATCGGCGCGGGTTTCGCCCCCTTCAATCACCAGTTCTACCAGTTTGCCCTCCTGGCGGGCTAGGTCTCGCACTAGGCGCGGGAACAGGTTAAAGATAGTGGACAGGGGCAACAGTCGCAGGGTACGAATGCCCTCCTCCAGCCCGTCGGTGATCATCTCCAGACGGGTGGTGTCTTCGTAGAGGGCGCTGCTGAGCTGCCCTACCAGACGCCCCAACACATCCAAATGCTGCTCGGTGCGGCTGTGGAAGCTCTCTAATTGCCGCCACACCTGTTTGCCCTGCTGGGCCTCGTGGAACAGGAAGCGATTCATGAACAAATCGCGGCTCCATTCCTCCCACAGGTTGGTGATGGCGTCGATTTCCGCCAGCCGATGGGCGACGCGAATCTTCGTCACCGTTAGTTCGCCGCTCTGGGTCATCAGCGAATCAAGGCTGGTGGTAGGCACCCGAATGGTCTCGATTTTATACTTCGAGGCTTGGTCGAGGGCGTTGATGGAGTCATCCACGGCGGGGCCAGCGGAGGATGGAGACGGGGAAGGCGGGGGCGGACTATTGGGGAATGGGGAGGCCGGGGGCGTATCCGAAGACGCGCCCATTAGTTCTGCCAAAACGTAGAAGACGTTGACTCCGGTGGCTTTGCCCGTGCTGGCTTCGTGGACGAGCTGTTTCATGGCCACCATGCCGTGGGCCAAGCGGTCGCAAACGTCCGATGTTAAGGGCGTTTCTCCCCGCTTCACGGCTCCCAGGATGTTCTCGACCTGGTGGGCCACCTTGCCCAAATCCGCCACCCCCAGCATGTTGCTGTCGCCCTTGAGGGAATGGGCCTCCCGCATGAGATTTTCCACCACTGCGAGATCTTGGGGATTTTTCTCCAGGTGCAAAATGCCCTCATCCAGGGCTTGCAGGCGTTCTTCGCAGGAGGTTTTGAATAGCCCCCGCATTTCGTTATCTTCGATGTACAGCGGGCTGCGTTCGCCGGGAAGCATGGGCTCTGGGGGAGCCGTGGTGCCGTTGGTGGGGGCGGGCCTGGAGGCCGCGACGGGACTAGGCGACGGATCAGGACTTGGCCCTAGGCCGAAGAGATCGTCGTCATCGTTTGCGGCTTGTTCTAAATCGGGGTTAACCGCCGTCAAATCCGCCGTATCCTCCTCTGGCACATCCAGGGAACTGTCAAAAATTGCGCCGGGGGGAATGTCATCGTCGGGCGCAGGTTGCGGTGCCGATGGGGGGGCGACGGCTTCGGCATCCGGGAACAAACCCAGGGGCGATTCCGGCTCTTGGGGGGCATTCCCCTGGGGCACATCCACCGAGGGCGACGGGAACAGAAACTCCGCCAAATCATCATCCCCATCGTCCGCTGAAACTAGCGGGGTTGCGGTACGTGCGGCAGCTGCGGATGGCTGGGGTGCGGGTGGTTCCTCATCGGCCATTTCCGCCGCCATCAAATCCGCCAGCACGTAGAACACCTTTACCTGGGCGGGTTCCCCGGTCACGGCCTCCTGGGCCATCTGGCGCATAGCCTCCATTGCCCGACCCAGGCGGTCAAACAGGGCAGGGGTCAGTTTCCGTTCGCCGCGCTTAATCGCCCCAAAGATATGCTCAACTTGGTGGGCCACCTTGCCCAGGTCTTCCACCCCCAGCATATTGCCGTCCCCCTTGAGGGAGTGGGCCTCCCGCATCAGGACGGTAATGGTTTCCAGGTCTTCCGGGTGTTTCTCTAAATGCAGCAAGCCTTCATCCAACACCTGAAAGCGCTCTTCGCTGGAGGTCTTAAAAATCTCTCTGAGTTCAATATCTTCAATCATTTCGGTAGGGTGCTCCCCTCCAACGTCTGCATTCGTTCCCAAACTGGGCTGATCTGTCCTTGATAGCTTCCTGGGCCGTGGGATGGTGGGCGGTGCCTGGGGCCAGAGGGCGAGGAGACCTCGCCCCTACGGTCTTCTCCGGTTCTCCTCTCCTCCCTGGGAGAGGGGCTGGGGGTGAGGGTCTTAAATCGCATTTTTCAGCAGCATGGCGCTTTCATTCAGTTGGTGGGTGCCAATCTTAATTTGGCTGACACCATTGGCGGTTTCTTGGGCACCCGTATTCAAGCTATTCATCGCGCTGACCACCTGTTGAATGGCCACCGCCTGCTGTTTCACATTGAGGGAAATTTGCTGACTATTCAGCACCACATTGTTCACGGCATCGGCCACTCCGGCGAAGGCATCGGAGGTTTCCTCGGCGATCTTTACCCCTTCTTCTACGGTCTTAGTTCCCTCGTCTGTGACCATCACCGTAGAGTTAATGGCAGTTTGAATATCGGCCACTAGGGCGTTGATTTTCTCAGCGGATTTCTTGCTTTGGTCGGCCAGTTTGCGAATTTCGCCCGACACCACCGCAAAGCCCTTGCCATGTTCCCCCGCTCGGACTGCTTCCACCGCAGCATTGAGGGCCAGCATGTTGGTTTGGTTCGCCAGGTCGCTAACTAGGCCAGAAATACCGCCAATTTGGCTGGTTTGTTCACTCAACCGCAGAATTTGGTCGGCAATGGCTTCCACTTTTTCCCGCAGGGCGTTCATGCCGTCGAGGCTGCGTTCCACGGCGCGAGTGCCCCCCTCCGCCAGTTTGAGCGCCTGCTGTGCCCCCGCCGCCGCCGCTTCCGCCTGTTCTGAGGATTGCCGTGAGGAAGCTCCTAGCTCATCCATCGTTGTCGAAGTTTCGCTGACACTAGCGGCCTGCTGACTACTGGTGCGTTCCTGCTGCTCCACACTGGCGGCAATTTCGCTAGCGGAACTGGCAATGTCCCCCGCCGCTTCGTTCATCATCCGGGCAGTTTTAGTAATAATCCAGGTGCCAATCATCGCCGATAGTGCTAAGGAGGAAATAACCGCGATGATCAGCGTAACCTGTAGGCGTTGTAGTGCATCAGACTGGTGATCTTGGCTTTCGCGCACCACCTCATTTTGTAGTTCTACAATCTGAGTCAAGGCGTCTTTCAAATCGTTAGAAACAGTGCGAGCGTCATCTATTTTCCACAATTCAACGGCCTCTGCTCTTCGACCAGAACTAACCATGCCAGAGAGGGTATCGTTAACCTCGATAAACTTATCCAGATTAACCTGTACCTCTTCAAATACCTCAATCACCTCCGGCACCGTGAGCGATTCATTCAGTTCATCCACCGTTGCTAGGGCAGAACCTCTTGCCCTAGTAAGTGCATCATTAGAAGCCGCCTCTCCATCGAGTAGATAAGCCCGAACTTCCCGTGACATATCGTGCAGATCAATAGATAGGGAATTAATCCGATTTTGATTTTGCCACGTTCTATCGAGAATGTCGTCTAATACCTTGAGTTGACGCACATTGATAATGGTGACACTAGCGGATACAATGAGGGCCACAATAGGCACCGAATAGCCCAAAATAATCCAGTGACGTAGTTTCCAACCTTTGCGGCCTTCCATGACGGTTCTCCTGATTTAAATAACAGTCTTGAGCAGTAGAGCACTTTCATTCAGTTGATGGGTGCCAATCTTAATCTGACTAATACCGTTAGCGTTTTCTTGAGCCCCAGTATTCAGGCTATTCATGGCACTCACCACCTGTTGAATGGCCACCGCCTGCTGTTTCACATTGAGGGAAATTTGCTGACTATTCAGCACCACATTGTTGACCGCATCGGCTACTCCGGCGAAGGCATCGGAGGTTTCTTCGGCGATTTTTACCCCTTCTTCTACGGTCTTTGTTCCCTCATCGGTAACCATCACCGTAGAGTTAATGGCGGTTTGGATATCCGCCACTAGGGCGTTGATTTTTTCGGCGGATTTTTTGCTTTGGTCAGCCAGTTTGCGAATTTCGCCCGACACCACCGCAAAGCCCTTGCCATGTTCTCCAGCTCGCACCGCTTCCACCGCAGCATTGAGGGCCAGCATGTTGGTTTGGTTTGCCAGGTCGCTAACTAGGCCAGAAATGCCGCCAATTTGGCTAGTTTGTTCACTCAATCGCAAAATTTGGTCGGCAATAGCGTCCACTTTTTCCCGCAGAGTGGTCATGCCATCCAGACTGCGTTCCACGGCACGGGTACCGCTCTCCGCCAACTTGAGCGCCTGTTGTGCCCCCGATGCCGCTGCTTCCGCCTGTTCTGAAGACTGTCGCGAGGACGCCCCCAGTTCGTCCATCGTGGTGGTGGTTTCGCTGACGCTGGCGGCCTGCTGGCTGCTGGTGCGTTCCTGCTGTTCTACACTGGCGGCAATTTCGCTGGCCGAACTGGCAATGTCCCCGGCAGCTTGGTTCATCATGCGGGCCGTTTTCGTGATAATCCAGGTGCCAATCATCACCGACAAAATAACCGAAAGGGTGGCTGCGGCAATCAACGTAAATTGCAACCGTTGTAGGGCTTCCTCCTGTAACTGTTGATCTGTGATGACAATTTCGTTCTCTAGCTCTTCCATGGTCGCCAAAAGATCCGAGACGTTGTTGGATAACGCTCTACCATCCTGAGCCTTCCATGCCTCAATTCCGGCGGTGGTACCCTGGCTTCTAGCTACATTAATCAGGTTTTGATTGGTATCCAAAAGCTGCTGTAGCAGCCCCGAAATTTCTGATACATACTGTCGTTGCTGCTCGTCCTGAACGAGATCGCCCAACCGTTCTAAGGTACCGTTGATGTCGTCTCGCGACGTATTAAAGTTATCAATGGAGGCTTGCGCTTGATCCATGATGTAGCCGCGAGTGGATCGGGATACGGTTTGCACCTCAGTATCTAGGGTGCTAATCAGATCTTTGACTTCCCAGGTACGCAAAAGCTCCTCGGAAACTAGGGTAAGCTGGCGCACATTAATCACGGTTACTCCAGCGGAAATAATGAGTGCTACCACCGGGACGGAATACCCGAAAATAATCCAATGACGATGCTTCCAAACTCTGCGACCTTCCATGACGATTCTCCTTAAACAGGTCAATGCGAAGTGATTTGTGAACAGAAAACATGAACTTACTAGAGGAACAATTCAAGGAGATCAGGCTCCTTACCATCGGTCATCCATGGCTCCTTTCACTAAGTCGATTGATTCACAACAAGCTCGCCCTGGGTTAGCAATTTGGGCAAGTCTAAAAGGCTCATCATCGAGTCTTGATACCGTGCAATGCCCTTCAGGTATTCGTTGTCACTGGAATGAATGGCGGCAGGTATCGAGGCAATTTCCGAGGGCTGAACATAGACCACGTCATAGACCTCATCCACCACCACCCCTGCCACTAGGGAACCTAGGCGCATCACCACCGCCTTATCGGGCTTGCGCTCAACGCTGGGGGCCAAATTCAAAAAGCGGCGAATATCTACCAGGGTTAAAATTTCGCCCCGCAGGTTCATATTGCCGACGATGTGGGACGGGCAGCAGGGAATCGGCGTAATCTGCGGCACCTCAGTAAATTCATGCACCGACTCCAGCCCCAGGGCAAACTGTTCCCCCTCCAAACTCACCACCGCCAGGGCCGAAAGCCCAGAGAAATTCTCATCCTCTGCCACCTGGGCTAACCCCGCCGCCCGATCCTGCAACACCATTTGGGCCTCTGGGCTAAACTGCGCCATAAAGGTGTTGTGTAGCTGGCCCAGCGCCTCTGGATCGGCCTCTTCATGGATCGCCGCGTAGCCCTCCACCAGGGTTTCTGGGTTCAGCAGAATGATGATTTGGTTGCCAAACTTCGCTAACCCCGTGGTCATCGACCGCTCCGCCTTGCCGATGTAGGGCGTATCTAGGCGACTGGAAATATCGGCGGTGGCAATTTCCTCCACATTTTGAATGTCATCCACCACCAGCCCCAAGCGATGATCCCCATATTTGGCCAAAATCACCGCTTGGTTGAGGGTATTGGGCTGACGCGGCTTGCCCAGGCAGACCTTGAGGTTGAGCACGGGCAGCAGTTGCCCCCGCAGGTTCAACACCCCCGCCACCTCCGGCCCAGATTCGGGTACCGAGGTCAGCCCTGGAAGAAAGAAAATTTCCTGCACCACCCCCGCCGCTAGGCCGTAGTGCAGGCCATCAAGGGTGAACAAAAGATAGGATTCATGGTTCATTGTCGTTGTCCCCAGGGGAAAGCGTGTCGCCCCTTGGCTGCTGTCGATGAAGGGTCAGGGACAGAGATCCAGCCGACGAGCTACCGTCACGATTTTAGGCTTCGATTTCATCATGCCCTTTCTATTTTTAGCAATCACCATTGCACATAAAAATCCATGCTTTAGCAAATAACTTTGCAAACAACCGCGTAGTTTTTTCTAGGGATGTTACGACCTAGTCTTTCGTCTAGGGACATGCTCGTAAATTCTAAAGAAATCCTAAAGGTATAAATCGTTGACTGAGGCCATCAACCCTAATACCTGTACCGATGGAAATCTACGAAATAAACCATAGCTCAAACATGGCGAATTGAGGCTAGGGTGCTCATGCCCAATCCCAATTAGACTACCTCAGTTCCCCAATTTTGCTGGCTGACTAGATATTGATTGGAACGTTCGGTGGCCTCCTAACGCTTTTGTAAATGGTCTCGCCATTGGCCTGCTGTGGTGCCATTGTGGGCATCTAGCACCGTATCGGGGGGCAGCTTAGACAAGAGATCTAGGGCATGGCTTCGCATTTTCTGAGCCTTTTCGGGCTGGCGCTCTCGTTCATAAATGATGGCGAGGTCGAGATAGGCATTGACAAAACCATGATCAAGGTAGGTGATTTTTCGTAGATGGTTTTTGGCAGTCTCAAGTTCGTTTTGGTCTTCTGCAATTTGGGCCAACAAATAGTAAATTTCTACGTTCATGGGCTGGCGCTGAAGCACCTGCTGACAGAGTTGTTTAGCCTGGTCGTAGCGACCCATGTTGGCATAGGCATGGGCGGCAATGGCGTAGGCTTTATCGCAGTGGGGATGGACGCTAAAAATCGCCTTGGCCCGTTCAATAGCGCTAGTGTAGGATTCCTGCCTCAGGAGGACTTCGGCCTCTTTTAAGGCGGTTTCTAGATTGGGGGCAAGGTCAGGTTGGGGCGAGTCGTAGGAGCGGAGGGACGATGGGGCGGCGGCGGGTTTCGATCTCGCCATGGAGCGGTTGGATGGCCGGATGGCCGAGCGAGGAGAAGCGGATCGGCGATTGGCGGCTGAGGAAGCGTCGGTGGCTGAGGAAGCAGAGGTTGGGAACACCGACAACGGATCTGAACTGATGGCGTTAGGAGCAGGGGGGAGACCATTGGATCGCCGATGGGCCTGTTTTTGATACACGATGGACTCTGGGAAGCTAATTAAGTGGAATTGGGTGGTGTCTTGGGCATAGAGTTCGGTATGCCCGGTGATTACATAGCCATCGGGGATCAGACTTTGGTGAAACTTATGAATGATTTGACTAATCGCCCATTCATCTAGATAAATAAAGACGTTGCGACACAGAATTAAATCTAGCTCATAGAGCCGACTGGCCTGATTGGGAAAGGGATCCTGCAGCAGATTGCCATACTGAAAGGTGACATGTTGACGGAGGGTGTCGTTAATTTGAAACAGTTGCTGCCGAGCATGGAAATATTTCTGTTGGATATTCGGGGGCACCTGCCGAAATGACCAACTGCTGTAGATCCCTTTGCGGGCATAGTTCACCGCCGATTGGCTAATGTCAGACCCGATTAGCATCACATCCCACTGATGCCAAGGAAACTGCATTTCGTCCAGCACAATGGCAATGGAATAGAGTTCTTCTCCGGTGGAACAGCCCGCACTCCACACTCGCAACCGGGGACGATTTCCCTGAACTTCGGCTTCCTGGCGCTTACGCTGAATGATTCTGGGTAGTAGGTTTTCCTGAAGCAGGCGATACTGATTTTTATCTCTAAAGAAATAGCTTTCGTTGATGGTTAAAATCGAGTAAAGTTCCTGCCATTCCGATAGCCCCCCTTGACCGATCGCCCCCTGAAGTTCCCTGGCCGGATTATTCAGCTCTTGCACTAACCGTTGATAGTAACCATTCAGGGTAGATAAGCCCAGTGCTCTGGCTCGCTGCCACAGTTTCTCCGACAGGGTTTTGTAGTCCTGGGGACGGACATGAATCCCGGAATGGGTGGCAATGAGTCGGCTAATTTGCTGTAGTGTCGAAGTCTCGTCCATAGCCAAAACCCATCTCATCAAGGGCAATATCTAGTGCATAAAGGCACGGGGGATTCCGGCGATTCATTAGACCTAGTTTAGGGCGCTGGAATCAAAGGTGATGGCATCACGGTCGTGGGCGGGGTTGGTGAGGATAAGCTGGCCCAGATTGACGTGCCAAAGGTTGGTTTTCTTGAAGTTGGCCCCCGCCAGTTGGGCGAAGTCTAGGCAAGCCTCCGACAGATTGGCCCGGAACAGGTTGGCATTTTCTAGGGAGGCATGACTGAGATCGGCGAGCCTCAGCACCGCCTCCCGCAGGTCGGCCTCGCTGAGGTTAGTGCCCTGGAGGGTGGCCCGGAAGAGGTTGGTGCCTACACAACTGGCGCGGTGCAGATTGGCCCTCGACATATTGGCCCCCATCAGGCTGGCGCTGCTGAGGTTGGCTCTGGACAGATCCGCATTGCAGAGGTTGGAGTAGTAGAAGGTGGTTCTCACCAGGTTAGCGGAGTGCATAATTGCCTCCCGCATATCCACCTCGTAGAAGTTCGACTCCCCCAGATCTGCCGAAGCCATTAGGGTTTCCTGCATATCCGCCTTGTAGAAGTGGGAGTAGCGCAGGTTGGCATCCGTGAGGTTGGCGGTGTAAAGATTTGTCTTGTAAAAGTCCACCATGCTAAGGTTGGCCCCCGTTAGGTCGGCCATACAGAGGTCACAGCGGTAGAGGGTGGAGGACTCGAAGTTGCCATGGGTGAAGACGCTTTCCCGGAGGTTGGCCTCATAAAAGTTGGCATGGCGGAAGTCAATGCCGGGTAAATTGCGCTTGGCCAAATCCGCCCCCTGGAAGTCGGGCCGGATATCGGGATTTTGCACCCGCCAGTTATTCCAGGCTTCAACCCCCTTGTCGAGGATGTTCAGATGCTCAGTGTTAGCCATTCGCCAATACTCCTTTTGCAACACATGGCTGGCCTTAGGCGACCCATGCGTGGGTGACGGTGCTCAATCGCACGATAGTTTTCAGGACACGAACCTTTCAGGACACGAACTTACAACGGACTCATAACGGACTCACAGACGTTGATGTTGCGGCACAGGCTACCAATTCAACCGCATCGCCCCAGACTGGGAGCATGGCTAACGATTCAACCCGACTTCCCCGACAGAGGGTTGTCTCGGCGACTTCCACAACTCCCTAGAGTTGCTCAACGTGGCTATCTTCCCGCCGATGGTATCTCGCTTCACCTATTTCCAAGTTTCCCCCCAGAGCCTAGGGAGGCAACGCGACAGTCACATAACTATGCAATTGAAGAACTATGCAATTGAAGATGCAACTGAGGCGACGCAATAGGGGGGGCTCTGGGAGCATGACCTAGGACGAGTGTGGCAATGGAGGAAAACTGTCATAGCATCGCCATGCCGTCGCCATTGGGTCGCCATATCATCTCTCTAGATTAAAAGACAATCCACCCTACGACTGTCTTGAGGTAATAACCATGTCCAAATCTGAATCAGACCGATCCGCCCGCCCCATGGGCACCCTAACCAAATCTGTGGCGCTCGTTTTGTTGGGGGCCGGATTGGTCACCGTTGGCCCAGATGCCGTCGCGGTCGTTGGGTCTCTGGTTCAGCGGCCCGCCGTGGCCTTCCCCGACCAGGCCGAAGACCCGTCGATGGCCCAACGCAGCAACGCCCCGATCCCCGCCCTGTCTAACCCTAACTTAATTGCCGACATTGTCCGGGAAGTGGGGCCATCGGTGGTACGCATTGACGCCTCTCGCACCGTGCAGAGCAGCCTGCCACCCCAGTTTCAAGATCCCATGTTCCGGCAGTTCTTTGGCAATGCCATGCCCCCCTCCGAGCAAATTCAGGAAGGCGTTGGGTCGGGCTTCATCACCACGGCGGATGGTCAAATTATCACCAATGCCCACGTCGTTGCCGGGGCCGACCGAGTACAGGTCACCCTCAAGGATGGCCGCAGTTTCACCGGAGAAGTGATGGGGGCCGACACGGTGACCGATATCGCCGTGATTAAAATCGACGCCCAGGACTTGCCCACGGTAAGGCTCAGCGATTCCGACCAGATTCAGCCCGGCGAATGGGCCATTGCCATCGGCAACCCCCTTGGCCTAGATAGCACCGTCACGGCGGGCATCATCAGCGCCACGGGCCGCACCAGCCGCGAGGTGGGCGTTCCCGACAAGCGGGTAGACTTCATCCAAACCGATGCCGCCATCAACCCCGGCAACTCCGGTGGCCCCCTGCTCAACCTCAATGGCGAGGTGATCGGGGTAAATACGGCCATCATCCAGGGTGCCCAGGGGCTTGGGTTCTCCATCCCCATCAACACCGTGCAGCGGATCAGTACCCAACTGATCGAAACCGGGCGGGTAGAACATGCCTACCTAGGCATCCAAATGGTCGCCCTGTCCCCAGAGGTGAAGGAGAACATCAATAGCGACCCCAACAGCCCCTTCACCGTCCAAGAGGAGGAAGGCGTGCTGATTGCGCGGGTGGTGCCCAATTCCCCCGCTGCCCAGGCTGGCCTGCGGGATGGGGATGTGATCGTCGCCATTGAGGGCCAAGCGGTGAAGGACGGAGCCGAAGTGCAGCGGGTGGTCGAACAATCCACCGTGGGGCAAAACCTTTCCCTCACCCTACGCCGTGATGGCCAAGAGCAAACCCTCAACGTGCGCCCCGGCAACCTGCCCTCCCAGTCGTAGGCGGCATTTGGCCCTTGGGTTCAGGTCATGGCGTGCCTGGTAGGATGCTCAGGCTGTGAAATCTGTCATTCATGGGCATAGGAATCGTGGCCGTTTACCCTAATTCTGGCGAAGAGGGAAAACGGCCAATCATTCCTATGCCTTGATCCCACCGTCTGATAGACTGAGAAACTGAGATAGGGAACGCGAAAACCTACTAGATATAGGCACTTGGAGGATTAATCCCGTGGAAAGTACCCTCGGTCTTGAGATTATTGAGGTGGTCGAACAGGCGGCGGTCGCCTCGGCCCGTTGGATGGGCAAGGGCGAAAAGAATATCGCTGACCAAGTGGCCGTGGAAGCCATGCGGGAGCGCATGAACAAGATTCACATGCGCGGTCGCATTGTGATTGGTGAGGGTGAACGGGATGATGCCCCCATGCTCTACATCGGTGAAGAAGTGGGAATTTGCACCCAGCCCGATGCCAAGAACTACTGCAACCCCGACGAACTGGTGGAAATCGACATCGCCGTTGACCCCTGTGAAGGCACCAACCTGGTGGCCTACGGTCAGAACGGTTCCATGGCGGTGCTGGCTATCTCTGAGAAAGGTGGTCTGTTCGCCGCCCCCGACTTCTACATGAAGAAGCTGGCCGCTCCCCCCCAAGCTAAGGGCCATGTAGACATCAACAAGTCTGCCACCGAAAACCTGAAGATCCTGGCCGAGTGCCTAGATCGCGCCATCGACGAACTAGTCGTTGTGGTGATGAAGCGGGATCGCCACAACGACCTGATCAAGGAAATCCGCGATGCTGGCGCTCGCGTGAAGCTGATCGCCGATGGTGACGTGGGTGCCGCCATCTCCTGCGCCTTTGCTGGCACCAACACCCACGCGCTGATGGGCATCGGTGCCGCTCCCGAAGGGGTGATTAGCGCCGCCGCCATGCGCTGCCTAGGGGGCCACTTCCAGGGTCAGCTCATCTACGATCCTGAAGTCGTGAAGACGGGTCTGATTGGCGAAAGCAAAGAAGCCAACATCGCCCGCCTCAACGAAATGGGCATCACCGACATCGACAAGGTCTACGATGCCGAAGAACTGGCCTCTGGCGAAACCGTGCTGTTTGCCGCCACTGGGATCACCTCCGGCGAACTGATGAACGGCGTGCGCTTCTTCCATGGCGGTGCCCGGACTCAGTCTCTGATCATCTCCAGCCAGTCCAAGACCGCCCGATTTGTGGACACCATCCACATGTTCGAGGCTCCCAAGACCCTGCAAATCCGCTAGGCAATCGGTCTTACGACCTATTCCCGCAATGGATTGATCATTGTAAAAGGGTGAGGTTGTTGACAACTTCACCCCTTTTCTTCCTAGAGATGTGGCTTGCCGCATCTCTTTTTTGCGGGTTTACATTTTTTGATGGACTTTTGTTGAGTTTCCTTGAGTCGGCGTCGATTTATCTCTAAGTTCAAACATATTGGCTTTTGTGCGCCCAATCCTCTGGGCTAACCCCCTGCCCCAACCCATCCTTGGGTCAAGGCCGTCGGGACTCAGATCAGGATCAGCGGCCACCATAAATTAGGTGAATAACTAACGCGTGGAGGAAGAATGAATATCGCCGTAATTGGCCTGAGCCATAAAACTGCCCCCGTTCAAATTCGCGAAAAACTCAGCATTCCCACGGCTCAGACAGGAGACGCGATTGCCCATCTCACCCATTGCCCTCACATCGACGAAGTTTCCATCCTCAGCACCTGCAACCGCCTCGAAATTCACATCGTCACCGAAGAGACCGATCAGGGCATTCGCGAAGTCACCCAGTTTCTCTCTGAGCACAGCGGTCTGCCCCTGCCGGAACTGCGCCAGCACTTGTTCATCTTGCTGCACCAGGATGCCGTCAATCACCTAATGCGGGTGGCGGCGGGGCTGGATAGCCTCGTCCTCGGCGAAGGGCAAATCCTCGCCCAGGTGAAGCACGCCCACCAACTGGCCCAGCAACACAAGAGCCTAGGACGGGTGCTCGATCGCCTGCTGAAGCAGTCCCTCACCGCCGGAAAGCGGGTGCGTAGCGAAACCAGCATCGGCACCGGGGCCGTTTCCATTAGCTCGGCGGCGGTGGAGCTGGCCAAGCTCAAAGTCCCTAACCTAGATAGCTGCCACATCAGCATCTTCGGCGCAGGCAAGATGGCCCGCCTGCTGGTGCAGCACCTCAATGCTAAGGAATCCTGCACCATCACCATCCTCAACCGCACCATCGACCGCGCCAACGAGCTGGCTAAGCAGTTCCCAGAGACCAACATCCAAACGGGCACCCTCGACGCCATGCTGGAGACCGTGCAGGCCTCGGACGTTGTGTTCACCTGCACCTCCGCCACCGAGCCCATCCTGCACCGGGAAAACCTGGAACCCTGCCTAGACAGCAACCGTACGCTGATGGTGTTCGACATTTCCGTACCGCTCAACGTCCACGGCAACGTCAACGAACTGCCCAACGTCCACGCCTTTAATGTGGACGACCTGAAAGCCGTGGTGGCCCAAAACCAAGCTAGCCGCCGCCGCATGGCGATGGAGGCTCAGGTGCTCCTCGACGAAGAAGTGGAAGGCTTCATGGACTGGTGGCGCTCCCTAGACACCGTGGGCACCATCAGCAGCCTGCGCAACAAGGTGGAAACCATCCGCGAACAGGAACTCGAAAAAGCCCTCTCCCGCCTGGGCAGCGAGTTTGCCGACAAGCACCAGGAGGTGATCGAAGCCCTCACCCGTGGTATCGTCAACAAGATCCTCCACGACCCCATGGTGCAACTGCGCGCCCAACGAGACATCGAAGCCCGCAAACGCGCCATGCAAACCCTGCACATGCTGTTTGATCTAGAGCCTGCCTCGAATCAAAAATACAGCTAGCCGTTGGGAAGTATATAACAGTAGGATACCCATCCCCCTACCTCTCGTTTTTCAGAAAGATTGAGGCAGGGGGAATAAAATCTATTAGTCTCTTCCGCTCTCTAGATGGGCTCTTGCTGTACTTTATAAAGCTACAATCTGCTCAACAGTAGGTGTATTTCAAGAGCCTTCAAGCAGAAGATCGGAATACATTATCGTTATGCCATTTCAGGTTCTCTTTTAATCCTTGACACGATGGGAGAAATGCTTTTTTATCCCTAAGTACAGAATACTGATCAGACTTTTCAATTGATTCATTGAGTCGAACTAGGTAATTTGTAGAATCAATCGTAATTAGACCTTGATCAAATAACTTATGGATATCTGCTCTCAGAAGTAATGAGTTTTCCATAGAGCAATTTTCCCCCTCAGCCACAGGATGAATATGTGCTGCCTCCAAGATTGATTCTATCTGGCAGTCAGAAATGACACATTTATGATAAAAGCCAATCAAATCTGAGCG
>JBBAWV010000067.1:0-24855 GCA_040396995.1 Nodosilinea sp. | reverse complement strand
CCTACGGTTTGCTGGGCTGGGAATCGGGGTTATTCGATTAGGATTTGGTATTAGAGCTTGACTCTCTGCGGCTAGGCAGTCTCATCTGTAATTGAATCAACTATAACGGCATGACTTCGCACAAAAAGGTAAGGCGACCGTATTGCTGACGGTCGCCCTAATCTGAGATCCTGTCTCACTATCAAAGGGTTGTCAGGATACCGATGCCCCTAGGCTTTCGTTCTAACAAACCAATGTTGTTCTGACAGCCCAGTACAGTGTATTCCACTGAGCCGATTAAAACGTGGCGTCGTGGTTGTAGTCGAGGCAGTGATTGTCTTGCCAGATTCGACCACTTTCCCGGCAGCTTTCGGCATCGGCCTTGAAGGGGATGGCCGCTGGAGCTACCGAGGGAGACCCAAGCTTAGACAACTGCTTCTCGTTGACCTGGAGCAGCCCCATGAGCACGGCGATGCCAGACCCCATGACTCCCAACAAAATGGCGAGGGCGAGGGGCGTCCACAGGGGGTGAGGGGCGGTTTCGGGATGGCGAAGGCTATCACGATGTTCTTGCCCTGCCAAAATCACCAGATAGCCACGCCCAAAACGGTAGGGGAAGGAAAGCCGAAGGTTGACGGCATGACGACGGGGGGCTAGGGCCGTTGCGAGGGCTTGACGCTGATTTTCGCTGAAGGACTCAGCGATTTCTGGAGCCATGCGGGCGAAGGCATAATCCACAATGGTGGGTTGGGGGGCGGGTTGGATGGTGGGGCGGGTCATCAGCATGTCCTCAATGGGATTTGGGGTTCTCAGGCTAGGTGCGTAGATGCGGCCAGTAAATGGTGAGGGGGAAACTGGCCTATCCCCTATAGCCTAAAGGCTTCCCTTCCAGATCAAATCAGTGTTTCTCCGCTTTTTAGGGCAGGTCGCTTGGGGGTTTGCCGAAATAGATGCTTTGATAATTCTACGCAGGATTACGTAGAGCCTACTCCAGTCCGTCGCCTTTTCAATGAGCTTGAAGGCGACACCATAAGCCCGGTGCCCTAGCCGTCTACCCGGCAGGCAGCCAGATCTGCCCCTCGCCTCGCCCCTAGCGGGAGGCCCGCAGCAGCAGATAGAGCCCGATGGCCAACCCCAGGAAGGTGGGAATCCAGGCGGCAGCGAAGGGAGACACCAAGCCCACTTCGCCCATGGCATTGGTGATAAAGGACAGCAGATAGTAGCCAAAGATAATAACGATGCTGATACCGAAACTGGTGGCGCGGCTGGTGCGCTGGGGCAGTACACCAATGGAGGAACCCACCAACCCAAACACCACACAGACAAAGGGTAGGGCGTATTTTTGCTGAATCCGAATTTGCCAGCGACGGATTTTCTTTTCGTCGCCGCTTTGGCGCACTAGGGCGAGTTGCTGGGTGGCCTCGGCAATGTTCATTTCGGTGTCGTTTTTGGTGCGGCTGGCCAGATCCAGGGGGGTGCGAGGCAGTTGTAACGCCTGGGTTTCAAAGGTGACAATATTACGGAAGGAACCATCGGGGGCGACTACGTAGATGGTGCCGTTGTAGAAGGTCCACACATTGTTTTTGACATCCCAAACAGCGCTCTCAGCACTCACTACCTGGTTTAGCCCCGCCTGGGAAAAATCGAGAATAGTGAGGCCATGCATGGTGGTGCCGTCGAATCGGCGGGCATAGAACTGGCGCTTGAGTTCCTGGGCGTTGGGGTCATCGGCGGCGGGCTGAAATTCTTGGTAGAAAATGTTGCGCTCTTGGAAAGGGGGGCGCTCGGAGTTCAGCGCTTGCTCTAGGGTAACGGCGGCTCGGTAGTTGGCAGCGGGGGTAATGAGCTCGTTGAACAAAAACGTCAGCCCTGTAACCAGCAGGCTGAGCACCATGGCCGGAGCAATAATCCGCCGAATGCTCACCCCCACCCCCTGAAGGGCAATCAGCTCGCTATCACTGGAGAAGCGGCTGTAGGTCATCATCGTAGCCAGTAGGGTAGACATGGGAAAGGCCAGCACGATGAACTCCGGCAGCTTGAGCAGGAAAATTTGACCCGCCAGGGTGATGGAGAGGCCCGACTCGGTGATGCGACGAATCAGCTCAAACAACGCCCCCACGGAAATGCCAATGGAGGAAAACGCCCCCACCCCAAACAAAAACGGCAGGGTGAGTTCCTTGGCGATGTAGCGATCCATCACGGCGATGCGGGGCCACCAGGGGCGAGGCCGAGATAGGCGCTGAGCGGGAGAAGAGACCGTTGCCATGGTAGGGAGATCAAGACCGAGAACGTCAGGGAAAAATCGGACGGCGAAATCAATCAGCGAAAATCAACGAAATCAAGCTAAAGATGGGCGTGGGCCTCTGGGCAGGGCCAGCCCAGGGGCACCCTAGAGGGAAAAATCTTGGCCCAGATAATGTTCCCGCACCAGGGGATTTTGGTAGAGGTCGTCGGCGCTGCCGGAGGCGA
Source organism: Nodosilinea sp. (assembly GCA_040396995.1). GTDB lineage: Bacteria > Cyanobacteriota > Cyanobacteriia > Phormidesmidales > Phormidesmidaceae > Nodosilinea. Next base: position 22,407 of record JBBAWV010000067.1, on the reverse strand, counting down.
GAATCTGGCCGTCGCTCATAATGTAGGCCCGGTCGATAATCCGCAGGGTTTCGCGCACATTGTGGTCGGTAATCAGAATGCCCATGTCCCGATCCCGCAGTTTGGCCACAATGTCCTGAATTTCCGCCACGGCGATGGGGTCTACCCCGGCAAAGGGCTCATCGAGGAAGAGAAACCTTGGCCCATCCGTCCCCGATGCCAGGGAACGGGCCAGTTCTGTCCGCCGCCGCTCGCCCCCGGAAACCTGGATGCCCAGGGTATGGGCCACCTTCTCCAGGCGAAATTCCTTTAGCAGGTGATGGAGCCGATCTTCGTGTTCCTCCACGGGTACACGGGTTTGCTGGAGCACCAAGCGAATATTATCGGCCACGGAGAGGTTGCGGAAAATACTGGCTTCCTGGGCTAGGTAGCCGATACCTAACCGAGCCCGCTGGTGCATGGGTAGGTCGGTAATATCAATTTGGTCGAGGCAGACCTTACCTCGGTCGGGGCGTTCTAGGCCCGTGGCCATGTAGAACGTGGTGGTTTTCCCGGCCCCGTTTGGCCCCAGCAGGCCCACAATTTCCCCCTGGGCGACGGACAAACTCACCCGGTTAACTACCTGGCGCTTACCGTAGGTTTTTTGTACGTTATCCAAAACAATTTTCAAGGGAGCCTGGGCAAGTAAAGGGCAAACAGCGCTGGAGTGATTGTATCAAACGCTTCCTAGCCATTGGTGTAGTGCAGCCTCAACTCCGGATCCCGCTAAGGCCGGAGGGGCTCACTGCCTGAGTTGTCTGAGTTGCCGGGGGTGGAGGGCTGGGCCGGGGCGGTAGGCTCTCGATTGTCGCTTTGATCCACGGGGCTCACCTCTAGCACGGCGGCGGGCGGGGTGGGCGACACGCGGGGCGGAGTGGGCGCGGGGACGGCCATGGCTGGAGCCTGGGAGGCCGGAATTTGGTAAATGGTTTCCACCTGCTCCCTGGGGCGGGGAGCCGCCACAAAGCGCCCTTCGTCGATGAGGTAGGTGACCACTTCGGCCCGCAGGGTATTGCCCTGCTGGGTGACCAACACATTGCCGCTGAGGACGATGCGCTGCTCGTTGCTGTAGTAGTCGGCCTGGGCGGAGGTGGCCCAAATTTGCTGGGAGGGATAGTCAATTTGCACGTTGCCCCGCGCCGTGATGACGCCCGTGCTAGTGTTAGCTTCCTGGATGTCGGATCGTAGGGTGATGGTATCTTGGGCCTGGGCGAGGGGAGCCCAGGGGCGCAATCCACCGACCAAGGATAGCGCCGCCGCCAGGGGCACCATGAACCACCGTCGATTTAGGCTATGCCTCATCCTCTCCCCCTAATTTCCTGACCTGATCATGTCAGCTTACCCACGCTTGATCGGTTGATCTGTGTTCCGTGGATGCCGCTGTCGGTTCCTTAGACCGAACTTAGTCTAATCCACCGTGAGTAGGAATGGCCCCTGCCCCGTGCGGTCAAAGGCGTTGACGAGAACACGATAGGATCCATTGCGTGGCAGGGTAATGACTAGCTCCGAGTTAGTATCGTCGGGGCTACGGTCGTCGTTTTCCCCTAGGCGATTGCCTTGATCGTCCAGCAGAATTAGGTAGGTGTCAAACACATCGCTACTGAGGCTAACGCGCACCGTTTGGCCCGCCTGCCCCTGGAAGCGATATTCCTGATAAAAGGATCCATCATTGAGGGTGGCATCGCCGGGGCCGAGGGTGCCCTGTTGCCGCAGCATGGATCCACCACCCTGGGGAGAGCTTTGGGGAGCCCCCGGATTGCCGCCGCTGCCGCTGAGGCGCAGTTGGTAGCGTCCGGTTTCGCCCTCGGCGTAGGCGTTGGCAAAGATCAAATAGGTGCCGGTATAGGGCAACTGCACCGACAGGCGAGCATTGAGGTTGCCGCCGCTGTCGTCATCTTGCACAAAGAAGTCATCATCATCTGCCGCCAGCAAAATCAGGTAGGAATCTAGGTCGTTGCTGGCCATTTCAATGGTGACTCGCTGACCTGCTTGGCCCTCAAAGCTGTAGGGGTTGTAGTAGCTGCCGTCGGGCAACACGTTGCTGCGGTCGTCAAGCTGGCCTTGGATAGAATCCCCATTCACGGCAATGGCCGTGGGTTCCTGGTCGGTGCGTCCGCCCTGGGCGGTGGTACTGGCCTGCCCAGACCGCACCGAAGCCAGAAATTGCTGGACGGCATCGGTGGGAATCGCAAAGCCAATGCCCACGTTGCCCCCAGATTGCCCCGTGGTAAAGATTGAAGTATTGACGCCGATCAGTTGGCCTTCCCGGTTGAGCAGTGGCCCGCCGGAATTGCCGGGGTTGATGGCGGCGTCGGTTTGAATTAGGTTGCGCTCGGTGTCGATGCGGCTGATGATGCCCACGGTAAGGGTGCCCTGGAGGCCAAAGGGGCTACCAATGGCTAGGGCACTTTGGCCCACCCGCACCGAGTTGGGGGGCGCAATGGTGACGGTCGGCAGGTTGCCGGGGTTGCCCCGCAGGCGCACGGCGGCCAAATCCAGCCGATTTTCGCCATAGCCCACCACATCTCCTTGAAAGCTACGGCCATCGGCGAGGCGCACCGTCACCACCTGTTCTCGACCGACGACATGGGCATTGGTGAGAATTAGCCCGCTGGCATCGACAATGCTGCCGCTGCCACCGCCATCGCGAGTTTGGATGGCCACCACCGCCGGACTGACACGGTCGTAAATGCGAACTGTGGTGGCTTCATCCAGGGTGGACTGAGCCAGGGCGGCCTGGGGACCAAGGCTGCGAACACCGGAACCGGGGGCCATGTCGGGTAAAACGCCCAGCAACGTGCCCAGAACGAGGGAGCCCGAGGCCAATCGTGTGAAGACGGTGTATGCCATAGCGGTGGGGTTGAGTGGATGGGTGGTTGGTGGTTGGTTTTGGTTTACAGCGTTATTGCCCTAGGGTCAGGATAACCCCGGCCAAGGGTCGTTATTCCAGAAGGCTAGGACAGTTTGCCCACAGGCACGGTCAAGGTATTAGCCAAGACATGTATAGCGGATTTCAGTCAGTTGCAACACAGGCAAGGGGGTTAAGCCCCTTGGTCGTAGGTTCATCGGTTTACCTCATCACTATCCATTAGAGAACCGCTAGCGTTAGGGAGCATATTGGGATCTAGTTGGGGGCAACCTCCACTCGGTTGCGGCCCTTGCTTTTGGCTTGGTAGAGGGCGGCATCGGCGGCTTTAATCAGGGCACTGGTCGTGGCCCCATGATTGGGAAAGCAGGCTACCCCTAGGGAGGTCGTGAAGGGTTGCAGCGTGATGCCCTGGTACTCTACCCGCAGGCGTTCAATTTCGAGACGAATGGCCTCGGCCCGCATCTCCGTAACCGCCAGGGTAGATTCGGGCAAAATCAAAGTCATTTCCTCGCCCCCATAGCGACAGGCAATGTCCGACCCGCGCACCCGTTCCCGCAGAATTTTGCCCACGGCCTGGAGGGCCAGATCCCCGGCATCGTGGCCGTAGGTATCGTTGACGGTCTTGAAGTAGTCGATGTCCAACATAATCACCCCGATGGGATGGTTGTGGCGCTGAGCCCGCTGGATTTCCTGATGCAGGGCTTCCTCTAGGTAGCGGCGGTTAAACAGCCCCGTCAGCGGATCGCGAATGCTTTGGTGCTGGAGGGTTTCGCGCAGGTGCAGGTTGGCAATAGCTAAGGATAGCTGCTCAGCCACGGTGCGGGCCAGTTGCCGCTTGGCCTCCGGGAAGTGAGCCGGGGTCTCAGCACAGAGGTAAAACAAGCCCAGGATTTCTCCTTGGGCCTGCATGGGGAGACAGAGGGTGATGGCGGTGGCGGGGGCATGGCTGTGATGGCAGCGCAATCCCGCCTGTCCAGGGTCTACCAGGTGGCTCCGGCCCCGTCGTAAGGCCCAACAGTCTTGGGGATGAAATTCGGTCATGGAGGTGAGATGTCGGCCCCAGGTGGCGACCATCTCGGCGTAGTTGCGGGAGGCATTGATGATGAAAAGGCTACCGCAGCAGTCGGGGAACATCGGAGCCACCAGGGTGGCCATGGCCCCGTAGGCCTCCTGCACCGTGAGGCAGGACTGGATGAACTCGTTCATTTCCCCCAGGCGCAGCATTTCCTCCTGGCGCTGTTGTAGATCCTCTACGTTGTCCTGCAATTTTTGGTTCGATTGATGCAGGGCCAACTCCGACCGCTTCAGGGGGGTGATATCTCGACAGGTGACCGCCAAGCCGTCCCCCAGCACGACGGCAGTGACCTCCAGCCAAAAGTCTTGGTCTTGATGGCGATAGTGAACAGACTGCTGGGCGGGCTGTTTTGTGCTGACCACCTGCTGACAGAGGGCAAAGAGGGTATCGACATGGCGATGGGGACGAATATCCAACAACCGTCGCCCCAGGAGGGCTTGGGGATCCTGGTCTAGGAGCTTGGCGGCGGTGGGATTGCACAGCAGCCATTCAAAGTCGATGACCAGGTCATCCTCGCGCACCGACCGAAAGGCCATGATGCCATCGAGGGAACTGTTTAAGACGCCACTCAACTGCATTTCTGAGGTTTGCAGCGCCGCCTGCATTTCCACCGTGGAGGTCACATCCAGGTGACTGCCCACCATCCGCACTACCCGCCCTTCATCATCCACCACATGGAGCAGGCGGGTCAGCATATGCACCGTTGACCCGTTTTTGTGGCGGTAGCGCTGCACGAGGGAAAAGTGATCGGTGCGTCCTGCGTTGTAGTCCTGGGTCAGATGATGGGAGAGTTGACGATCTGCCTCAAACACCACCGATTCCCACATGGCCAGAGAGTTTTCGAGTTCGTGGTCTTCGTAGCCTAGGATGGCCTTCCAGCGGGGGGAAAAGTAGATTTCGTTGGTGAGCAAATTCCAGTCCGAAAAGCCCTCGGAGGAAGCCTGGAGGACAAGTTCGAGCTGTTCCTTGGTGGATTTGAGATCCAGCTCGGACTGTCGTCGATGGGTAATATCTCGCGCCGCCGCATAGACCACCGTACCCACCGGGACGGATCGCCACTCAATCCAGCGGTAGGAACCATCTCGGCAGCGGTAGCGATTGACAAAGTTGAGGATTTCCTGCTGATCGGTTAGGGTGGCCAGCGTGGCGGTGGTGGCTTCCACATCGTCGGGATGGACGTAGTTCATAAATGGCTGGCCCTCTAGCTCCTCTAGGGGATAGCCCAGGATCTTTTCCCAGGCGCAGTTGAGGCGGCGAAAGTAGCCTTCGGTGTCGGCAATACAGAGCAGATCGAGGGACACCGAAAAGAACCGATCCAGCTCGTCGATTTTGGTTTTGAGGGCCAGTTCCGTCTGTTTGCGCTCGGTGATGTCCCGCACAATCACCAGGCATTCTTCATCGCTACAGGGCACCAGCCGCACTTCTTCGTAGTAGGTTTTGCCATGCTTGGGCACCTGCTGTTCCCACACCTGAAGTTGGCCCGTGGCTAGGGCTTGGTCAATGCGTTGAAGCTGGTAGTGCAGAATATCGACGGGCAGCACCTCCGAGAGGTGGCGCTGAAGCGGCAAAAAACTGCTGGAGGTCTCATCCTTGGGCGGCAACACCATAAAGCAAGTGCCATCACGCCCCACCCGCAGTAGTAAATCCGGCATGGCCGACAGAATCGCCTGGTTGGTAGCCTCGCTTTGGCGCAGAATAATCTCCATCTGCTGCCGCTGCATTTCCTCCCGCTTGCGCTCACTGATGTCGGTGTGGGTGCCAATCAACCGCTGGGGTTTGCCATCGGCACTCCATTCAATTACTTGGCCCCGATCCAAAATCCATTTATAGCTGCCGTCCTTGCAGCGCATTCGGTGTTCGTTTTGGTAAATCGAGGTTTCCCCGCGCAGGTGGGCTTCTAGGTCGGCATAGCACTGGGCCTTATCGTAGGGATGCACCCGGCTGTCCCATTCCTCCAGGCGGTTGCTGATCTCGTGATCGTCGTAGCCCAGCATCATTTTCCACTGGGCCGAGAAAAAAACCTCGTTGGTGATCGGGTTCCAGTCCCATAGGCCGTCCCCAGTACTCTCTAGGGCCATTTGCCAGCGCCGCACCGTGGCTTGCTCGGCCACCAGTTGCTCCCGCAGGGATTGGTTAGCCCGGTTTAAAGCCATCACCTGTGCCCGCAGGGCATCCATGGTTTCCGCAGGGCTCACCATAGCCTCGGTTGAGAACCCCAGTAGATTTACACTGGGGCTATCCGTCCATGTGTTCTCACCAGCCACCACATCACCTTAGGAACAAAACGGGAACACAGAAAAAATGACGATTTCAGACAAACCTTGCCCTTAGACAGAGGCAAGGTTAACCACTCATCTCTCTCTTTGTGTGCCCATTCCGAGGAGATAACCACGCCCTGATCCGCTATTCTTTAACCTTAATTTAAGGAAAGAACGCCGCCCATTGTTTGGGGTAGCTATGGCTACTCTTATCTTGACGTACAAGGGATCAGATCGTCTTATCGATCACATTTTATTTAAGGTTGTTAGGGTTTCTACGGAGTTCACGGTTTGCCGTAGCCTTGGGGCATTACTGAGGGAATTGGAGATTGAGGTCTAGATAACGGTAATATTGCTGGGCTAGGACTAGAGATTATAGGGAAACCTAACTCTTCAATGGGCGATCAGGCTAAATACCCAGAAATTCGGCTACCTCTAGGGCCAAAAAAGGGTCGTGGTGTTGTCAATGGCTTCGGGCTGGCCCTGGGCATCCACGGCATTGAATCGCTCTAGGATGGGCCGCACCGTTGGGGGCAGGTGGGAAAAGTCAAACTGGGGATCGCCGTTGGCAATGGTGGGCCAAAAGTGGCTGAGGCTGGGAGCCAGGGCTTCGGCTTCGGCCTGGGAGAGGTTAATCGGCGGAGCCGCCAGAAACTTGGCCATGAATATCCCGGCCCGGTCGCACATCCATTGGTAGGACATGGTTTGCAGATCGTCCCAGGGGTTGACCGCCAGGAGCCGATGGGATGCCACCGCCAGCCGTAGGGATTGGCCCCGTTCCCATTCCCCCTCCAGCACCCGGTAGGGGTGGGGATAGCTGACCAGGGAACCCGTCAATATCTCGCAGAGAGCCCCCCAGCGGGCAATATTTTGCACATGGAGGTGCCCCGTGAACAGCAGCGGCACCTGGGCGGTTGCTAAGGGCTGGATCAACGCCTGCCGATTATGCACCATATAGCGCTGGCCCAGGGGGCTTTGGGCCTGCCCCCACAGGTGTTCCAAGACGTTGTGGTGCAGCATCACCAACACCAAGTCGCCTTGCAAACGGGGCAGCAGATCCGCCAACCAGGCCAGTTGTTCATCGTCCACATAGCCCACCCCCAATTGCCGCCCTGCCCCATCAAAGGCATTGGAGTTGAGGCCAATCACATGGATGCCGGGGAGAATTTCCTGGTGGTAGTAGGGGGCGGGGCCATCGTAGCCAAAGCCTTGGTAGAGGTGGGGAAAATCCGCCAAGCCAATGGCCTGGTCGCTGGCGTCGCGGGCAATAATATCGTGGTTGCCGGGAACCACGTAGGCCGGAAAGGGAAGCTGCTTCAGCCGCTGAATCAGCCAATCGTGGTTCTCCCACTCCCCGTGCTGGGTCAGATCTCCTGGCAGCAGCAAAAAGTCTAAGTCCAGGGTTTCCAGATGGGCAAAGATTTGCGCTAACCCCGGAATACTGACCTCAACCAAATGAAAGCGGCGGGGATGGTCGGGGATGGTTTTGGGGAGCGCGACGTGGGGGTCGCTGACGATGGCAAAACGAAAGCGCTGTCCCATAGGGTGAGCTCGGTGGAATGAAGGGAGGATCCTATCAGCCTAACCGTAAAGGGTGGTCTCCATGTACCCCAGGGATGCCATCGGCGCTCCGTTCCTGGGGAAGGCCGACCCCAGGGACGGCCATCATACGTTAAATCGGAACAGCATCACATCGCCCTCCTGCACCACGTATTCCTTACCCTCGCTGCGCACCAAGCCCTTTTCCTTGGCGGCGGTCATGGATCCGTTATCTACCAGGTCTTGATAGGCGACGGTTTCGGCCCGAATGAAGCCCCGCTCGAAGTCGGTGTGGATGACGCCGGCGGCCTGGGGGGCCAGCATTCCGGCTTTGATCGTCCAGGCGCGGGTTTCCTTGGGGCCAGTGGTGAAGTACGTCCGCAGGCCCAGCAGTTCGTAGGTGGCGCGAATCAGGGTCATCAATCCCCCCTCGGTGACGCCCAGGGCATCGAGGAAATCTCGCCGTTCTTCGTCGTTGAGGTCGATCAGTTCCGATTCCACCTGGGCGGAAATCACCACCACTTGCGCTCCCTCCTGGGCGGCGACTTCGCGCACCTGTTCCACCCAGGCGTTGCCGCTAGCGAGGTCGTCTTCGGAAACGTTGGTGGCGTAGATGACGGGCTTGCGCGTCAGCAGGCCCAGGGGTTTAATGATGGCCTCGGCCTCTTCGTCGAGCTCCACCTGGCGGGCGGTTTTGCCTTCGTTGAGGACGGGCAGAATTTTTTCTAAAATGGCCAGTTCCGCCTGGGCTTCCTTGTCGGCGCGGGCCAGTTTGCGAACTCGGTCAACGCGGCGTTCCAATTGGGCCAAATCCGCCAAGGCCAGTTCTAGGTTAATCACCTCCATGTCGCGCACCGGGTCTACGGAACCGGACACATGGATGATGTCGTCGTCCTCGAAGCAGCGCACCACATGGACAATGGCGTCCACCTCGCGGATGTTGGCGAGGAACTGGTTGCCCAGGCCTTCCCCCTGGCTGGCCCCTTTGACCAAGCCAGCAATGTCCACAAACTCTACCCGTGCAGGCACAATGTCGTCGGAACTGGACAGATCGGCCAGCACCTGAAGCCGAGGATCGGGCACCGCCACCACTCCCACATTGGGCTCGATGGTGCAGAAGGGAAAGTTGGCGGCTTGGGCCTTGGCGTTGGCAACCACGGCATTGAAGAGGGTCGATTTTCCAACGTTGGGCAGGCCCACAATTCCGGCTCGCAGCATGGGTTTAGGTCGTTAAATAAAGGGACGGGACATACCATCATACCCCTTCAGCATAGGGGAGGATGCTGTCAATTCAGCCGCCGTGGTGCAAGGGCCGAGGGTTGCTATACCCTTAAAACGACATGGGCCTTGAGTACGGGCCTTGAGATAACGTGGGTCGGGGAGGACAGGCGCGATGGTGAGGGCAAGGTGGCGGGCGGGGTGGATTGGCCTAGGCCTAGGACTAGGGATGCTGCTGTCGGGGTGTCAAACCCTGGGGCTAGCCGGGTCATCCCCCGATGCCGATACGGAAGCAGGCAATCAGTACGTCAGCCGTTCGGTGCGAGGAAATCGACTCGTTAGCCGCAACGTCCCCGCTAGTTTGGGCCTGCGGCGAGGCTGGCAACCCGCCCCCTTTCCTTCCCTCCACCCCAGTTCCGACCTGCAAGCCTATCACCCAGGGCAGGGGATCTTTTTAATTGTGCTAGGAGAGAGCAAGGCGAACGTTCCCCCCGGAATGCTGGAACAACAGGCCATTCAATACCTACAACTGATGCGACTCAGCTTTGACCGAGTTACCAGCCCGGAAGCGCGCACGCAGGTGAGCCAAATTAGCAACTATCCGGTGGTGCAATACACCCTTCAGGCCGATGTGCGGGGGCAAGCCGTGGCCTACCTCCATACCACCGTTGAAATGGGGGAGCACTATTACCAAGTGGTGACCTGGACAGATGCCAACCGCTACCCCGTCAACACCGACGAAATGCAAGCCATGGTGCAAGAATTCGGCCCTGATCAACGGTGACTAAGGGGTGTGCCCACCCAGCAGGACGCCCATCCACAATTCGCCCCGTTGGTGCATGGGCGGTGTGGCCTCCTCTGGACTCCTGATGCTCTTGCGTAGGATTAGGCGAGGCGGCTGGGGACGGGCAAGGAACCATCCAACTTGTGAAGCCAGTCTAAAGGTTGAGGATAGTTGGGCCTGGGGCTTCCTACCATGGGGAAAGGCTAGGGAAGAGAAGTTGGGCTCACGAACCGATCTCCCCTTTCGGCCCTGTTTTCGACTTACCAAGGTATCTCCATGACGGACATGACGGACTATCAACCCACCGAGACGGCCTTTGCGGTGGATCGGGATTGCAAAACCCTGTCCCGCCACGTCCTAGAGCAGTTGCAAAGCTTCAGCCCCGACGCCCAGGATCTGAGTGCGCTGATGAACCGCATTGCCTTGGCTGGAAAGCTGATCGCCCGTCACCTCAGTCGGGCGGGGCTGATGGAATCGGTCTTAGGCTTTACCGGGGAAACCAACGTGCAGGGCGAGGCCGTCAAAAAGATGGATGTCTACGCCAACAACGTCTTTATTTCGGTGTTCAAACAAAGCGGGTTGGTCTGTCGGCTGGCCTCGGAGGAAATGGAGCACCCCTACTACATCCCCGAAAACTGCCCCATTGGCCGCTACACCCTGCTCTACGACCCCATCGATGGCTCCTCCAACATCGACATCGATTTGAACATTGGCTCCATCTTTTCTATCCGTCGCCAAACCGGGGACGATCTCGATCAATCTGCTGGGGATCTGTTACAGAATGGCCATCAGCAACTCGCAGCGGGCTACATTCTCTATGGCCCCAGCACCATGCTGGTCTACACCCTCGGCCAGGGCGTTCATGCCTTTACCCTCGACCCCAGTCTAGGGGAATTTATCCTCGCCGCAGAGAATATTAGGGTTCCCAGCCACGGCCCCACCTACAGCGTCAACGAAGGCAACTTCTGGCAGTGGGACGACGCCATCCGCGACTTCGCCCGCTATGTCCATCGTCACGAGGGCTATTCGGCCCGCTACAGTGGGGCGCTGGTGGCGGATTTTCACCGGATTTTGCTCCAGGGTGGTGTGTTCCTCTACCCCGGCACCGCCAAAAAACCGGAGGGCAAGCTGCGGCTGCTCTACGAAAGCGCCCCCCTCGCCATGCTAATTGAACAAGCTGGAGGCCGCGCCAGTACCGGAATTCAACCCATCCTGGATGTCGTACCTACGGAATTGCACCAGCGTACCCCGCTGATCATCGGCAGCACCGAAGACGTGGCCCTGGTGGAATCCTTTATCTATGACCACAGCCGTCGGCAAAACCGTGACGACGGATAACCCAAAATTCGGCTGATTTGCCCCAGGTATCGGCACACGAGGCAACCTTCTATGGGGTGGCCGAATGTTGCTTGCTTTGACGCCCTTCCTGAAACTTCAAGATAAACCTAGGATGAATTCAGATTGAAATTCAATACAGTTCAATAAAGATTTCGGTTGAAGATGACATCGGTGCCAAGATGTAATTTCATGGAGTAAGCGAGTCAGTACAGCCATTTTGTGTTCCACACCCTTGGCGGCATCAGCGAATGGCCTCCTGCGAGAGTTGCGGCTGCCTGGGTCTGACTTCGCGGATCATGTCGCCCAGTGTAGGAAAAACGGTATCCCCATGACGATGCATAAGGATGGTATTGCCCCCCACGGTGGCACGCTAATCAATCGCCTGGTTTCCCCCGAAAAGGAAGCCCATTTTTTGGAGCAGGCCCATACCCTGCCCCGCGTCACCCTAGATGAGCGGGCCTTTTCCGACCTGGTGATGATTGCCATTGGCGGCTTTAGCCCCCTAGACGGCTTTATGAAAAAGGCCGATTACGATCCCGTCGTCACGGATATGCGGTTGGCCAATGGGTTGCCCTGGGCGGTGCCCGTCACCCTGTCCGTCAGCGAAGCGGTGGCGGCTCCCCTGAAGGAAGGTTTCCTGGTGCGGCTAGATGACCCCACCGGGCGGTTTGTGGGCGTGCTGGAACTAGAAGAAAAATACACCTACGACAAAACCCGCGAGGCCATCAACGTCTACCGCACCGACGAGGACAAGCACCCCGGCGTGAAGGTGGTCTACGAGCAGGGCGCGGTGAACCTGGCTGGCCCGATCTGGCTGATGCAGCGGGATCCTCACCCCCTGTTCCCCACGTATCAAATTGACCCCGCCGCCTCCCGTGCGATGTTCCGGGAAAAAGGCTGGAAAACCGTGGTGGGCTTCCAAACCCGCAACCCCATCCACCGCGCCCACGAGTACATTCAAAAGTGCGCCCTAGAAACCGTGGACGGGCTGTTTTTGCATCCCCTAGTCGGGGCCACCAAGTCCGACGACATCCCCGCCGATGTGCGGATGCGCTGCTACGAAATTATGGTGGAGCATTACTTCCCCCAGGATCGGGTGATTTTGGCCATTAACCCCTCCGCCATGCGCTACGCTGGCCCTAGGGAAGCCATTTTCCATGCCCTGATTCGCAAAAACTACGGCTGCACCCACTTCATCGTGGGGCGCGACCATGCCGGGGTGGGCGACTACTACGGCACCTACGACGCCCAGTACATCTTCGACGAGTTTGACCCCGCCGAACTGGGCATTGTGCCGATGAAGTTTGAGCACGCCTTCTACTGCACCCGCACTGGCGGCATGGCCACGTCTAAAACCAGCCCCAGCACCAAGGAGGAGCGCATTCACCTGTCGGGTACTAAGGTACGGGAAATGCTGCGCCGGGGAGAACTGCCCCCGCCAGAATTCTCCCGCCCCGAAGTGGCGGCAGAACTGGCTCGCGTTATGCGAGTCCCTGAAGCGGTCGGCTAAGGTATCCTCTACCTAGGGCAAACCATTGCTGGGGCAAGCCATTCCGTGACACTGAATCGACGGACGTTTTTGCAGGGGGCCAGTCTGACGCTGGGGGTGTTGGGCCTAGGGGGTAGCAGCCTATTTTGGCCCACCCAGTATGCCCAGGCTCTCGGCAAACCCGCCCGTCGTCGGTTCGCGCTCCTGATCGGCATTAACCAATATCCAGATCGGAGCATCAGCCCAACACCCGGTCAGGATATCGCCCTCAAAGGTTGCTTAACCGATGTGGAGATGCAGCGGCAGTTGTTGATCCATCGATTTGGCTTTGCGCCCCAGGATATTCTCACCCTTACCAATTCAGCGGCTACCCGCCAGGGTATTTTGGCCGCCCTAGACCAGCACCTTGTTCAGCAGGCCCAGGCCGATGACTTGGTGCTGCTGCATTTCAGCGGCTACGGCAGCCAAGTGCGATGGGACGGCAACCCCAACCGCACCTATCGAGCCTGGGTACCCGTGGACGGTCGCCTACCCAGCGAGGATCAGCCCGCCTTGAATGACCTGTTAGAGGTGGAAATTGCGGCGATTCTGCGACGGGTCGCCACCCCAAATTTGACGACCGTGATCGACGCCGGAAGCCAGGACACAGGCTATCTGCGCTGGGGCAATCTGAAGGTGCGATCCCGCCCTACGGTACCCATGGGCAACCTGCCAGAACCCTTTTTGGGCACGGTGGAGGGGGCCAGGGAAGGAGAAACCCCATGGCCAGGGCTGCTCTTGAGAGCGAACACCCCCGGAAATCTGGTGCTAGAAGGGCCATGGGATGGCTTTAGTGCCGGATTGTTCACCTATGCCCTCACCCAACGTCTGTGGGAAGCCGGGGCTGATCCGAATCCTAAGCTGCTCATCCAGCGGACGGGGGATCGGCTCCAGCGCTGGACTGGCCCCGATCAGGTGCCTGCCCTGGGGAACGTGCTGGCTCCCAAGGCCGTCACCATGCCCTACAGCCTGCCCCCAGAACAACCCAACGCCGTCGGCATCGCTCAGATCGCATCCGACCAACGCAGCCTAGACCTTTGGTTAGGGGGGCTATCGCCGGAACTGCTGTACCACCTCCAGCCCGGATCTCGATTTGCCATTCCCGACCCTTCCGCCACGGATTTTGCGGATGCCTCCGCTTCTGGTGACGCCTCCACCCCAGCCCCCGTTTTAGAACTGCGGTTAGAGTCGCGCACGGGTCTGCATGGCGTCGCCAAACCCGTTATGGCCGAGGTTGCCCTACCCACCGAAGCCCAGCCACTCTACGAGCAAGTGCGCGTGCTGCCCAACAACCTTACCCTCGCCATGGCCCTCGATAGCCAACTGAAGCGGGTGGAGCGGGTGGACGCTACCAGCGCCCTGGCAGGGTTGCCCTTTGTATCCGTGCTGGCCGCTGGCGAACGCAGCGTCGATTGTCTGTTCGGACGCCTGCCCCTAGGGCCAGTGGGGCGTGCCGCCGAAAGCGACCGTCCAACCCCAGCGGATCGGCCAACGGAAAGCAGCTATGGCCTGTTTGCCCCCAACCGCACCCTGGTACCGGGCACCATGCTGACCAAGGACGAGGCCGTCAAAACCGCCCTCACCCGCCTGACGCCCACCCTGCGATCCCTGCTGGCCCTCAAGTTAGTGCGCCTTACCCAAAACCGCTTCGCCTCTGGCCTTGCCATCCTAGTGGCCGTTGAAACCGTGCAACCCAAACCCATCGTGCTGCTGCGTCAACAAACCGAGGCCAGCCGCCTCACCCATCCCGGCCTCACGGATGCTGGCAATGGCCCCACCACCCTCGACCTATCGCGGGATACCCGGTTTCAGTACCGCATCACTAACCACAGCGATGTCCCCCTTTATGCGTTGGTGATTCGCTTCAACGGCCAAGGAGATTGCTCGGCCCTGGTGGTGGCCCCCGAAGCTAGTGGAAACGCCGAAGAGACTCCGCTCACCAATCCGCCCCTGCCCCCCCGGCAAACCCTGCTGGTGCCCAATAACCCTAGCGGCTGGGGCATTCTGGGGTCTACAGTGCGGGTCGAGACTCACATTATTCTGAGCACTCAACCCTTTGCCCACAGCCTGGAAGTGCTAACCGCCGACGGTTCCATGGCCTCCGCGCAAGCCGACCTGCAACGGATTGAGCAACCCCTCAACTTCGCCCAAGCCCTGCTGCAAGACCTCCACAGCAATGCCGCCCTACCCGAAGGCCGCAGTGCGGGAGACGTTTACGCCCTGGATCATCAGCAATGGGCAACGTTTCAGATCAACTATGCTGCCAGTTCATCCTGATGATGGTGGGGGTGAGAGCCTCTCCGAGCAGCGGCTAATCTGTAAAAGCGACGGTCTGGGTGGGGCGTTCGGTGGTGATGGTGCCCAGACCGAGGGCCGTTAGTAGGTGATGCTGAGCCGCCGCCATTTGGCCATAGCTAAAGCCATAGGGAAGGTTTCGATGGGAGAGATTGGGTGCTTCGGCGGATGCCATAACGGTGCGGGAGGGTGCGCCAAGGTATTGAGTTTGTAAGTAATCCAGGGCGTAGGGACTGCCGTAGACCACGATGCCTCGCAGGTGGTTAGTCGCCAGGAGCGCCTCAAGCCAAGCTTGCACGAGGGGAGACACCGCCGCCGAACCCCGGAAGGGATTGCCCCGCAAAAAGATTTGCATCAACGTCGGACGTAGGATGTTGTCCTGGGGCCAGCGTTGGCAACCCTGGTGATCGACGAGTTGAAGCTGATAGTTGGCTTGAGCAGGCAGGCTAATGGTGGGGGCGGTGCGGTTCAAAAACGGACAATCCACCACGCTATCCACCAAGATCAGGTTGTCACCGGGATGCTGAGGGTCGCAGGGCGGCACCTGACCCACTACAGTCGTGGATGCCGTGAGGATGTCGGTGACGAGGTGCTGGGATTCTGGCCGCAGAAAGGGATCGAGGTAAATCGGCGGGGGCGGAACGTGCTCCCAAGCGTGGCAGGATTCCGGCGGCACCGAAAGCCTGGAGGCCACCCGCTGCTTGGCTCGCCACAGGCGTTCTACGGAATCGGCAATGCGCTCTGGGGCAATGCGCCCCGTTGTCACGGCTTCTACGACAGCCTTAATACAGCCCTCAGGATCCTTGGGCATCAGCAAGATATCCGCTCCAGCTTCCACCGCCAGCACCGCCGCTTCGTAGGGGCCGTAGGTGCGGGTGATGGCTCCCATAATTAGGGCATCGGTGACAATCAGCCCGTCAAAGCCCATTTGCTCTCGTAGCAGGCCAGTCAACATGCGGTCAGACAGGGTGGCGGGATACTGCCGATCCAGGGCCGGAATCGTGAGGTGGGCGGTCATCACCGTATCCACTCCAGCGTCTATCAATGATTGAAAAGGCGGCAGTTCCACCCGCTGAAGCCGTTCCCAATCGTGGGGCAGAATGGGCAGTTCCAGATGGGAATCCACCGCCGTATCGCCGTGGCCCGGAAAGTGTTTGGCGGTGGTGAGGGCACCCTGACGCTGGGCACCGCGCACGAAGGCCGTCGTGAGGGCGGCGACGATCTCCGGCGTATCGCCAAAGGCCCGCACATTGATGACGGGGTTTTCGGGATTGTTGTTCACATCGGCCACCGGGGCCAGCACCCAGTTGAGGCCAATGGCCAGGGCTTCTTCGGCGGTGACAGCCCCCATCGCTTCGGCGTAGGCTTCGGCCTGGGACAGGTCGCGTTTGGCGATTTCCGCCAGGGCCATGGGGGGGGGAAACCAAGTGGCCCCGCTAAACCGCTGCCCTACGCCCTCTTCAATGTCCGCCGCCATCAGCAGGGGAACTTGGGCCAGGGTTTGCAACTCCTGGGTTTTGAGGCCCACCTCAGCGGCACTGCCCCCAAGCAAAATCACCCCGCCCACGCCCAGGTCGGCGATGTAGTGGTGCAAGGTAGCTCGGTCGGCTTCCCAGGCGGGGTAGCGAATTTCGTGATCAAACAAATGGCCAGAGGTACGCACCACCACCATCTGCGCCACCTGTTCCGCTAGGGAAAGCGCATCGGGGGAGGGCATGATTGCACTGGGAGCCATGCGGGTCACGCCGGATCGTCCTCATCGTCCTCGGTACTGGGAATGGCGTCTTGATCGAGGAAATCTTCGTCGAGATCGTCCCCCTCTTCCCCCGCCTCAAACCAGGCGTCATCCATGCCCTTTTCCTCCCGCTCCTGGCTGAGCTGGTTGATGAGGGATAACACCCGTGTGCCCCGCTCCATGGAGGTATCTTCTTTGAACAGGATTTCTGGGGTGCGCCGTAGCCGGATGCGTTGGCCCAGTTCGCTCCGGACAAAGCCCGTGGCCGCTTTCAGCCCTTCCATGGTTTCGGCGCGGGCTTCCTCGGTGCCGTAGATGCTGACAAACACCTTGGCGTGCTGCAAATCCCCAGACACGTCCACATCGGTGACGCTGACCATGCCAGCCCCCACCCGGTCGTCCTTAATATCGCCCATCAGCATGTGGCTAACTTCGCGCTTAATCAACGACGCCACCCGCTCCACTCGACGACTATTCGCCATCGTCCCGTACTCCAACGTGCTAAACAATTTTCTCGGCGGTGCCTACCCTGACGGACAAAACTCAAGGTAAAACAGCCACTCTGGTGCTCACGGTGTCCTCTGGTTGCCCCATCCTAAATCTTCGCTGTATCTTAGCCGTACCATGTCAGCCAGGATGCCTGCGCTACGATGGCTAAACCCTAGGCAGCACCCAGCCCCAGCATGGCCCGCAGGGTGAAGGTGAGGAACAGAAACCCCGCCACCACCGCTCCAACCAATGCCACCGCCGTGGTCGGACGCTGGAGCAGGGGCACCAAGGGCTGCGCCGCATTGTAGAGAATCCCCAAAGAGAAGGAGATTAGGTAGCGCGGATAGCGGAAAACGTTCTCAAAAAACTCTTTCATGGCGGCGTTTTAACAGGGCAGGTAGGGCCACAGGATACCGTTATCCAAGCTTTGCCCGCATTCCATCCTAACCCAAGCCCCAGAGCATGGTCTAGGCTGATGGCCAGCCCCTTGATAGTTATTTTCATGGAGTACTCTAACCCAATGTCGAAAAAATGCCATTAGAATGAGATTATTCTGTAACTTTGAACACAGTTTTAAGAGGCTCCCATGAATTTCACCCACGATGCCGCCCGTCGCCTAGTGGCCCGCACCCGCCAACAGCAACAACAGCGTCGCGCCACGATGCTCGAACGCTCTTCCCAGGAAATCAACAACACCGACCATCCCCAGGCGCTTTCCTCGCCCCCTGGTTGGTCTCACGGGTAAAAATCAGCAAATGCTAGCTAGGGCCGTTTGGGTGTTGGATAACTCAAACGGCCTTATCTTATTGGCGACCCTTTTTCGTGGCGACCCTTTTTGGGTGCGAGGCCAGAGCCTTGAAAGGGGATCCCCAGACCAAGCTGAGGAAAAAGGGCGGGAGAGGGTGGGCTTAGTTTTTTTGGCGTTTTTGCAGGGCGTCGAGCATTTGTTGACGAACGGCCTCCGCCCACAGGGTAAAGTCTTCACGGTTGTGGAGGGCGTTGTGGGCCGCTGAGGAGGTGGCCGAACTGGTGGTGTGTGTGGTGGAGGACATGGGAGAAACTCCTCGATGAGAGGGTATACACGATGGAAAGACCCACGAAATCAAGCGTGACTCATCCCTGTTCTGATCTAACAAATTTATCGATTCCGTAGGGGGCTAGGATGCAGGTTCTGCATGGAAACCGGAATCGCCCTGCATAGGGTCTGCCCCTGGCTGTCGCAATACCTGTGGAGGATTTACCTTTGGGAGATCTACATTTGGGGGAGCACCCGGCCCAGCAGTTCCGGTGGCAGCTTCGAGAGGACGATTTGTTGCCCCGTCAGTCCTAAAACCTCGAAGTGTAAGCGCACGGAGTAGACTAGGGCTTCGGCCAGTACATCCAGTTGTTCCGGCTGATCGCGCCAGCCCTGATAGGCCGTTAGGTAGTGGTTGAGGGCCGCGTTGAGGTGGTGTTGCCGTTGGGTCTGCTGGTCGGTGGGTAGGGCCAGGGCCAACTGGTCGTGGACAATGCCTGCACTGTGACAGGTGGCCCATAGGTCAAACCCTGGGGCCACGGTGGGCGATTGCTGGAGGGCTTGATCTACAGCATCGAGAGCGGCTTCGTAGGCTTCTACCGCCTGACGGAGACTCAGCAGACGTTCATCGGGCTGGTAGGTTTGCTGTTGGGCCAAGTCCCAGTAGGCGGTGCCCAGGTTGTTTTGGGTGGCAGCGCAGCCCGCTGGGGTGGTGGCAAGGGTGCGGTAGACCAGGGCCGTTTGGTAGGCATCAATGGCCTGCTCCAGCCAAGGAATAGATCGTTCGTGCTGGGCTAGGCTCCAGAAGGCAATGCCCAGGTTGTTTTGCAGCATGGCATATTCCTGGGGTTCTGCCTGGGGAATCCGGTAGCGCAGGGCTTCCTGGTAGGCCACAATGGCTCGGTGCAGGTGGTACTGGGGGCGATCTAGCTGAGACAGCCGCCAATGGATGGCCCCTAGGCTATTTTGGTTATTGGCATAGTCTAGGGAGTCAACGGTAGCTGGGGTGTAGTGCAGTGCCTGGGTATAGGCGTCTACGGCCCGCCCCAAATGGGTTTTGGGGTCGCCGAGGTTGGCCAACAGCCCATACACACTGCCCAGGTTGCTATGGAGACGACCCAGGGTGGCCGGGGCGGCACTGCTTTGCTCCTCAATGGCCTGCTGATAGGCGGCAACACTGCGCTGAAGCCAGGACTCCATTGCTTCCGGTTGGGTCTCTAGCTGTGCCCGCATCCAGTATAGGCTGGCCATATCATTGAGGGCATCGCACCAGTCGTTTTCTCCCTCCAGCAGGCCATTCACCGCCCGCCGATAGACCTCTAGGGTAAAGTCCAACACGGGCACCCCCGCCGCCCCCGGCGCAATGTGCTCCCGGCAGAGTTGCCCCAGGGCCAAATGGGCTCGCCCCAGGGTAAGCGGCCCCGCCTGCTGCTGGTGCAGCCGTTGAATATAGCTGTCTAGGTGACAAATGGCCTCGTGGGACGCTAGGGACGCAGGTAGGGTGAGGGCGGGTTTCGCTGCGGCAGAGCCATCGGAGCCCCCTGGGGCAGCAGGTCTCGCCTCTAACCCGTCCTCCCCAGGGCTCTCAGCCCAGGGCAGAGGTACCCAGGGGTGATCCTGAGTCTGATCCTGGGTCAGGGGCCAAGGCTGAATCGCAGTGGCATCGGAATCCGGCCCCCAACCTATTGGGGTAAATGCCTCTGGTTGGAAGGAATCGGGACGAGAGGGCGGAGGGGCGTTGGTGGGTTCTCCCTCAAATTCGTACAGCCCATTACGAGATCGCCAGAACCCCGGCACCACCTGCTGAATTTTACCCAGCCAGGGCCGAGGAATCCACACCAACAACCGACAATCCAACTGGGTTAGCAGGGCATCCACCCGAATCAGCGAGGCCAAAAAGCGATTTTGAACCGTGGGCGACTGCTGCGTCAGGGTTTCCACCCCCACAATTTGAAGGGCCGGAATCATCCCCGGATTCCCCCCCATCTGTCGCTGCTGCTTCAACCACAGCAAAACCTCCCGCACAAGGTCGGGGTGGTGGCTATCCAACCGTAGGGTTACCAGGGGCGATAGATTGCCTCGCCCCTGGGATTGGCGCGGTCCAGTAGCTAAGTAAGGACTGAGGTCAGCCTCTAGCTGCTGGGCCAACTGCCTCTGCAACCCGCTATCATCGCAGACCGCAATCAGCAACTGTCGGCGTAACTGAAGCTGTAGCGCCGCCCGCAATTCCTGGTAGACGGCCCGATTGTGCCCTAAAAACGTCTGTGAGTTCAACGAAATAGCAGCGATCACGGCAGGGAGGTGAAGAGAAGATAGTTAACCTTGTCCAAGACCAGCCGACGTGGATTGTCTAAACCAAGCAATCCACCCCAAACTCGCCATGGAAGGAATGCAACCCAATATCCAAAAGTTTCGCTGATGCCTGTAAAAACCCGGAGGATTGGGCCGTCCCTTAACTAAAGTTTCATCACTGGCACAAGGATTTAGGCCAAAACCTGTGCCACTTCCCCCGCTGGGCGCGGCCCCCCTTTCCAACCCGACCTGCCCTGGCACCCTACCCCTGCCCAAAGCACCGCTAGACCCGCTATACTGAAGAGTGCTTTTGCTGGTGTAGCTCAGTTGGTAGAGCAGCTGATTTGTAATCAGCCGGTCGCAAGTTCGAGTCTTGTCACCAGCTTTCTCCCAAAACCCCTGACGCATAAGGCTTTCAGGGGTTTTTTGTTGCCTGTTCGCCTTCGGCCACTGAGGGCGTACATACTAAATTGACGCCCAGGATAGATATTTTTGGGGCTGTTTGGGTGTAAATTGGGTGTAAATTGGGTGTAAATTGGGTGCAATTCAAACGTACTGACGAGGTTCCCCCGTGTACTCTAAAACCCCCACCGGCAAAGCTTCTAAAGGCACTGTTGCGGTAATCACTTCTAATGGCCGGTTGCAGCTCCGATTCCGACATGCTGGCGAACGGCATTACGTTTCTATCGGGCTGCCTGACAGCCCAGAGGGGCGAAAACTAGCTGAGATGAAGGCTAGGGAGATCGAGCTAGACATTCTTTCCGGCAACTTTGACCAAACTCTGGCAAAGTACAAGCCTCAGTCGGCCATGAGCGTGGCATCACCGGATATTACACCCAAAACTACACCCAAGCTAAATGAGCTATGGCAGCAGTATGTAGATGCTAGGAAGACTGGCAAGTCTCCTGCCACGATTCGGATGTACGGGTGGGTAACCAACCATCTGGAAAGATGTCCCCACAAGCATCTGGCTGACTCTCAAGCCGTGTTTGACTGGTTTACTACTCATGTGCCTGCTGACTCTGCTAAACGGGTTTTAATGCACCTGGGGGCCTGCTGCCGGTGGGCAAAGCGGTCAGATATCATTGACTCAAACCCGTTTGATGGCATGTCTGCTGATGTCAAGGTTAAGAAGGCTGGGACAGAGGAGGAAGAGATTAACCCCTTTACCCGCGACGAGAGGGATCAGATTATTGCGGCCTTCAAAGCAAATCGGTATTACGGCTACTACGCCCCTCTGATGGAATTCTTGTTTTTTACTGGGTGTCGCCCATCAGAAGCGATTGCTCTTCAATGGAAGCATATTGGATCCAAAGTCATCACCTTCAGGCAAGCGGTGATTTATGACGGGAGGAGGCTGGTGCTTAAGGAAGGGCTCAAAACTCAGAAGTTGAGGCGGTTCCCGGTTAATGCCCAATTGACCGAACTACTGGAGTCGATCAAGCCCTCTTCGGCTGATCCTGAAGCGTTGGTGTTTCCTAGCCGGGAGTTTAAATTTATCGATTGGCACAACTTTACAAACCGCGCCTGGGCTAAGGTGATGGCTTCTTTGCCAGAAATTGAGTACCGCAATCCTTATCAAACCCGGCATACATTCTGTAGCCTTTGCCGAGAGGCGGATATTTCAAGCATCCAAATTGCTAAGTGGGTAGGCAACTCCGCTCAAATGATTGATCGGGTTTACGCGAAACCGACGGATCACATTCAGGTACCAGAGCTGTGAGACTTAAATCAAAAATCAAGAACGCACACGCCCTAGGTTCAGCCCTGTGGGCGTTTTTCTTTTTAAGTCTTCTCAGTCACCAAGCCAATTGTCGTTTTCTAGACTCATAGCGCCCTGGAAAAGCACTAGGATTAATTCTCCTAACATCCTAAGCTACCTCTATCCCTAGGGCCTAAAACGGCTCTCCCTGAGTTCGTGTGATAATTGTGTAAGGTTCTACAACCCGTGAGG
>JBBAWV010000066.1:0-24925 GCA_040396995.1 Nodosilinea sp. | reverse complement strand
AGACCCGATCGCACATTTGGCAGTCAGCCGAGGCGATCGCCCTGCGATATTGGGGGGCGGGGCGATCGCCACCCCAATATCGGCACCTCTCCCTCAAACTAACATTGTCATTTTACTCAAATTTCGCTGAAAACAAAAAATATCTTGGGACTCTGAGCACTGTTCCAAAACCTTGCAGTACCAAACGTTTTGCTCTGGGGGCGATTCTCTGCGAGACGGTAAAGCCAAACGCACTCCCACAGTCAACTTTTATACCACGGTTCGGAAAACCAGAGCCTTTCGACAATCGCCCCCCAACACCTTTTAGGACTCCCAATTCTCACCCACAACCTTGATAATCTCAATCTTTAATTCATCTTGATACCGTTGTGGGATGTATTACGGTGGACGTTAACTTTATCAGTGTGGTGGTAAACCCTACATTCGCCGGATGCGGATTACGGTCTACGATGTCTTGGGTTGGCTAGCAACTGGCATGTCTAACGATGAGATCATCGACGACTTTCTAGAATTAACGGAAACTGACATGAGAGGGCGTTTTAAAAGGGTTGCCTCAGGTACGATTGGTCGCTATATCGATGTAAATCTACGGGATTTTTGACGGCTGAGGCTGACTGACCTCATCGGTATAACTTAGGACATGCTTCAGCTTTTCTAATGTCCTCTTAGGGCCTGCTTAGAATTTGCTGCTGACCGTGAACATCGTTTAGTTGCATCGGTGAATGCTGCTTGAAACTACTTCATGAACTTGCAGAGAAAATTATCCGGCAGATTTGGGGGTTAAGCCTAGTGGTGGAGGGTATTATCCAGCGCTTTTGGCAGATAATACCTCTCCCGTCGGGGTTATCCAGCCTTATTTCATCGACATTTCACCCTACCGGCGGTTACGGCGAGAGGCTCAGACCCAATTGATCGTAGCCGCCCAAAAACATCAGCCACACAAACACCACCAGCCAATGCATAGCCACGGGCACCCAGCCCGACCCGGAAGCCCAGTAGGCCATGGTGCAGATTAGCCCCAGCAGGGTGGCAGAGAGGAGAAAAATTGGGTCAACAAAGGTGGGAAACCCCTGGGGATAGAGGGTGAGGCTGCTAAACACATGCATCAGCACAAACAGACCCAGCATCGGCAGACCCACCAGCCAGCGCTTTTTGGGGGTGAGAATTTCCGTTTTGTGGGGCAGCATCAGCACCCGCCAAAAGACTTCCTCTGTGAGGGCTGGCAGCACCAAAACCCGCGCCGCTAACCGCAGCCCTTGGGGCCAAGGCAGGGCAACATGGGGAGTGAGCCAGTGGCTCTCCAGGCCAAGGGGCAAAACGATCAGGCTAAAGGCCAACAGCAGCAACGCCGCTAATCCCCAATCCGACCAGCGGGGGCGAGTTTTGACGGCCATCCAGATCCGGTGGGCGCTGATGCGAAGGGTAATATAAAGGCGCAGACGAAGGTAATTCAAAGGTAATTCAGGGGATGGGCAAGGCTGGGGTAGGCGAATCGGTCTAAGCCCATGGTAATCATCCCGCCGTTGAATCCGCCCCCTAACGTTTTAGACTCATAACGGTACTCCTACGGTCTTTCCTAGCCCTTGGCCCGATGTCTATCCCCGCTTCCGCCGCTAACCACCCCGCCGACCGGGGGCATTTGCTCACCGAGCAGGCCAACCCCCTCAGTGCCCAGTTGGATCAACTCAGCCCTTTGGAACTGGTGGACTTGTTTAACCAGGAGGATCAGCGTACCGTGGCGGCCATTGCAGCGGCCCGCGAACCCCTAGCCCAGGCCATTGAGATGATTTCCACCGCCCTAGGCCAGGGGGGCAAGCTGTACTACATTGGCGCAGGCACCAGTGGTCGGCTGGGGGTGTTGGATGCGGCGGAATGTCCGCCCACGTTTTGCACCCCGCCGGACTTGGTGCAGGGCATTTTGGCGGGTGGCCCTGCGGCGTTGGTGAGGAGTTCTGAAGGGCTAGAAGATATTTTTAAAGATGGTGAAGCAGCCATGGCGGATCGTCGGGTCAACGCCCTGGATGTGGTGGTGGGCATCACCGCCGGAGGCACCACGCCCTACGTTAAAGGTGCCCTCCATGCCGCCCGTCAGCGAGGGGCCAAGACGGTTTTCATCGCCTGTGTGCCCGCCGACCAAGCCCCCGTTGAGGCCGATATCGACATTCGTCTGCTGGTGGGGCCAGAACTGCTGGCGGGGTCTACCCGGCTCAAGGCAGGTACCGTCACCAAAATGGCGCTGAATATTCTCTCTACCGGGGCTATGGTGCGATTGGGTAAGGTCTACGGCAACCGCATGGTGGACGTGGCCGTCACCAACAGCAAACTCCGGGATCGTGCCCTGCGGATTCTCTGCGACCTCACCGACCTAGATCGCACCGCCGCCGCCGAATTACTCGACCGCAGTGGACAACAGGTGAAACTCGCCCTGATGATGCACTTGAGCCAACTGGATGCCGATACCGCCCAAGCCCATCTTACCGCCCACCAGGGCCAGCTCAGACAAGCCCTAGCGGCCTCAGAGGGTGTTTGAAACGGGATCGGCTAACGTCTGATGGAGTATTCTGGGCATCGCGTACACTGGGGCTATGACTGCCGATTCCCTTGACCCTACCCCTTTCACCGAAATTGCCCTCCAGCCCCCGTCCAAGCCAGATGCGGGGTTAGCGCCGCTGTTGCTGACGGTGATTGAACTGGTGCGCCAACTGATGGAAGCCCAGGTGATTCGCCGCATGGAGGGGGGCGACCTCAGCGATGACGACCTCGACCGAGCCTCGGAAAGCCTAACCAAGCTGGAGGAACAGGTGGTGCGTCTCTGCGACATTTTTGAGGTCGATCCGGCGGATCTCAATATCGATCTGGGGGAAATCGGCACCCTGTTGCCCAAGGCGGGCCATTACTATCCGGGGGAAATCTCCCAAAGTCCTACCATTTTAGAACTGCTGGATCGCCTGCTGGATACGGGGGTGGTGGTGGAGGGCAACGTGGAACTGGGCATGGCCCGCCTCAACCTGATCCACGCCAAACTGCGGCTCGTGCTCACCTCCAAACCGATTTAGACCTCCTAATCCACCACTGGACTGCCGTGGTGGTGGGTCATATACCAGCGTCCGGCCATGCGTTCAAAGCCGTTGGTAGCCATGGATCGGGCCTGAAGCCGTCGGCCTTGGCCAATTTGCAGCACATTTTCCACCAGCACCACGTAGGCGAGGTCGCCACTCACCTCCACGGTTAAAATGTCGGTGTCAATTTCCAGATAGCTGGTATTGGAGAAAATCCTGGCCCAGGCGTCGCGAATTTCCTCCCAACCCTTAAGGGCATCGCGGCCTGGATGGATGCAGAGACAGCCCATGCCCTTCGACCAAACCGCCTCCATTGCTTCTAGGTCTTTTTTCTCAAAACAGCGGTAGAACGCCTGATTGACGGCTAAAACCAATTCCCGATCACCAGCCATAGGAGTCTCACTGATAAGATACAAGGGCTTTTCTGGGTCTCCCATCTTGAGCATAGCTAACCACACTGGGGTCTAACCACCACGGTTGCCCAAACCACGGTTGCCCAACCGCTAGGCCCAAGGGCCGATCCCCTAACCCTCTCCCTGCCTCCTATCGCTGAAACCGCTTCCTATGTTGACCCTAGACAACCTCTGTAAATCCTATGGCTCGAAGCCCGTCCTACAACAGTTGAGCTTGGCCTTGGAGCCGGGGGAGGTCTACGGCCTGCTGGGGCCAAACGGGGCTGGAAAAACCACCACCATCAACATCATCTGCGGGCTGCTGAAGGCCGATGCCGGGGCCGTGTACCTGAATGGCCAACCCGCCAACGCCCGCACCAAGCGCCAGATCGGCATTGTGCCCCAGAGCAATCTGCTCTACACCAGCCTCTCCTGTCGGGATAATCTGGCCTTTTTGGGGCGGCTCTACGGTCTGTCTCGCCAGGAATGCCAACGACGCATTGAGGTTTGCCTAGAGGCCGTGAACTTGCTGGACAAGCGTCAAACCCCCGTGGAACGGCTCAGTGGCGGAATGCAGCGCCGCCTCAGCCTCGCCGCCGCCATGCTCCACAAGCCCCAACTGGTGATTTTAGACGAACCCACCACTGGGCTAGACATTGAGGCCCGCCAGGAGGTCTGGCAACTGATTCGACAACTGAAGGAG
This sequence comes from Nodosilinea sp., assembly GCA_040396995.1. Taxonomy (GTDB): domain Bacteria; phylum Cyanobacteriota; class Cyanobacteriia; order Phormidesmidales; family Phormidesmidaceae; genus Nodosilinea. Next base: position 20,771 of record JBBAWV010000066.1, on the reverse strand, counting down.
ATGGGGGTGACGGTGCTGCTCACCAGCCACCTATTCGACGAAGTGGAACGGCTGTGCCAACGCATTGGCATCCTGCGCCAGGGGCGGATTGTGGCCGAGGGCAGTCTAGAGACCCTGCGCCAGACCATTCCGGCCCACGAAATTGTCACCCTCGACACCCCCGACCCCGACAGCGCCATTCGGCGAGGCCAACAATTGGGCTATGCCCACCGCTACTACGGCGGCGAACTGGCCTTTTGGGTTCCCGATCAGCCCGATCTCAAGGAACTGATCGCCCGTTTTGATGGTGTGCCCCTAGAATCCATCGCCCGCCACCCCGTTAAGCTAGAGCATGTCTACCTAGAGGTGACCCGACAGCAGGGCGATCAACCCGCCAACCCCGAAATGCTGTCCTCCGTGGGTTAGGTCGATCATGGCCCTGGCTTTCCATTGAGGTTTCCGCCGGGATTTCCGTATAAGATGAGAACAGCGGTTACATTCCTTCACACATTCCTCTCACCCGTTAACCCTATGTCGTTCTTTCGGTCCTACATCGCGCCCCTGCTGATTGTGCTGATCTTCGCCGTGGCCATGCTGGCGGTCAGCGCTCGCATCTTTTTACCCAGCGACATGATGGCCCCAGCCCCCATTGAAGAACCCGTGTCGATCCGGCCCGTTGCTCCCCTAGCCTCTAGCGATGGCGTGGTGTCCGACCTTTCCGAGTTCATCCATGGCCCCGCCGCCTACCAGGTCGAGGGCTAGTCTGTCGAGGGCTAGTCTAGGGTTTCCACCACGTCGTCCCACCGCATACTGAAGGGGGGCAACCAGCCGCGCAGATAGTAGTACAGGGAGGACAGGAGTTCCTCCCAGTAGCGGGTGGTGACGCGCAACGCACCCACATTAGGTACCAGATCGGCAAAGCGGGCTAGGGTGCCGTCGGCATCGCTGCGGGGGACGCCATAGAGCTCCGTGGGCCAAGCGACCACTTGCAGACCGTCATTTTCAAAGGCGAGGGCGGCTCGGCGCATCGTCAGGGCTGGGGTGACCAACACCACCCGGCTAGCGGTGCGGTTGTCGCTTTCGCTGCGGCGTTCGCCCCGCGCTAGGGGGATAAAGATCTGTTGGTCGGCCAAAAAGCTTTTTTGGTCTTCCACGGTGCCGCGAATATCCATACCGCTGTTGATGACGCGAATGCTGGCATCGGGAATGCCGCGATTGATCAACCGCTGCCGGATCGCCTGGTTCAACTGCTGGCCAAGGTCGCTGTTGGTATCCCTAGCCCCGGCGGTCACGGTCACTAGGGGATTAGCCACCGCCACCCGTCCATAGACATCAGCGGCACTGTTCAGGCGCGACACCAAGATCGGGTCTAGGGGCACATCGGAATCGCCCTGGCTGGGCAAGGTATTGGTAACCCGGAAGGCGTCGGCATTTTCGCCCACAATCACCATGGCCCTCGCCAACTGCACAGGCAGGGCATCGGCCACGGCACAAAAATTGCTGCTACAGAGCATCCGCTGGTTATTGTAGGCCCGCTGCACCGACTCCTCCGCCTGCACCGATAGCCCCCGCGCCACCAGGGGCGTACTGCTCACCCACAGCACCGCTAGGGCAGCCACCACCAGCTTGCCCTCCACTTTCTTCAGCCCCTTGGCGAGGGACAATACCAGCATGGTAATCGTGGCCCCCAAGGGCGTGAGCGGCAGGGCAATCATCTGCCAAAAGGTGCCCACGGTGCGGTCGTTGGGGTCCAGAAATGCCGCCGCCACCAGCACTAAAATAATGGCCCCGCCCAACCAGGTGAGAAACTTCTCCGGGATGAGTTTCTTCACAGCCCACCACAGGCCGTAGCCAATGGCTAGCCACAGCAATAGTCGGGTGAGCAAATTCAAAATGTCCATGCTCAGGCGTTCGGGGATGGGCAATGCCTCCCTGATAATACTGAGGATTCAAGGTTTTGAAGCGCCTCCCCTCGTCAGAATGAAGGTCGGGGCTGAGTCCTTGGGGAATGGGTGTAAATCTAGAAACTTCCCAAAGAATCGACGGCTCGGCCCTGGGGTGGGGGATAAAACCGTTAGGATCGAAGTGCAACCATAGCGTCTGACTGGATGACCTGGGGCGCACTACACAGGAGGATTATGGCTACCCAGGAGCAAGTGAGGGAATTTTTGGCCCACTGGTTTCAGTTGGGCAAGCCCGTGGTGCTGGCGGAGGATCGGGGGGAATGCCTGCCGTCGCCGATCTACTACAAGGGCGGCTATAGCCAATCCTTTGAGAACTGCTGGCATCAAATTATGGTAACCAGTGGCCAGGGTTGCTACCTCCAGGGCACCACCCAAAGCATTGCCACCATGCTCACGCCTGCCTGGGAAATTGCCGCCTGTGCCCGCTGCGAGATGCCCGTCGCCATTCCCATTTTGGGCCTCAATACCTGCCCCTGCCCCTGCCACGATCTCCACACTTGGCCCAACACGGAGGTGCCCATGCCCCGCCCTGCGGTGGATGAGGAACAACACCTCAGCGACCTTCAGGAGCGCCTAGAACAGGTGGCGGAACAACCACCCCTGTTGACCCGCTGCCCCTACGAAGCGGAGGACACCAACGTTTTTTCCTCCTGGCGCAAGATGTCGTGAATTAAAAAGTCGTGGGCCATGAGGGTGTTGGGGAAAATCGCCCTGGCTTCCGCCAACAAATCCGAGAGTTGGATGCTGTTGCCCGGAGCATAGCGGGGGCTGAAGTGGGTCATAATCAACTGCTGCACCTGGGCTCCAAGGGCCACCTGGGCTGCCATGGTGGAGGTGGAGTGGAGTCGTTGGTAGGCTAAATCGGCGTCCTGGTGGGCAAAGGTGGCTTCGTGGATCAACACATCTGCCCCCTGGGCTAGATCCACCGCCCGGTCGCAGTAAATGGTGTCGGTGCAGTAGACCAGCTTTCGCCCCACCAGGTCTGGCCCGCAAAGGTCGGCCCCGTTAATGACCCGACCGTCATCAAGGGTGACTCGCTTGCCCTGTTTGAGCTGACCGTAGACTGGCCCAGAGGGAATCCCCAACGCCTTGGCCCGTTCTACATCAAACCGCCCCGGACGATCCCGTTCCTCCACCCGATAGCCATAGGCGGGCACTCGGTGCTCTAGGCGGTCGCAAACCACCCGAAACTCCTCATCCTCAAACACCAGACCGGGCTCCACGGCATAGACTTTAATCGGCAGGGTGAAATGGGTTTGGGAATAGCGGCGACAGGCTTGGAGATAGTCGTTCAGGGGCTTGGGGCCATAGATATCAATCCGCTGCTGCCGATTGCCCGCCAGCCCACAACTGGCCAAAAGCCCCATCAGGCCAAAAATATGATCGCCGTGCATGTGGGTGACGAAAATGCGGCGAATTTGGCTGGATTTGAACTCGCTGCGCAAAAACTGGTGCTGGGTGCCCTCGCCACAGTCAAACAGCCACACCTCCGCCCGCTGGGGCAACCGCAGTGCCACACTCGACACATTGCGGGATCGGGTGGGCACCCCAGAACTCGTCCCCAAAAACGTAATTTGCACGGGTCGTCCACGCCATCGACAACTACTCCCCTATCTTGTCACAACCCCATCCTTCCCGTACCGAGGTGTAGCATGCTTCCCATCAGGGTGGGCTTTCAGGGCATCGGGCCGCTGAGCTTAACCTGAACTGAGGTTAACCTTGATCCCAGTTCGGGAAACGCGAAGAAGTCGTCCCTGGGTCGCTATCCTAGGGCGCTTGAAGAGCCCTGGGATAGCGGCTGAATAGGGGGTTGATTGAGGTCGTGGCCTAGATGGCGAGGTGACGAGAGACGGTGCCAGAAATGTAATCCGTCCAGTGATCCACCAGGTCTTGCTGGATGGCTTCCACCATGACGCGAATCACAGGTTCGGTGCCGGAGGGACGCACAAGGATACGGCCTTCGGTGCCCATGGCGGCTTCGGCCTCGGCGATGGCCCGCTGCACGGGGTCGCAGTCTTGCCAGTTCATGCGCCGCTCCCGGTCGGTAACGCGGACGTTTTGCAGCCGCTGGGGATAGGTCTGGAAGCTTTGGTCAATCAAGGCGGAGAGGGAACCGCCCAGATGCTGCACCAGGGAGGCCAGGTGCAGGGCGGTGAGGATGCCGTCGCCCGTGAGGCTGTAGTGGTGGCAGAGGATGTGGCCGGATTGTTCGCCGCCCAGCTTGGCCCCTCGGTTCACCATTTCGGCATGGACGTACTGGTCGCCCACCTTGGTTCGCACCAGGGTACCGCCCAACTTTTCCCAGGCCCGCTCAAAGCCCAGGTTGGCCATTACCGTGGAAATGATGGTGTTGTCCGGCAGGCGGTTTTGGGCCTGGAGGTGCTGCCCCCAGAGGTACAGGATATAGTCACCATCTACCACGCGACCCTCGGCGTCGATGGCCATCACCCGGTCGGCATCGCCATCGAAGGCAAAGCCCAGGTCGGCCCCGTGGGCTTTCACGGCGGCTTTGATCGGCTCTAGGTGGGTGGAGCCGCAGTGGACGTTAATTTGGTTGCCGTTGGGACTGCCATGAAGAATCACTACCTCGGCCCCGGTGGCTTGGAAGACTTGATCGGCTAAGCGGGTGGCAGAACCCCAGGCCAGATCCAGCACCACCTTCATGCCGCGCAGATCCAGATTGGGCAGCAGCGGCTCTTGCAGGAAACTAATGTAGCGGTTCACCAGTTCGGGCCGATAGTAGCACTGCCCCCAACCGGGACTGGGTTCTAGGTTCAGCCCTTCGGTGTGGCCGCGCAGGGCCGCTTCAATGGTGGCTTGTAGGGTGCCGCTGAGCTTGGTGCCATCGCCGCCAAAGAATTTGATGCCGTTGTCCTCCGGGGGGTTGTGGCTGGCGGAAACCATGATGCCGCCGATGGCATCGCAGGATTCGGCTAGGTAGGCCACCGTGGGGGTGGGACACAGACCCAGATGCCACACATCCAGCCCCGCCGAGGTGAGCCCTGCGGAGAGGGCCGTGGCTAGCATGTGTCCAGAGTTGCGGGAGTCTTGGCCGACGATGATAGGGCCGTGGGCCTTCCCTTGGCTACGGAGCACCTGCCCCGCCCAATAGCCCACCTCCATCGCCAGGGGAGCCGTCAGTAAATCCCCCGCCTTGCCGCGAATGCCATCGGTACCAAACAGGGGGGTGCTAGGCAGTTGCAAACCCACCAAGGCTCCAGCAAAGTCTTGGGAACGCTCTCGCTGCCCAACGGAAGTGCTTCCCGTGGGCCGAACCGGAGAACTTACCATAATCGTTTCCTCATCACACACACTCAGAATGGAGAATATCACCTCTGTCTTAGGATGAAACTAGCGCCCTGTGCCAGTTCCCTTGTCCATGCCAGAGTTCCCTCGTAGCTATGCCGGATTTCATCACCTCAGATCCCCCTGCCGAACCCTGTCCCGAGGTTTCCTTAGCCGCTGGTATCGCCCTGTTTAACCAGGGGGAATATTACGACTGCCACGATGTGCTAGAAGCCCTGTGGATGGAGGCGGATCCCACCGACAAACCGTTTTATCAGGGTATTCTACAAATCGCGGTGGGCCTGTACCATTTAGCCAACTTGAATTGGCGGGGGGCCACCATTTTGTTAGGCGAGGGGGTGAACCGTCTGCGCCCCTTTGAACCCAGCTATGGCGGCGTCGCCGTGGCCGATTTAGTGGATGTGGGTTGGGCTTGGTGGGTGGCGCTACAGCAAACGGGAAGCGACCGAGTGGCGGAGATGGCCCAGGGGTTGGCTCAAACCCAGCAAACGGGGATGCCCCAGGTCGTTACGGTGGCCGATCAGTCGATCACACTTCCTGTCCCTGTGATTGGGATAACGGAGCCCAGCGAAGCCTAGGATGTCCAGCATCCACAGCCTGAGAAAACGCACCTTCGACAGGGATGCCAAAGTATGCCCCCTGTCAACGACTATGGCATGGAGTGGTACGAAAATTTACATTGTGTTCTACCTTGCGTTGCCGTCTTCCTAGTCACCATCGGGGCTACGGCTTATCCACCGCTTACTTCAGAATCGAGAGGGCGACCCTAGTGCCCTGCTAGGATAGGGGATGGGGAGGATCCCCAGAGGAGGCCGATGCGGGAGAGAATGGGGCGATGCAAATTTACTTGGACTATAGTGCCACCACGCCGCCACGCCCGGAGGTGATGGCTACCATGCAGTCGGTGATGACGGAACAGTGGGGGAATCCCTCCAGCCTGCACCAGTGGGGCAATCGCTCCGCTACCGTCCTAGAACAGGCCCGATCCCAGGTGGCGGACCTCATCAACGCCAGCTTAGATTCAATGATTTTTACCGCTGGCGGCACTGAGGCCGATAACCTGGCTCTGTTGGGCGTCGCCCACACCTTCGATCAGCCCCAACACTTGATCATTTCCTCGGTGGAGCATTCCGCCATCGCCAAGCCCGCTGAATTTCTCGAAACCCAGGGCTGGCAGGTTACCCGCTTGTCTGTGGATAGCCGGGGGCGGGTGCATCCTGAGGTGCTGCGTCGTGCCCTGCGTAGCAACACGGTGCTGGTGTCGATTATCTATGGCCAAAGCGAGGTGGGCACCCTACAACCCATCGCCCAACTGGGCCAAATCGCCCGTGACCACGGGGCCATTTTCCACACCGATGCCGTTCAGGTGGCCGGACGCCTGCCCCTGGACGTGCAAACCTTGCCCGTTGATTTGCTGTCCCTTTCCAGCCACAAGATCTATGGCCCCCAGGGGGTTGGAGCGCTTTACGTGCGACCTGGGGTATCGTTGCAGCCACTTCTGGGGGGTGGGGGCCAGGAATACAAACTGCGGTCGGGAACCCAAGCACTTCCTAACATTGCTGGATTTGGCGTAGCCGCAACCTTGGCCCATCAAGAACTGGCCCAGGAATGTCAACGGCTGACGGCCCTACGAGATCGCCTGTTTGCCGCCCTGGCGGATGTTCCCGGCTTGGTGCCCACGGGAGATTTAGATCACCGCCTGCCCCACCACGCAAGTTTTTGTCTCACTAGCGGCGATGGAGAGCACGTGAGCGGCAAAACCCTAGTACGTCAGATGAATATGGCGGGCATCGGCATTAGCGCGGGATCGGCCTGTCATAGTGGCACCCTTACCCCCAGCCCCATCCTCACGGCCATGGGCTACAGCGATGCAGCGGCCAAATGCGGTATTCGGCTCAGCCTAGGCCGCCACACCACTACCGCAGATATCGATTGGGCAGCGATGGCGCTCCGGCAGGTCATCGAACGGGCCTTGGCGGGCTTGCTGACCCAGGTTTAGACCCAAATGAGTCACGGCCATGGGCATACCATCGCCCTCCTTAACCTTTCCTTAATTCAAAGAAAATTCTTCGTTAACGATAGCTCAAACAGTTATTAACAAACGGGGGATAGGATTTGGGCTGAAACAGAGAAGGCGACGAAATTAGTATGCCTTGTAGCCTTTAGGGGCTCAATCAAGGGAGGATCGTCTGACAATCCGGTTTAGCAATCGGATGGCGTGATCTGATGTGGCCTGGTGTAAAGGCTGATGGATAGGTTCGGAACATATTTGGATCAATCTGTTTCTCCCTAGGCCGTTTATTTAGCTGGTTCTTGTTGAAAAAGTGGGACTAGAGTGCTGCTGAGCGGTATAGATGCGCCTTCCATAGATGCTGAATTGATGGAGGTTGAGTTTGGGATTCCAAAAAGCCTGGTGATAAGCTTTTTTTGGCACTCTAGAAAGGGCTGATAGCCCGCTTAGAAGCAGGCGTTATCGATCTGTTCACCGAGTTAGCGCAATTTGGGCAAGGACAGGATCGAGGGCTTGAATGAGCTGATTCTTAAAGAGTTGCGCACGAATTGCCCGATCCCTTGATAGCTTGCCTTAACCAAGTTGAGGCTTAAAAATAACATCAATCGGTGCTATATTGGCTGAGCAAAAGCGGCTATTGCCACGGCGGTTTTCTTAAACCCATTGCCATGGTTAATTAAGTGTTAAAGTCTGCTTTTGATCACTAGAAATAGTTTAGATTTGTCTAGTCTGTTGTGTTTTAGGTGGAACTGAGGAAGCTATGTTGTCCAATCGTTTGTTTTCTATCGGTCGTTCTAGTCTGCTGTTAGCGGGTGTGCTGGGTCTCGTGGCCTGCGGTGGCGGCACCCAAACCACCACTGAAGCCCCTGCCGACGGCACCGCTGCGGCGGGTGGTTCCGATCTAACCGGGACGGTGCTGGTGGATGGTTCTAGTACCGTGTTCCCCATCTCCGAGGCCATGGCTGAGGAATTTGGTAAGGCCAACCCCGGCGTGGCTGTGACCGTGGGCGTGTCCGGTACGGGCGGCGGCTTCAAGAAGTTCTGTGCGGACGAAACCGACATCAGCGGTGCCTCTCGTCCCATCAAGCAAGAGGAAATCGACCTCTGCAAGGCGGCTGGCATCGAGTTCGTCGAACTGCCCATCTCCTTTGATGGCCTCTCTGTGGTGGTGCACCCCGACAACGAGTTCGCCCAGTGCCTCACCACCGACGAACTGAAAACCATGTGGGAGCCCGCTGCCCAGGGTACCGTCACCAACTGGAATCAGATTCGAGCCGACTTCCCCGATCAGCCCCTTGGTCTGTTTGGCCCTGGTACCGACTCCGGCACCTACGACTTCTTCATGGAAGCGATTGGCGCTGACGGCGAAAGCCGGGGCGACTACACCGCCAGCGAAGACGACAACGTGATCGTGCAGGGTGTGTCCACCGATCCCAATGGCCTGGGCTTCTTTGGCTTTGCCTACTATGTGGAAAACTCTGACCGTCTGAAACTGGTGGAAATCGATGGCGGCAGCGGCTGTGTGGCCCCCAGCCCCGAAACCATTGCCGACGGTAGCTACTCTCCCCTCTCTCGGCCTGAGTTCATCTACGTGAAGACCACCTCCCTGGCGGAAAACCCCGCTGTTCAAGCCTTCGTGGACTTCTACCTGGATATGGCCAACGCCTCCCTCATTGAAGAAGTGGGCTACGTACCCCTGCCTGCAGAAATCAATGCCAAGGTGCAAGAGCGGGCCGCCAATGCGGTAACTGGTTCGGTGTTTGAGGGCGGCTCTGCTGTGGGCAAGAGCCTCGTGGATCTGCTCTAGTCGTTGTCCTTCGTGACGACCTCTAGTGCCAACCTAAACGGCTAGCGTTTAATAGTTGAGCAAGGGGTCAGTGTTCTACATCGCTGACCCCTTTTATTTTGGCCTAGCCAACCGTCTCTACCTTTCCCTATCGCTAAGAGATGACGCGATGACTACCAACCTTCCGCCCACAGGCCCCTCCGACCTGTGGCAACCCAACCGAGCCCTCAGCAAATGGAGCCAGCGGGCCATTGTGGCCGTGTTCGGCCTCTTTGCCTTTGTCTCGGTGGCCACCACCATCGGCATTGTGCTTTCTCTCCTGTTTGAGGCCGTTGAATTCTTTAAAGAAGTCCCCGTCTGGCGCTTTTTGACCGATAGACAATGGACGCCGCTGTTTTCCAACCCGCAGTTCGGCATTTTTGTGCTGCTCAGCGCCACCTTCCTCACCTCGATTATTGCCATCACCGTGGCGCTACCCCTGGGGCTGATGTCGGCCATTTATTTGAGTGAGTATGCCTCGCCCAAGCTGCGGCGCGTCCTCAAGCCTGCCCTAGAGGTGCTGGCGGGGGTGCCGTCGGTGGTGTTTGGCTACTTTGCCCTGCTGTTGGTAACGCCGTTTTTACAGCTTTTTATTCCGGGTCTGTCGGGGTTCAACGGGCTCAGTGCCGGGATTGTGCTGGGCATTTCCATCACGCCGCTGGTGGCCTCCCTCAGTGAGGACGCCATCTACGCCGTGCCGGATTCCCTGCGTAATGGATCCTATGCCCTGGGCCTCACCAAGCGGGAAACCATCTTTGGGGTAGTGCTGCCAGCGGCCCTGTCGGGGATTGTGGCCTCGGTGATTTTGGCGATTTCGCGGGCGGTGGGGGAGACGATGATCGTGTCCCTGGCGGCGGGGCAAAACCCCAACCTCACCCTCAACCCCTTCGTGCCGATCATGACCATGACCGCCTACATTGTGCAGGTCAGCCTGGGCGACACCCCAGCGGGGTCCTTGGCCTACAAATCCATCTTTGCGGTGGGGATGACGCTGTTCTTTGTCACCCTCGTCTTCAATATCTTCAGCTTCTGGTACGTGCGTAAATTTAGGGAGACGTACGAATGACGTCACTATCACCTCAACCAACAAAAATGGACAAGGGCTGGGAGATCGACCAGGAAACCGCCCTTAGTGCCCTGAGCCGCCGCAAGCTGATTGACCAGATCATCAAGTATCTCTCCCTGGGGGCGGTGATCTTCTCCCTAACGGTGCTGGCCATTCTGCTGATCGACGTTCTGATCGACGGGATTCCCGTCATCAACTGGAACTTCCTCACCAGCTATCCCTCCCGCCGCCCCGCAGAAGCGGGCTTGGTATCGGCCCTAGTGGGCACCATTTGGGTGATGGTGCTGGTGGCCCTGTTTACCTTCCCCATTGGCGTCGGGGCAGGCATTTTCCTAGAAGAATTTGTCTCCGATACCTGGTTTGCCAAGGTCATCGAGATCAACATCTCCAACCTAGCCGGGGTACCTTCGATTATCTACGGCTTGCTGGGCCTTCAGGTGTTTGTGCGGATTATGTTCCCCATCACCCAGGGCCGCACGATTCTGTCTGGGGCACTGACCCTGTCCCTGCTGGTGCTGCCCATTGTGATCATCGCCACCCGCGAATCCCTGCGGGCGATTCCCAACAGTCTGCGGCAGGCGGGCTTTGCCCTGGGGGCTACTCGCTGGCAGGTGGTACGCGCCCACATTCTGCCCCTAGCCTTTCCTGGCATTCTCACCGGGGTAATTCTGGCTTTGTCTCGCGCCATTGGCGAAACCGCACCGCTGATCACCATCGGCGCATTAACCTTCATTCCCTTCTTGCCGGAACTCTCCCTGCGCGGGTTGCAAAGCCCCTTTACGGTGCTGCCCATCCAAATTTTCAACTGGGTCTCTCGTCCCCAGCCCGCCTTCCACGACCTGGCGGCTGGGGCCATCATTGTGCTGATGGTGATTTTGCTGATCATGAACTCCTTGGCCATTTACCTGCGTAACCGTTTCCAAAAGTAAGGCCGTTGCCAAATCTAAGGCCGTTGGGGCCAGGTCGGTAGCGGTCCTGTCCTCGGTTTAGGATAGTAGAAGCCGCTTCGTACCCCGCCCCCATGCCGCCTGCCCCGGCCCTTCCCCTGTCATCGTCAGCGGCGGGGCATCCTGGGTGACCCTTGACACCCCCGCTCCCACCCCTGAAACAATCCACGACTCCTAACAGTAGAGAATTGGTCGCCATGATGTCAGATACTATGGGCCAGCCTGGGCCTGATGCCCTCATTGAAGAAGCCACCCTGCGGGCCAAAAATGTCAACGTGTACTACGGCTCTTCCCTGGCCGTGCGCGATGTCAGCCTGGATATTTTCAAAAACGAAATCACCGCCTTCATTGGCCCCTCCGGCTGCGGCAAAAGCACCCTGCTGCGCTGCTTCAACCGCACTAACGACCTGATCCCAGGGGCGCGGGTGGATGGCAAAATCACCATGCACGGCAGCGACCTCTACGGCCCCGGCGTTGACCCGGTGAACGTGCGTCGCCGCATTGGCATGGTGTTCCAAAAGCCCAACCCCTTCCCCAAATCCATCTACGAAAACATTGCCTTCGCCGCCCGCATCAACGGCTACCGGGGCGACTACGACGAACTGGTGGAACGTTCCCTCAAGTCCGCCGCTCTCTGGGACGAAGTGAAGGACAAAATGAAGGAAAGCGGTCTCTCCCTCTCCGGGGGCCAACAGCAGCGCCTTTGCATCGCCCGCGCCATCGCCATCGAGCCGGAAGTGATTTTGATGGACGAACCCTGCTCCGCCCTCGACCCCATCTCCACCCTCAAAATTGAGGAACTGATGCGGGAACTGGAGAAGTATTACACCATCGTCATCGTCACCCACAACATGCAGCAGGCCCTGCGAATCTCCGACAAAACCGCCTTCTTCAATGCCGAGGCCACCGAATCTGGCGGCAAAGTCGGCTACCTGGTGGAATACGCCGACACCGAAAAAATCTTCTCCAACCCCCGCGAAGACGCCACCCGCGACTACGTTCAGGGCCGTTTTGGTTAATTTTCTTCCCCAGTTACGTTCCTTCTCAAACACAATCCATTGCCCCCGCCGCCCCATCCCCGTAGGATCGGGAATGTAGCGGGGGCTTTTTTGTCGGCCACATCAGCCCGGTTTCTTCCCTTGAAAACCACCCGTAGAGGCTCGCGATGCAGCTACGACCTAGGCGAGGGGTTGGTAGTTGGCGATGCGGGCGAAACTGTCGGGTTCTAGGCTGGCCCCGCCGACGAGGGCACCGTCGATTTCGGGTTGGGCCATCAGTTCATCCACGTTGTTGGGTTTGACGGAACCGCCGTACTGGATGGTGACGTTGGGGTTGGTCAGGAGTTTGCGAATTTCGCCGATGACGCGGTTGGCTTCTTCGGCTTCGCAGGTGTCGCCCGTGCCGATGGCCCAAATGGGTTCGTAGGCGATCACTAGGTTGGTTTGATCGACATCCACCAAATCTTTTTCAATCTGGGCGGCGATCACCGCTTCGGTTTCTCCGGCATCCCGCTGCTGCTTGGTTTCGCCCACGCAGAGGATGGGGATGAGGCCGCATTTTTGGGCTTGCTTCAGACGTAGGTTGACGGTTTCGTCGGTTTCGCCAAAGTATTGCCGGCGTTCGCTGTGGCCCACGATCACGTAGCGCACCCCCAGCTCCCGCAGCATATCCCCGGAAATTTCCCCGGTATAGGCTCCTTCCTCGGCCCAGTGGATATTCTGGGCACCCACCTTAATTCTGGCTCCGTGCAGGCTCTTAGACAGGGCGCTGAGGGCTGTAAAGGGCGCACACAGCACAATGCTGCGATCCTCAGGGGTTTCGTTGAGCTGCCCCAAAAACTGCTTCAGAAACTCCAGGGTTTCCGCCTGGGTTTTGTACATTTTCCAGTTGCCAGCAAGAATAATTTTTCGCACGGTATCTCAGGATTAAAGGGTTTGTCTATGAAATCGCATCATTGCATCCTACTAAGAAAGGAACCCTAGATCAAATCCCTGAAAGCCCAATTGGTAGGGAACCTGTGAGGCCCAATCCTGCCATCAGGCCTGTGGATAATCCCTCAACGATTCCCTAAACCCAGGATGTCAGAGGCGATGTTTTGGAGAAAGGCGGCATCCTCCGCTGAAATGGCGGGATCGCGATAGACCAAGCCGACGGGGCTTTGATGCATCAGAAAACCGTAGATTACACAGGTAGCTAGGTAGGTGCCGTAAATTGTCGGGTGGGCATCATCGGCATCTAGGGCGAGGTCGGGGCGGGTACGGTAAGCCTGTTCAAAGGCTAAGCCTACGGGAATGACGAGGGCGTTGAGGGTTTCCCCTAGGGCGTTGTAAGCGTTGGCTAGGTTGCGGGTGTTAACGCCTTGGTCGAGGCTGTCGCGGCGTTCCCAGGTCATCATCAGTAGGGGTTCCGATCCGCTGTCTCGAATCACCTGGGCTAGGGCCTTGGCGTAGTATTCCGAAAAGCTGGGGTTAATCACCGGGAGCTGGCTTTGGTCTTGCAGAATCACGTAGTTCCATGGCTCGTTGCGAAGGGCCTGGAGGGTCGCCTCATCCTCGGTGTGATATTTGAAGGAATAGCCGGACTGGCTGACGCTGACCGCTTGCAGGTCGGGGGCGAGGCCGCGCAGGTGGTAGTCAATGCCGTTGTTAAAGTAGGTGAGGCTGTTGCCCACAAACAGCACTCGCAGCGGGCCTTGGGGCGGTGGGGGCAGGGGCACGGGCGGTTCTCCCCAGGAAAACTGCCATTGGCAGGCGACGGTCATTAGGGCAATCAATCCTGCCAGAATACAAAACTGGGCTATTGCCCTACCGTGGTGATGTCGGTCAGCCATAGCCCAGTCCTGATTTACAGAGAGCCGTAGGGTGGGCAGTGCCCACCGATTAAACTCCTTTCCTGTCGCAACCGCCTAACGAGCCGCCGCCGCCGCCCGTGCCGCCGCCGCTTCGTCGGGGTGGATGTTCAGACGGGTGAGGTTGACGCGGCCCCGACCGTCGATTTCGCGCACTTTGACGATCACCTCGTCGCCCACGTTGACTTCATCTTCCACCTTGGCGACGCGGTAGTCCGCCAGTTGGGAGATGTGGATCATGCCCTCTTGTCCGGGCATAAATTCGACGAAGGCACCGATGGGAATCACCCGCATCACCGTGCCCACAAACACGTCGCCAGCGGAGGGCTTGAAGACGATGGCTTCGATCATGGCCTTGGCCTGCCGCGCCTTTTCCCCAGAGAGGGAGGACACGGTGACGGTGCCGTCGTCGTTGATGTCTACCTTGGCTCCGGTTTGCTCGGTGATGGCCTTGATCTTCTTGCCGCCGGGGCCGATCACCATCCCGATCATTTCGGGGTCGATCTTGAAGGTGATCAACTGCGGCGCATACTTCGACATGGTGGTGCGGGGCTGGTCGATGGTGGCCAGCATTTTCTCCAGGATGTGCAGACGGGCGGGCTTGGCCTGGTTGATGGCTTCGGCGATCACCTTGATGGGCAGTCCGGTGATTTTCATATCCATTTGCAGGGCGGTAATGCCGCTGTCGGTGCCCGCCACCTTAAAGTCCATGTCGCCCAGGAAGTCTTCGATGCCCTGAATGTCGGTGAGGATGCGCACTTCGTCGCCTTCCTTAATCAACCCCATGGCCGCACCGCTAACGGGCTTGGTGATGGGCACCCCGGCATCCATCAGCGATAAGGTGGAACCGCAGACCGAACCCATGGAGGTAGACCCGTTGGAGGACAGCACCTCAGACACGACCCGGATCACGTAGGGGAAATCTTCTTGGGGGGGCAGCACGGGCACCAGGGCGCGTTCGGCCAGGGCACCGTGGCCAATTTCCCGCCGACCGGGGGAGCGCATGGGCCGAGTCTCACCCACGGAGTAGGGGGGGAAGTTGTAGTGGTGCAGGTAGCGTTTTTCCTCTTCGGGGTGGAGGTCGTCCATCATCTGGGCGTCACCGGGGGTGCCGAGGGTAACGACGGACATCACCTGGGTCAGCCCCCGCTGGAACAGACCCGTACCGTGGACGCGCTCCGGCAGCAGACCCACCTGGCAGTAGATGGGACGCACTTCGTCCAGCTTGCGGCCATCCACCCGCACCTTCTCGTCAATAATTTGCTGACGCATCAGCTTTTTGGTGACGGATTTGTAGGTGTTGCCCAGGGCTTTGCCATTGGCAGCCACGGCGACCTTCACGGGATGATCGTCCTCAAGCGCCTCAATGGTGGTGACGAGCTCGGCCTTGATGGCGTCCAGCTTTTCGTCCCGCTCCGGCTTGGTGAGGCTGAACTGCTTCAGCACCTCTTTGATGGATGCGCTGGTCTTTTCTTCGATGAAGGTAGATAGCGTGGGGTCGGTTTCCGGTTCAACTTCCTTGACGATCTCGATACCCAGTTCCTTAATCAGGTCGAGTTGGGCCTGGATTAGGTCTTGCACCACCTCGTAGCCAAAGTCAATGGCTTCGATCATGTCGGCTTCGGGCAGTTGGTTGGCCCCGGCTTCCACCATGATCACACCGTCGGGAGAACCCGCCACGACCAGATCCAGGTCGCCACTTTCCACTTCTTTATAGGTGGGGTTAATGACGAAATCGTCGCCCACTAGGCCCACGCGCACCGCTGCCATCGGGCCGTTGAAGGGAATTTTGGCCAGCAGCACCGCCACGGAAGCGCCCGTTGCCGCCAGCACATCGGGGGGCACCTGCTCGTCCATAGAGAGGGTGGTGGCCACAATTTGAATATCATCCCGCAGCCAGTGGGGGAACAGGGGCCGCATGGGGCGGTCGATCAAACGGCTGATCAGCGTCGCCCGTTCCGGGGGCCGACCCTCCCGACGCAAAAAGCCACCGGGGATGCGTCCGGCGGCGTAGAGGCGTTCTTCGTAATCTACCAACAGGGGCAAAAAGTCGATTCCTTCGCGGCCAGCGGCACGGGTGGCCGTCACCAAAACGGCGGTCTCCCCCGACTGCACCAGCACCGCACCCCCAGCCTGGGGAGCCAGCAGACCGACTCGCAGCTTAATGTCCCGGCCATCAAAGGATATTGATTTTTCAATTTCTTGCATTGACTTTCTTCGTCCTTCTCGCTAGTTGCAGCGTCTTTGTACGTTCTTTTGCCTGATCCTAGCACCGATGGCCGTTCTGGCCCCCGACACCGCCGCCCAGAGGCCCCATTCAACAAAAGACTTAAGGTTTTCTCAATAACATTTGCCATCGGTGGCACGTCAACCACCGTCGGTTGCCGAGCCTGATATCGCTACGAGCTACTGAGGTTAACTTTTCTCCTCATGTGGAGGGGTTTGAGGATTACCCGCTGGAGAAAGCCCGTTTGGGAGCAAAAGTTTAGCCAAAACTGAGCCAAAATTTAGGGGAGAATAAGACCCTAGTGCCTTAGCGCCGCTGAGCGACGTGACGTGCTCCCTTTGGATAGGGGAAACATTGGATAGGGGAAATACCGTGAATTTTCAGTCTGTCATTGCAACACTAAACGACTTTTGGGCCAAACAGGGCTGCGTGATTGTGCAACCCTACGACACCGAAAAGGGCGCAGGCACCAAAAGTCCCCACACCTTTTTGCGAGCGCTGGGGCCAGAACCCTGGGCGGTGGCCTATGCTGAACCCTGTCGGCGTCCGGCGGATGGCCGCTATGGCGAAAATCCCAACCGCTATCAGCATTATTTTCAGTACCAGGTGTTGATCAAGCCTTCCCCCGACAACATCCAAGACACCTATATCGAGTCCCTACGGGCATTGGGCATCAAGCCCGAAGATCACGATATTCGCTTTGTGGAAGACAACTGGGAAGACGCCGCCGTGGGAGCTTGGGGCGTGGGCTGGGAAGTGTGGCTCGACGGCATGGAAATCACCCAGTTCACCTACTTTCAGCAGTGCGGCGGCATCGACTGTCGGCCCGTTTCCATCGAACTCACCTACGGCCTAGAGCGGCTCACCATGTACCTGCAAGAGGTGGACGCCATCGCTAAAATTCAGTGGAACGACCGACTCACCTACGGCGACATCTACATGCAGGCGGAGATCGAAAACTCCACCTATAACTTTGAAGCCTCCGACCCCGAACTGCTCTTCCAGCGGTTTGAACTGTACCAAAAAGAGGCCGAGCAACTGATGGATCGTGGCCTGGTGCTGCCCAGCTACGACTATGTGCTGAAGTGTTCCCACACCTTTAACCTGCTGGATGCACGGGGAGTGATTTCCGTCACCGAACGCACCCGCTACATTCGCCAGGTTCGCACCCTCGCCCGCCGGGTGGCCCAGCTTTATCTCGATCAGCGGGAAGCCCTCGGATTTCCCCTCCTCAAGGCCAGCCCCACAGCGGTTTAGAATTCGGGAAGTTTGCTACGGTGATAGGGGATAATTCTGGGCGGTGGGCCACGGAGGGCTACCGGGCTGCATCGTCCCACAAACCCGTGGCTGGAGGACGGCGTTCCATGGCCGATAACGACTTAGATGCACTCCTAAGCGGAGCATTGAAGGGGCGGCGATCCCGTAGGTCGGGGCTGTCGCCAGGATTGCGAATGTCCGATATTCTTACCATGTCGGAGGAACAGCAGGCCATTGTGAACTGGCTGATCCGCCATTACGAAGCCACCCCCATCGACCTCGTTACCCAGCTTAATCAGCCCCTAGCCCAAGTACAAAACCACCTGGATGAACTGCTGGAGCAGGGCTATGTCTACACCATCGACCGCCAGGGAAGCCTCTACTACCGGGTGAAACTCGCCCCCAAATCGGGCCGACAGATGCCCACCGACGTGTGGCAGGTTTTGGATCGCAATAGCGAACAGGCCAACGTTTTTATCTCCTATTCCCGCCGCAATAAGGACTTTGTGCAGCAGCTTTATAGTGCCCTAGAAGCCACTGGGCGAGAGGTGTGGGTTGATTGGGAGAGCATTCCCGTGGCGGGGGACTGGTGGCAGGAAATTCAGCTCGGTATTGAACTGGCGGATACCTTTCTGTTTGTGCTCAGCCCCGATTCTGTGGCCTCTAAGGTGTGTGGACAGGAAATTGAAGAAGCCCTCAAGCGCAACAAACGCCTTGTTCCTCTGGTGTTTGAGGAGGTGCCGCCGGAACAGGTACACCCAGAACTAGCTCGCCTCAACTGGATTTTTTTACGTCCAGAAGACAACTTTCAGCAAGGCTTTCAGCGGTTGATCGCCGCCATCGACCAAGACCTCGACTATGTGCGCACCCACACCCGTCTGTTGGTACGCGCCCTCGATTGGGAGCGCCACGGACAGGACAATAGCTACCTCTTGCGGGGGACAGACCTCGCCCGTGCCAACGAACACCTCGCCCAGGGCACCCACCAAGAACCTCGCCCCACCGCCCTACACCATCGCTATGTGCGGGCCAGTGCCGAAGCCGAAGCCGCTCTACGAGATGGCGAACTGGGCCGACAAGCGGCGATTCTGGCGGAACAGCGACGTTGGTTGCGCATCGTCAACGTGATCTTGGCGGTGGCGGTAGTTATAGGGATCTTCAGCGGTACCCTGCTCTACCAGGCACGGCAGGCCCAAGCCCAGGCCGAACTCGGTCAATGGCAAGCCCTCTCCCAACTCGCCGAGGTGTTGTCACAGTCCAGTGGGAGGAATGCCGTAGACGATCCAACCTGGGTGGCCCTCCTCGCCGCCACCCAGGCCGGACAGGTCTTTCAACAGTTGCCCCAGGCCATGCAAACCCCAGCACGACAAACCCAGACCCAGCACCTTTTGCAACAAACCCTCGCCGCCATGCCAGAGGCCCAGTCAGTCAGCCTCAAGCTGGATGTATCAACCTTGCTGCAACGCAGTTGCACCCAACTGGCGGGCCACCTTCCTCAGTCTTCCCCACCGCCGTTCTCACCTTGTGGAACGTAGACACATCAACAGCCTCCATGCGTGTTGCCTCCGAGGAGGCTTATCACAGCTTTTCGCAACCCAACTTCACCCTCAGGGCAACTCCGATGACGGTCATCACGGTAGCCCCTAGCCCGCAGATGATGCAATTCTCTGCTAGGATGTAGCTTCGCCAGTTCATCCGGTCTGTGCTGGCAACGGAATTTGCTAGATTCGCTCGTTTTTTAGCCATTCTTTTGACGACTGTTCACTGCTCTTAGGCTGGGCCCAGGGAATCGCTTTGGGATTAGGGGCACCACTCGGAGCCATATTTTTCATGACGTTTGACTCACTCGGTCTTTCAACCGGTTTACTTCGTGCTGTCGCGGATCAGGGTTACACCGAACCCACCCCGATTCAGCAACAGGCGATTCCCGCCGTGTTGCAGGGCCAAGATTTGCTGGCCAGCGCCCAAACGGGAACGGGCAAAACCGCCAGCTTTACCCTACCGTTGCTGCAACGGCTCACCAGCGCCTCCGGCAATGGTCGTCGGGCTCCCCGTGCCCTCATTCTCACCCCCACCCGCGAACTGGCGGCCCAGGTGGGCGATAGCGTCAAAACCTACGGCAAATATTTGCCCCTGCGTACCGCCATTGTCTACGGCGGCGTGAAAATTGGCCCCCAGTTCAAGCAATTGCGCCAGGGCGTGGATATTCTGATCGCCACCCCCGGTCGGCTGTTGGATCACGTTAACCAGCGCACGGTAGACCTCAGCCATGTGGAAATTTTGGTGCTGGATGAGTGCGACCGGATGCTCGACATGGGCTTCATCCACGACATCCGCAAAATCATGGGTCTGCTGCCGGAAACGCGCCAAACCCTGATGTTTTCGGCCACCTTCTCCCGACCCATCCAACAACTGGCCAGCACCCTGCTCAACGACCCCGTCCAGATTGAGGTAGCCCCCCGCAACACCACCGCCGAACGGGTAGAGCAGGTGGTACACCCCGTGGATCGCCACCGCAAGCGGGAGTTGCTCTCCCACATGATCGGCTTCCACGATTGGAAACAGGTGTTGGTGTTTACCCGCACCAAGCATGGGGCCAACCGCCTAGCGGAACAGTTGGCCAAGGACGGCCTTCGCACCGCCGCCATCCACGGCAACAAAACCCAGGCGGCACGGGCCAAGGCGTTGCAAGACTTCAAATCCGGTCGGGTGCGGGTGCTGGTAGCCACCGATGTGGCCTCTCGCGGCATCGATATCGACCAACTGCCCTACGTCGTGAACTTTGAACTGCCCACCGTGGCGGAAGACTACGTTCACCGCATTGGCCGCACCGGGCGGGCGGGCAACGAAGGGCGGGCCGTTTCGCTAATTAGCGACGACGAACTGCACCTGCTCAGCAAAATTGAGCGGATGCTGAAGCAGCCCCTCGACCGCGACATCGTCCCTGGCTATGAACCCTCCTTTGACATCAAAGCCAAGCCTGTCGAACCCGTGGAGAAACCCCGCCGCCGTTCCGGTCGCCGCCCCAGCGGTGCCCAATCGCGTCGGTCGGCACAGCCCACGGCTACGGCTGGAACCCGAACCCACGGCCAACGCCAAGCCGCCCCCAAAAAGCGGGTACAAAGCGCCTAGGATTACTCCCCGGTTCCTTGTACACCCCCAACGCCAAGTAACGGTGTAGGTCACGTCTAGTAACCAATAACGAATAACCCATAACCCACACCCCCGATCCCAGGGCAGATCCCTAGGGTCGGGGGCGTTTTTGGGATGGGTGCCCCTGGTTTTCATACCAAATCCGACTTGTGTGCCCCCGGTATCAGCGGGCGAGGAGACCTCGCCCC
>JBBAWV010000065.1:21615-25249 GCA_040396995.1 Nodosilinea sp. | reverse complement strand
GAGATTAGGTGGTTGGCGAGCTCAGAGCAGGGAGCGGAATAATAATATAAGCGAATGTTTCAGTCTCGTTGCCGAGATTAGGTGGTTGGCGAGTCAAATTCAAGATATTGACTGGCCTTGAAATGATGAGTTTCAGTCTCGTTGCCGAGATTAGGTGGTTGGCGAGATCGGCCCGTTCCCCGGTAGGTGGTGGGCGGTGGCGTGGGGTGTTTCAGTCTCGTTGCCGAGATTAGGTGGTTGGCGAGGACGATGGACAGCAGATCTTCAATGGGAGAATGATCGTTTCAGTCTCGTTGCCGAGATTAGGTGGTTGGCGAGGCAACACGCGCTATCAGTTCTCTATCCCCTGGTTTGACGGAGAATGATCGTTTCAGTCTCGTTGCCGAGATTAGGTGGTTGGCGAGCTACTGGATTGATAAATTCAAGCTCAGCGAATTGGAGGTTTCAGTCTCGTTGCCGAGATTAGGTGGTTGGCGAGTTGTAGGCATCTTTCGGGGCGCGAAAGGCATACTTGTTTCAGTCTCGTTGCCGAGATTAGGTGGTTGGCGAGCCCGTAAAATCATCCAATCCAGCCCTGGGATGGGTTGGGTTTCAGTCTCGTTGCCGAGATTAGGTGGTTGGCGAGGGCGGAAAGCGCCCTCGCCTCCAGGCCGTTCACCCGTTTCAGTCTCGTTGCCGAGATTAGGTGGTTGGCGAGTCCGAACGTAAATCGAGTCGGGACTTAGCATCGCCTTTGTTTCAGTCTCGTTGCCGAGATTAGGTGGTTGGCGAGATTAGCGCTCGTTGTCATAGTCGGGGTTCTCCAAGTTTCAGTCTCGTTGCCGAGATTAGGTGGTTGGCGAGCGAAGATGGCAAACCCATCAAAATCAAGCTTCCCAGGTTTCAGTCTCGTTGCCGAGATTAGGTGGTTGGCGAGCTAACCTCCCATGAACAAAGCTGACTTGATTTCCCGGTTTCAGTCTCGTTGCCGAGATTAGGTGGTTGGCGAGGCGAGGGTCTAGCCGATCTAGAGACCATTGCCCGGTTTCAGTCTCGTTGCCGAGATTAGGTGGTTGGCGAGTAACGGCTGTCGAGGGAATGGCAAAGGGTAGTCCCGAGTTTCAGTCTCGTTGCCGAGATTAGGTGGTTGGCGAGCACGGGCTGTTTCTGTGGCTGTAGCAGGCGTTTTCCGTTTCAGTCTCGTTGCCGAGATTAGGTGGTTGGCGAGTCACGTCCAGCCCCTGGCGCAGTGGAACAAAATAGGTTTCGTAGGTTTCAGTCTCGTTGCCGAGATTAGGTGGTTGGCGAGTGGCCCCCATCCCCTCGCGGGCCACCTCGTCACGGGCACGGCTACGTTTCAGTCTCGTTGCCGAGATTAGGTGGTTGGCGAGCAGGTTGATCGCCGTGCAAAAGCTCGACAACTTCACGTTTCAGTCTCGTTGCCGAGATTAGGTGGTTGGCGAGCCCGCGCCCTGGAAGCCTTGTCTGGCAAGGGTTTTGGCCCTTGTTTTGGCAAACCTCCTAAGAACGGTGACCTCTCGCCCTTCTATGATACGTCCTATTCCCAGACAGATCATCAAAAAGCATTGAATTTTCAAGGTTCCAAGGTTTTGGCGAACCCCCCAGGAAAATTGGGCTTGCTTAGGTTTGCCAGAAAATTGTCGCCCCTCCATCATAGGATGATTGCCTCGGTTTGGCGCGGCTTCTCCGAGCCGTAGGTCAGCGTTCGCTTCACCGCCCCAGCATCCAAAACATAAAGCCGTACCGAGTCCGTCTCTGGCTTAATCAAGCGTTCTAGCTGCACCTGTAGCCGCGCAAACTGAGTCGCCGTCAAAAAACATTCAAACACGCTGTACTGAGTCCACTGGCCATATCCCGACAGCAGCTTATGGAGACGATTACGGCGCTTATTAGCTGCTTTGTCGTCGGGGAGATCGTAGATGATTAGATAGAGGAGTTTTGTCATGGTTGTTGGTTATTGGTTGTTGGTTGTTGGTTACTGGTTATTGGTTATTGGTTATTGGTTACTAGTTACTGGTTATTGGCTGTTGGGTATTGGTTACTAGAAACGAATAACAAATAACCAACAACAAATAACAAATAACAATCAACGCCTCGCATTAAGAATTGAATTGCGATAAGCATTGAGTTTAGGAGCCAAGGTATCGATAAGGGGTTTGAGGGTGGCGACTTGGTCGGTGGTGAGGAGTTGACGGTTGTGGGCGCGTCGAAGCCAGTGCTGGGTTTCGGTGAGGGAGCCACGGGCAATGGTGATAAAACGGGCATTATCTTGGTAGCTGCCTCGGCCAGTGCCTTCGGCAATATTGGCTCCAATGCTGTCAGCAGCTTTGACCAATTGTTTGCCTACGGTGTCTTTGGCGAAAAAATCCCAGGTCAAAACAATCTCCCAAATTGCGTCAGCCAACTGCTCCGACAATTGATAAACCTCCAACTCCTTAAACCCCCTACTCATACCCCAAAATCCTCCTTACCCAATAACCAACAACCAACAACCAACAACGAATAACTAATAACCAATAACCAACAACCAATAACCAACAACCAATCACCCTCACCGCAACATCAAAGGTTTATAAGGAATATCTTCTTGCAGGTGGCGGCTCAGTAAACGAGCCTGAAGTTCGACCGCACGACGGTAGGAGCAACGGTAGTCAAAGACCGGATGTTTGAATTCATCGGTCATTTTGCGTTCAAAGGCTTGGAGGAAAGCTTTACGGCCCGCATCCGAGAGATTGTAAGCCCCCAGGCTTTCGGTAAAGTCTTTGGGCTGAATCTCTCGATTGTTCAGCACCGCCAGCACCAAGTTATCAGCAATGAGCGGACGAAATTCTTCCATTAAATCGAGCACCAGGGCGGGTTGACCGTGGTGAACTTCGTGGAGATAACCCACGTAAGGATCGAGCCCCGCCACATGCACAGCGGCAGTGACCTGTACCCGCAGCAGAGCATAGGCAAAACTCAGCAGGGCATTGACCGGATCCTTCGGCGGGCGACGGTTGCGACCCGTAAATTCCCAATCTTGCTTGAGCATGGCAGGCCAGCAGGCAAAATACTCCCGTGCCGCCAGCCCTTCTATGCCGCGAACCTTGTCCAGCGTCGATTGCTGCTGAGCCGCTTTCTTGCGAACCTTGAGCGGATTATCCCGCTGCCCGTGGCGATAGAGAACCCCAAATTGATTGTGAATTTTGGCTTCCACAATGTTCTTCACCAGGGCCAGCCGCTTTTCAGTATCCAAATAAAGCCCATACTGAGCCAGCCGCAATTGCCCATTGCGAGAATGACCGGGCAGCGCCGAACCCAGATATTTGCCAAAGCTAGTCAGGTAGTGGACGGGTAGCCCTAGCTCCAGCGCATAGGTCAGGGCATCGCCGGTAATCTGAGGATTACCCATCAGCACCACCTGCTCCACCGTTTGAGCCGGAACAGATTGCTTCTGCCAAGAGCCATCCTCCTGGCGCAGGGCAACAGAAAAAGCTTCGTACTTTTTGCTTAAAACAGCGTCGGGCTGGGTGATGTAGAGGGTAGGCATTTTGGTTGTTGGTTGTTGGTTGTTGGTTGTTGGTTATTGGTTATTGGTTATTGGTTGTTGGTTGTTGGTTGTTGGTTGTTGGTTGTTGGTTATTGGTTGTTGGTT
>JBBAWV010000065.1:0-21515 GCA_040396995.1 Nodosilinea sp. | reverse complement strand
TTGGTTGTTGGTTGTTGGTTGTTGGTTGTTGGTTGTTGGTTGTTGGTTATTGGTTATTGGGCGTTGACTCGTAGGGTGCATAACGCCAAGGCGAGACTAGCGTCAACGCGAAGCAATGCACCTCAGAGAAATTGGCCTTGGGTGCCCTTCGCGAAGCAATGCACCAAGCCCCAGCGTGCATAACCTGCTTTCTTGATGACGAGTCCCCTATGGATTGGTCGTTGGAGGTGGCTCGTTGGAAGGTGATGTGGTCGGGGTCGCAGGGGAGGGAGCCATCCGAGGCCTGACCGATGCCGGGGCCGAATCCGCACGGCGGGTGAGGGGAATGCCCAAAATCGACTCGGACTGATGGAGGAACTGCTTCACCATTTCGGGGTAGGCGTTTAGCAGGGAGGCAATGGCCTTACCGTCGCCGTTGTCGATCACGTTGACCTGGCCCAAGTGCAGCCGACCGGGGATGCGTCCTGCCTCCTGAAGCACCAT
The DNA here is from genome assembly GCA_040396995.1 of Nodosilinea sp. Taxonomy (GTDB): domain Bacteria; phylum Cyanobacteriota; class Cyanobacteriia; order Phormidesmidales; family Phormidesmidaceae; genus Nodosilinea. The sequence goes on along the minus strand of JBBAWV010000065.1, from coordinate 21,032 downwards.
TTCTAGCTGCTGCACCAGGAACAATTCCGAAGCATCCACCCCGGTGTCTTGCCACACCCGCACCAGCAGTTCGCTGGCCTGGGCCGAGGCCTTGGCGTTTTCCTCTAGGATGGCCGATGCGCCCCTGGCCTGAAATTCCTGGGCACGACGCTGGGCCTGGGCGGGCAACACCTTTTCTACCTCCAGCCGGGCCTGTTCTAGGTCGGCACGAATGGCTTGCAGTTCCCGCTGGGCTCTGGCCTTGGCTTCTTCGGCAGCGGCCTGGGTGCGCTCTTCTTCAATGCGGGCTTGCTTTTCCACATCGGCGGTGATGCGGCGCAGTTCGTTTTCCTTTTCCTGAATCGCCGTTAAGGCATGGGTTTGGGCCACCTCGGCCTCGCGGCTGCTGTCGGCTTCGATCTGTTCCGCCTCGGCCACCGCATTGGATTCGGCAATTTCCGCATCCTTGACCACCGTGGCAATTTGCCGCCGCCCAATGGAATTCAGATAGTCCACCTGATCCGCCACGCTCTGAATTTTCAGGGTATCCAGTTGCAGCCCCAGCTTGGCCAGGTCGTTCTGCACATCGCTGGCAATGCGCTCCGCAAACTGGAGCCGATCTTCGTTGAGCTGCTCCGGGGTCAGGGTGGCCACCACACCGCGCAGGTTGCCCTCCAGGGTTTCGCGGGCTACGCGGGAAATTTCCTCTCGTCCACGCCCCAAAAAGCGCTCAATGGCGTTGCCCACCAGGGTTTCATCGCGGGCAATTTTGACGTTGGCAATGGCCTGAATATCCAGGGGTGTTCCCCCCTTGGCGTAGGCGTTGGTGACCTCAATGGGCACGGGCATGGTGGTCAAATCCATCATCCGCACCGTTTCCAGAATGGGAATGCGAAAGGTGCGTCCGCCGTAGATCACCCGATAGCCCACCACCTGGCCATCGGCCCGACGGTACTTGCGGCCCGAAATAATTAAAATCTTGTTGGGGTCGCAAATTTGCATCAAGGCATTCACGCCCCAAATGGTGACAACAATCGCAAAAATTAGCACCGCCACCGCACCGCCGCCCACCGACTGCGCCACAATGGGCACCGATGGCTCTGGCGGCAACGTTTCCGCTGCCACTACCGTTTCTAATCGATTCATTCCATCTGCCATAGCCAACCTCTCCTAGCAACTCCTGGAATGGGTGCATTACTTCGTAAATGCACCCTACGCCGACTCTCTGCATGATTCTTGGGATTGGTGCATTGCTTCGCAAATGCACCCTACGCCGATTTTCCCTTCCCTACTCCCTACTCCCGAGTCCCTACTCTTCCACCTCCTCCGCTGAAGCGACCCACAGCTTGCCGTGTTCCATGCCTACCACTAGGACGGATTCGCCCACGGCAAAGGCCCGTTCTTCTTGGGTGATGGCGAAATAGCTGACGGTGGAATCGCCCAGGACGAGTTTGACCTTGCCGCGACTGGCTTGGTCGAAGGGGATTTCCACCTGGCCCACCTGGCCGATGAGCGCCTCCGGCTTCACCATGCTGCTAATGGGCTGGCGACTGAGGGAACGCAGAACAGACGCCGCTATCCAGCCGCAAAAAATCCCCATACCCACCGCAATCAACGCCGTTAGCCAGGGAGCAAGGTCGGGGGTGATGAGGGTAATCAGTAGGCCCGTCAGGCCAAAGAAGCAAAGGGCAAAGGTCCAAAAGCGCAGGCTCAGCAGCGGTAGCCACCAACGGGAACGTAGGGCCGTTAGGGTTTGGTCGATCTGGGTGCCCACGTCAATGTCGTCGATATTGTCGGGCACAGAGGAATCTACATCCAGGTCAAAATCAGCGTCGATATCGACCCCATCCAAGCCGCCGATAGCCGCCAGCAGCACAAAAATGCCCCCTACGATGAAGCTAAGACCGTAGATCGCCATCGCTACACGTTCCCCTTGCACGACCGCCCCAACCAACCACAGGGGCTATGTTTGCTAGGGTACTCTCGCCCTTTCCCTTGGCGCTCGTCTTCTTCATCAATTACAACGTCTGTCCAAACCTCTTAATTAATCCGTAGACGCCGAGGTAATAAACATCTCAAGCGCCTAGGCCCATCCATCCTCACCCAAGGCGTCAAAACGCCCGATCTGCCATAGTCAATCCCTTCACTAGTCCCATCTAGGGCCACAGCACCGCCGGGTCAGAACGCCAACGTAACATTTATGAACCAGGTGCTTTACAAACTGTTACAGTTCGGTTAAGGTAGGGACATACATACCTCGCTACCCCTTGCGGGCAGCAAACCTTGTAAACCTGCACTCATTTTAATCATGACCACTACCCTGCAACGTCAACAATCTGCCAACCTGTGGGAGCAGTTTTGTCAGTGGGTAACCAGCACCGAAAACCGCCTGTACATTGGCTGGTTCGGCGTGCTGATGATCCCCACTCTGCTGGCTGCAACCGCTTGCTACGTCATCGCTTTCGTGGCGGCTCCCCCCGTGGACATCGACGGCATCCGCGAGCCCGTGGCTGGCTCCCTGATGTACGGCAACAACATCATCTCTGGTGCGGTTGTGCCGTCTTCCAACGCCATTGGTCTGCACTTCTACCCCATCTGGGAAGCCGCTTCCCTGGATGAGTGGCTGTACAACGGTGGCCCCTACCAGTTGGTGATTTTCCACTTCCTCATCGGCGTCTTCTGCTACATGGGTCGTGAGTGGGAACTGAGCTACCGCCTCGGGATGCGCCCCTGGATCTGCGTAGCCTACTCCGCCCCTGTGGCCGCTGCCACCGCTGTGTTCCTGATCTACCCCATCGGCCAAGGCTCCTTCTCTGACGGGATGCCCCTGGGGATTTCCGGTACCTTCAACTTCATGTTGGTGTTCCAAGCGGAGCACAACATTCTGATGCACCCCTTCCACATGATGGGTGTGGCGGCAGTGTTCGGTGGGTCTCTGTTCTCCGCCATGCACGGCTCTCTGGTGACCTCTTCTCTGGTGCGTGAGACCACCGAGACCGAGTCTCAGAACTACGGCTACAAGTTTGGCCAAGAAGAAGAGACCTACAACATCGTTGCAGCCCACGGCTACTTCGGTCGTCTGATTTTCCAATACGCCAGCTTCAACAACAGCCGTTCTCTGCACTTCTTCCTGGGTGCATGGCCTGTAATCGGCATCTGGTTCACCGCCCTGGGCATCAGCACCATGGCGTTCAACCTGAACGGATTCAACTTCAACCAGTCCATCCTCGACTCTCAGGGTCGGGTGATTGGCACCTGGGCTGACGTGATCAACCGGGCCAACCTGGGTATGGAAGTGATGCACGAGCGCAATGCTCACAACTTCCCCCTCGACCTGGCTACCGCCGAGGCTCCTGAAATCATCGGCTAGTCTTGATTGACGAGTCCATGGCTTGATTAGGAAAAAGAGCGCTCCTCGCAAGGGGGGCGCTTTTTGCGTGGGCGTAGATGTGTACCAGATTAAGCCTATATAGGGAAGACCCTACAGGTCACAACGGCCCCGAACTCTATCCCCCCGATGCTCAATCCTGCTGAAAATGGTAGGGGCAGGGTCTCCCATGATTGCAAAATCTACAGATTGGCCCGGTCTAGCTCTTGCTTGAGGGCGGGTAGGTTTTTGTTTTGGTCGCGCAGGGTTTGCACATACGGGCTAAATTCAGCCTCTTGGCCAGCGACCTTGGATAGTCGCTTAATGGCCTTGAGGTATTCCACGACCTTACAGTAGTTCTCGCGGCCTCGATTGGCGATGGCGGTTTCAATCATTTCACGATACAAGCTGATCGCGGTCTTGGGTTGGTCGGTCTCAAGAGCCTTGGCGACCCGGAGGGCATACTTGGGCCTGTCAAAAAGGTTGAGTTTTTTCTGATAACTCAGCGCCGTTTTCCAGTCCTGCTCCAGTAGAGCAATATCAATGAGCGACGGGATACGTCTTTCTTCCGTTAACTGGGCGATGATCTGCGGACGTAGGGTGTCCCATTGGCCGAGGAGTTGGGCTTTGGCACGGAGTTCGCGATAGCCCTCTAGGGTGAACCGCAGTTTGAGGTGGTCGAACTGGGCCACCACTACCTGTTCTGGGGAGCCGTGTTGCGCTAAAAATTGAATCAGCCACTCACTATAGCCAAAATACTCTCGCTGTTGCTGACAGGCTTGGATAAAGTCTAGGGCCAGGGCGGGTTGATCGGCTTCTAGCAGGGCATCGGCAAATTGGATGACTAATCCCGGCAGTTCCATAAAGTGCGATTTTGCCAGAGATAGCGCCGTATCAAAGTTGCCCTGCCGCAGGTGGTAAAAGGCTTTTTGCTGGGGTGTACCTATTTCTAGCACCAAGGCATCGGCAGTCACTCCCTGTGTTTCAGCCCGCTCCACCAGTAGATTGACCAGGGACTCTTGCCCCCAAACGCTGACTCGGCGCAGTCCTGTCCCCTGAATGACCTGGCGAATCTGCCCTTCGACCCAAGCCCAATCCTCATCGGTGCTCTGTTCCAGCAGCGCCTCACGGGCTGGGTAGGCATAGTCTATGCCGCCTAGCTCAATATCTTTCAGCACAGATTCTAAACAGGTTTCTATCCAAAGACAGCGACGACCGACATCTAACCCCTCAGCCTGCTTCAAACTGTTGCCCAGCCCCTCGGCAATGTTTTGGACTTCCACCGCTACGGCTCCGTCGTAGTCAATGTCTAGAACGGTGCCGTTGTAACGATCATTGGCCGCTTCCAAAAGCAGTTGATAAATATCCCCAGCGTTAACCCAATCCCCGCGATCTGCAAAGCTATTCCCCTGCGCGACCAGGGTAGCCAGGGCGGTGGCCATCGTATCCATATCGTCGCCCCGGAATACCCGCTCCACGGCGCGGCGGTAGTTGTCGAGGTTGGGCGCATGGCTGCCTGTGGCCGTCGGCATGTCCACCCAGTTCAGCAGATCAGGATGGCGCTGTACCATACGCTCAATCAGGGCGATTAGATCCTCTCGGCTGCGCTGGGCCAACAGGTCTGGGATGGGGGGTACAGAACGAATCTGGTCGCGGTTGTGAATGTAGGTCAGCAGCAGAGCCACCAAATGCTTACAAAGCCCGCCCCAGTCGTAGGGACAGGTGCAGTCGCTCTCCTCTACACCCTTCGGCCCTAGGGTAATGCGGGGCTGATACGTCACCGTCCCCTCACACTCGGCCCAAAGGGTTTGGCCCTGGATCACAGGATTAAAAATCGCCCCATCGCGATAGTAGCGCTGGCCTCGCTCAAAGCTCTGCTCGGTGGCAAGGGCCTTTACCTGCGACTCCTTGAGGGGCGGAAGAGATGGGGGCATTGGTCTATGGGGTAAGCAGCTACATTCAGCCTAGCGGATTCATGGTGGCCTCAGAAGATCATCCTTGCCCCCTCTGGGACACTGGATGCCTTAACCTGGGGCTATCCCCTTTGCTGCGAGAGTCGTTCGATGCCTCCTCTCCCCACGGCACCTCCCCCATCATCCCAACTTCCAACCCAGGTGGGGGGATGGTTCCAACGACAGGTGAAAAAAAGTTGGCTGAAGGTGTCTTTGGCGGGACTGTGGCTGGGCTTTGTGGTGGCCCATGTGGCGGCGGATTCACGGCCAACCCAACTGATGGATCGGCAGCTTCAGACCCTCTTCTTCGACATGCGCGGCCCCCGTTTAGCTCCATCGGACATCGTAATTCTGGCCATGGATGATGAGTCCTTCGCCCAGGCGGAATACTACCGCAGCGATCCTGACCAGTATGCGAATCTGGCCCCCATTGCCAATGTTCCCTGGGAGCGGCGATCCTATGCTCAGGCCATTGATCGTTTGCTGGCGGCGGGGGCCAGGGCGGTGGCGGTGGACGTGCTGTTTTTGGTGGATAGCGGCTATGGCCCAGCGGACGATGAAGCGCTTCTCAAGGTATTGAACCGCTGGGGGGATCGGGTGGTGCTGGCGGCGAGTTTTGACGATACCGACCTACGCCAGGGATCGATGGATCGGCTGCTGTTACCCCTGCCTCGTTTTTTGGCGACCCCTGTGCGGGTGGGCACCATTAACTCCCCGGTGGAGGCCGATGGTCGCCTCCACCGCCATGGACGGGCCTACCTGGAGGATCGGCAGGAGCGGATGGCAACCACGGAGACCACCAGTCAAATCGAAATGGACACCCAAGAGATACTGTCCTTTACAGAGGCGACTCTCCAGGCGGCTCAGGTAGACTATCCCCTCCGACGCGGCGACTTTGTGCAGTTTTATGGGCCAGCCTACACCTTTCAACATTTGCCCTTTTGGTATGTGCTGGATGATGATCCCTGGGTGAACCATTTGGCCAATGGCCAGTTTTTTCAGGACAAAATCGTACTGATTGGGGCTACGGCCAAGTCGTTGCAAGACTTTCATTTGGCCCCCTTTTCCAAAACGCTGTTTCACCCAGAACCCATGGCAGGGGTAGAAATTTTGGCCAATGACCTGGCTAACCTGCGGCAGGGCGTAGCTCTGAGACAACTTCCCTCCCCTTGGCTGCGGGCACTGCTAGTGTGGATGGCGGGGGCGGGGTTTGGGGTACTGCTGTGGCGGTTCAATCGTCCGGTGGCCCGTCTAGGCTGGACAGTGGCCATCAGCGGCGCTTGGTTTTGGCTGAGCTATGGAGCCTTTATCCTGGGGGGATATTTGCTGCCCGCCGCCGCCCCCATCCTCAGCTTTATGGTAATTGGTGGCACCTACGTGGTGGCAGATATCGTCACCGAGCAACTGCGGAAACAGCGCCTACGCCAAACCCTAGAGCAGTACGTCACTTCGCCCATTGTGCAGGAGATCATTAGTCAGCAGGACGATCTCCAAGATCTGCTCCGGCTGCGGGAGGCCGAGGTGATTGGTTTGATGCTGGGCAGCCGCTATCGCATTACCCGGTTGCTAGGCTCTGGGGGGTTTGGCGAAACCTATGTGGCCCAGGACACCCAGCGGCCCGGTGATCCCATTTGCGTGGTTAAGGAACTGCGGATCCTGAGCGACGATCCCAAGGCCCATCAACTCGGACATCGTTTTTTTCTCAGCGAGGCGGAAACCCTAGAACGACTGGGCCACCACGACCAAATTCCTCGGCTGCTGGCCTACTTTGAGTCCCCCAATGCCTTCTACCTGGTGGAGGAAATGATCACAGGGCACCTACTGCGGGAGGAGCTAGCCTCGCGTCGGCCCCAGTCACCGATTTACGTCCTATCCTTACTCAAGGATTTGCTGCCCGTGGTAGGGTTCGTCCATAGTCAGGGGGTCATTCACCGGGATATCAAGCCTGCTAACATCATTCGTCGCCACAGCGATCGGCGGCTGGTGTTGATCGACTTTGGGGCGGTCAAAGCCATTGCTAACCCGCTGGCCGATAGGGAAGATTCCCCGACGGGTACGGTGAGCGTGGGCACCCAAGGTTATATGCCCAGTGAGCAGGCCGCTGGAATGCCTAAGTTTGCCAGCGATCTCTATGCCCTTGGCATCACCGCCATCGAAGCCCTGACGGGCATTCCCGCCTATGCCCTCAAACGCGATCCCAAGGGCGAAATCCTCTGGCGCTATGCCACTCCAGACCTCCACGCCGCCCTAGCCGATCTGCTCTCGAGACTGGTGTGTTACAACTTTACCGACCGTTATCAATCCGCCTGGGACGTGCTCCGGGATCTGGAAACGGTAGAACAACAACTCCAGGCTATCCAAGAAGATCGCCCCCCAGACCAAGGCGTCCTATCCTGGCCCGATCCCCTAGTTCCTCTGGAGGGGAGTACCGACGAGGAGACTAATTTTGGTGATGATGACAAGGCCATTGAGGAGGTCACCCGCCTACTTTCCCAAGGCTGGGATGACAGCAGCGGGGCAGAGTTCGAGTTTCCTACCCTTTAAGGGATGTCGGTCGCATATTAGGAACACGGCGATCTGGCAGCACCCAAAGCAGCACGGGGCATACCACTAGGGTCACCGCTGTCATAAGGGAATTTGGGGGATTGACTTGTTTATCGGCGATTTGATCGCTAGAGTTGGTTTGACAACGGGGATGCATAGCCATGGCACAAACGGTTTACTCCACCACCCCGGCCACTGTCACTGAGGGCCAGATTGATGTGGAACTTCGGCAAGTGGTCAAGCGTTTTAACGACGAGCCAGCGGTACAGGGACTGGATTTGAGCATTCGCCGGGGCGAGTTTTTTAGTATTCTTGGCCCTTCGGGCTGTGGCAAAACCACTACCCTGCGGCTGATTGCGGGTTTTGAGGTTCCCACCGCTGGCGAGGTGCTGATCCAGGGGGTGAATATGAGCCGCATTCCGGCCCATCGTCGTCCGGTCAACACGGTGTTTCAGAGCTATGCCCTGTTCGACCACATGACCGTGCGGGACAACATTGCCTTTGGGTTGAAAATTAAGCGTTTGCCCTCTAACCAAGTGCGAGATCGGGTGCTGGAGGCGCTGCGACTAGTGCGGATGGAAGGCTTTGCGGATCGTTTGCCCAACCAGCTTTCTGGCGGGCAGAAGCAACGGGTGGCCTTGGCGCGGGCGTTGGTGAACCGTCCAGCGGTGATGTTGCTGGATGAACCCCTAGGAGCCCTAGACCTAAAGCTACGCAAGCAAATGCAGGTGGAACTTTCAACCCTGCACCGCCAGTTGGGGATCACCTTTATTATGGTCACCCACGATCAGGAGGAGGCGCTCTCCCTATCGGATCGGATTGCGGTGATGAAGTCGGGACAGATTGACCAAATTGGTACCCCCAGCGACATCTATGACCGACCAAACACCCCCTTCGTAGCAGATTTTATCGGCGATACTAACCTCCTAAACGGCACCCTCGAAGGGGGCGAAGGGGACACCATGCAGGTGGTCACCCCCAGTGGATTGGCGGTGCAGGTACTGCGTTCCCAAGCCATCGCCCTAGGCCCAGCCCCAAACCCCGTGGTGCTTAGCGTGCGGCCCGAGAAAATTCGCCTCGGCACCGACTATCCCCTCGCAGACAATTGCTACCACGGCCAGATTAGCCATGTGATGTATCTGGGCACCCATGTTCATTGCGGTGTGCGATTGGCATCTGGGGAAACCCTGACGGTGCTTCAGGCCAATCGTGGCAAGGGGCTCTGGGCCGTTGATACCCCGGTGTATGTCTACTGGGCCGCTGCCGATGCTCGTCTGCTGTCCCCAGATCCCGGTTGACCCGCTGGGTAGTGCACTTGAGTTTAGTAAAGAGCAGAGGCAAGGATCATACTTTTAGAAACCAGTGTCCGCCTCCGTTAGGCTTTGAGGGGGCTGAGGATTTGGCTGAGGCGGCGCAGTTGTTCGGTAGCTCCCATGCTGATTACCAAATCCCCTGGACAGAGTAGAGTATCGGCGCTAGGGCCAACGATGAGATGGTTATCGGCGCGGCGAATGGCCAGAATGAGTGCCCCAGATTTTTTGCCCAGTTGGGCCTCGCCCAGGGAACAGCCGATGATCGGGCAGGTGGTAGTGGTGAGCAAAAATTCCTCTACATAAACGGTGCGGTCGGATCCGGTGAGGATGCCATCGATAAAATCCACCACCTGGGGCCGTAGAGCCGCCGCCGCCATCCGTTTGCCACCGCTAATGTAGGGCGACACCACCACATCCGCCCCACCCCGCTCCATTTTTTGAATCGCTTCCTCGCTGCTGGCACGGGCAATGGTGCGAATGGTGGGGGCCAGGGTTTTGGCCGACAGCACCGTATACAGGTTTTCCGCATCGGAGGGCAGGGCCGCCACTAGGCAACGGGCCCGCTCAATGCCCACTTGCAGCAGCACTTGATCTTCGGTGGCATCACCTTGAAAGGTTAGGTAGTTAAAATTTTGGGCCAGTTGAAGGGAGGCATCATCGGAATCAACAATAATAAACGGCACTTTTTCTGCCGCAAACTCCATGGCAATTTGACGTCCGGTGCGTCCAAATCCGCAAATAATGTAGTGGCTGTTGAGGGACTCCATATACCTTCGTCGCTTGTGTAGTCGTAGCCCTGCTTGCAAATGTCCTTGCACAATGGACTCTGTAAAATTATTGAGGATATAGGCAATCACCCCCACACCTGTCAGCAAGAAAACCATGGTAAACAGTCGCCCTCGGGCGGTGAGTGGGTTAGTTTCCCCAAATCCTACGGTGGTAAGGGTAATCACCGACATATAAATGGCGTCGATCCAACTCCAGCCTTCCACATACCGATACCAAAGTGCCCCAGTGAGCAAAATCAACGCCAGAGCCACCAGCCCCCGTGTCAGGTGGCGGCGGGAGCGCCAATAGTTTGCCTCCAGTATCTGCTCGGCATAGGAACGCTGTTTGATGGGATCGGCCATGAAATCCTTAGAAGGCGTTTGAAAAGCCGGATGATCAGTAAAAAAGCTCACACGGTATAGGTTGTAGATACCAACATTCAACCCCGTGAGAGCGATGACCAAAGCCTACACCAGCAACTTAACCCGTGACCAGTTTGAGTGGATTGAACCCCTCTTGTCCCCCGCCAAGCCCGGCAGTCGCCCACGAACGGTCGGCCTCTGGGCGGTGCTGAACGCGATCTTCTACCGGGTCAAGCAGGGGTGCGGTTGGCGGGATCTACCGAGCGACGTCTCGGCATGGCAAATCGTCTACACGTACTATCGAGGGTGGGTGAACGACGGCACCTGGGACGCGATCCACGACCGATTACGGGACTGGATACTATGAAGCCACCCTGCCTCTCCCACCAGGAGAGGGGCTTGGGGTGAGGGCTGGGCCTAGTCGCGGGCGACGGGGAGATCGGACTGGTTCCACTTCAGCATCCCGCCGCGCATACTGGCGACTTCGTTGATGCCTTTCTTTTTGAGGATGACGCTGGCTTGGCCAGAACGACGCCCGGATTTGCACACCGTCACCACGGGTTGATCGGTGGAGACTTCCCCGGTTCGTTGTTCGAGTTCGTGGAGGGGAACCAGTTGGGCACCGTGGATGTGGCCGAGTTCGTCGTTAAATTCCTCCATGCTGCGCACGTCTAGCACATGCACTTGGCTCAGGTTTTCGGCGACCCACTGGGGGTCAATTTCCTTGATGCCGGAGTAGGTTTGGCGCACCGGCCCCCAGGTGGCGATCACGGGCATGGTGCCGTCTTCGGTGCGACCACAGATGCAGTTGGCGGGGATGGCGATGTCGATCTTTTTGGGGTGGGGTAGGCCGAGGTTATCCATATAACCCACAAAGTCGCGTTCGTCGGCCTCGCCACCGATGCGGGGGTTGTAGAGTTTTTCTTCCTTGATGCTGGAGACCGTGCGACCACTGTAGTCGTGGGCGGGCCAGATGAGGCAGTCGTCGGGCAGGCTGAAGATTTGTTCGGTGATGGATCGGTACATGGTGCTGGCGTTGCCCTGTTGAAAATCACAGCGTCCGGCACTGCGGATCAGCAAACAGTCGCCCGTAAAGGCCATGGAATGATCGTCCAAGACGAAGGTGGCGCAGCCATCGGTGTGGCCGGGGGTGGCACGCACCTCCAGACTACGGTGGCCAAATTTCACCACATCGCCTTGGTCGAGCAGGGAATCAGCCCCGCTGAGCATGTCGCCGTAGCGCCCGGAAATGCCAATTTTGGAGCCGACAGCCTGCTGCATCAGCCAAGCCCCGGTAACGTGGTCGGCATGGCAGTGGGTATCGAGGGTGTAAAGCAGGGTCAGATCCAGTTCTTCCAACAAAGCCCGATCCCGTAGGTGCTGTTCAAACACAGGGTCGATCAGCACGGCTTCCTTGGTGTCTGAATCGGCCAGCAGATAGGTGTAGGTGGAGGAATCGGCGTCGAACAATTGACGGAAAATTAGCGGTGTATTCACAGGGCAACGCTCCTGAATGGATAAAGCTATGGGTGCATTACTCTTTACTATATAACCAACTACTCATTTATACATATAAGCGAACCCTAACCAAGGCGGTTTACCGAGGGGTAACAGGGCGGGGCGGGTGGGGCGGTGGGGTTAGTCGATGGTGATGGTTTGGGGGCCGCTGCCGTTTTGGGCGTTGTGGTCGGGGCGGGGGGCGGGGTTGGCACCCTGGCGGCGCAGCCAGTCTTGCACCGGATCGTCAGCGAGGTTGAGCCGCAACAGCCCGGAGGCCACGCCCCCCAAAAAGGCCGCTGGATGGCCGATTAATTCTTGTACAAAGGGCGAAAGTTCATCTAGAAACATGGGCTTTTCCTCCATTCCGTGCATCAGTTCCATGCATGGATATCCTAGCCCGAAAGCCCGCTACAGGTGATCTCCAGGCCAACTCCGAAGTGATCGGATAGCCCCCGCAGTTCCTCTAGACCCTCTGGCCATGCAAAGGTGCGCTGGATTTCAAGCTGGGGGTCGTGGGTCATGCAGATGTGATCGAGGTTGGAATGCTGGCCGTTGATTAACCGCCGCACCGGGTCGTTGTCGCCAAAGGTGAGGCATTCTAAATCGGCCTCCAGAAGGGCTTGGCGCAGGGCTTGTTTGGTGCGACGCAATCCGTAGTAGGGCAGCACGTTGAGATCCTGGTTAAAGTCTCCGGCTACGATCAACAAGGTGTTGGGGTAAAGCTGCTGGAGCCGTTGCCAGTCGGCCTGTTGCACCGCCAAAGCAGCCAGGAACGCGGCCCCATCCTTAGCCCCGTAGGTACGCCAAGCACTGCCCAGCCAGGGCAACACGGTGCCATAGACCAGGCAGCGCCCCCCATTTTCGAGTTCGATCAGGGCGCAGGCGGTGCGTTCGGGGTCGGCAGTTACCAGGGGAGACACCTGGCGCAACCCCTGATCACGAATCCAAATTTGCACCCAGCGTCCATCCCCATTCACATCAGTGGTGGCCAAATCGCTCACCACAGCCTGATACCCAGCCCCAGGGCTAGGGGCAGGATGGGTTTCGGTAAAAATCCACAGGTCGGCGTTAATGTGGTCAATCCATTGCTGCTGAGCTTGGGCTTGAGACGTATGGGGCCTCGCCCGCTCTAGGTTCCAGGTGGCGATCTTCATGGTAAGAATGCGGACGGGCTAGGGAACAGTGGGTAACAAGGACTACTAAACCCCGGACAATTTGCCTTTGCATAGCATCTTCGATACAAAGTTTGGTAACGGGGGCTATGCTGCCAATACAGAAGCCGGACGGCAGGTTCAGGCTTAAGCTAGGGAAGAACTTATCCCCCCATCGCCCCTACCCTGAGGTACTATGCCGTGGCCCATCCGTCCTCCTCTGTCATGCACCACAATTCGATTTACTATGCCCGCATCGTTCGCAATCTGACGCGTTTGTTGGAGGCTAGTTGCAACGACAGTTTCTATGAGGTGCTACCCAGAGGGGTGCAGGTGTGGATCCCTGAGACGAACTGGGGAGTCTATCCCGATGTGACGGTGATTGCCGGACAGCCCCTGTTCCATGAGGGCTATGCCAACCGTTTGACCAACCCCTGCCTACTGTTTGAGGTGTTGTCTGAACCCTCCGAAGGCTATGAACCCACGGACGGGGCGATGCTAGAGCGCAGCAGCAATTTTAGCGCCTGTCGCCACATTCCCTATCTTCAGGAATATGTGTTTGTTCACCAGCACGAGGCCAAGGTGGAACAGTTTTATCGGGCCACCGACGATCTGTGGGAAGTGGCCCTGTGTGGAGGGTTAGAGGCTGCCGTCGAGCTCAATTTGACGGATACTCGGATGCCGCTGGCCAATATTTACCAAGGGATTGCGTTCGATCTTTTCGGTTAATGCTCAATCCGGTAGCCCGTCAAGGGCAATCGCCCCCTCGCAGGACGGGGCCACCGAGGTCGATACCGCCCAGGGTTGCTCAGTGCAGCGACAGGCCCAAATCTTCCCACCCATCCCAGCGCTACAGGTTTAGTGGCCCGGTCTAGTCTGGGTCGGGGATGTCCACCGCAGCGGCGAACGCGACCAGAAAGCCTTCGCTAAAACCGTCTACTACCTGGGCAGTGCCCCCTGAACCGCGACCGAGGCAAATCGAATCCACTACATTTTTCTTTACTCCCATGAAACTACCCTGCTTTTCAAGGGGGGCTAGGGGGGATCAAGGCTAGGAGCCAAGCAAAATCCAGACTTAATATAGTTGGTAGCCCACTGCTAACGGGATTGACCAGCCGGATTAAGAAGCCAGCCAGGTTAAGTATTACAAGACATGACCAGAGTGGCGTACCTGATCGTTTCTCCGCAGGATTGCGGAATACTAACGAAGAAGCCTACGCCCTGGCCCCTGCGCCGTAGGGGTTTGTTCTATGGATTGTCACCGTGCCGCACCCGCTGTGTTTAAGTATCGGCCCCACCTTCGCCGCGAACGTTCCCAGGATCTCCGTGCCCCCCGACGGTTGCACCTGCGGGATGCATTAACCTGGTCGAGCCAGCGAGGGCTGGTGCTGATGGCGGGAGATGTGTTGGCCCTGGCCCTGTCGTGGCACATGGCTCGGTCGTTGAACCAGTTGTTTTCGCCTATTCCGCCTGATCTCGTGTGGTGGACGTGGTTGGGCTTGCCGAGTCCGTTTTGGGTGATGGTGGCCTGCACCCTGGGCCTATTTTGCTATGCAGGGCTATACCGATCCACCCAGCACATCAAAAATTACCTTCAGGCGGGCAAGCTGGTGAGCATGGTCTACCTCACCTCCCTGGTGGGGATGTATTTCTATGACCCCAAGCTGGATCTCCCCCGTTCCCTGTTTTTCGCGGCCTGGATTAGTAGCGTAGGGCTGGTGATGATCGCCCGTGTGGTGGCAACGCTGGCCCTGCGTCCCTTAGAAAAAGCCCACACCCCCACTCGCGTCTTTTTGATCGCCCCGGCCCAACGGCTAAAGCGGCTGGCGGATATTTTAGATCAGCGGGCCAAGGTGCCTGTGATTGGCGCGGCCCTGGCTTCTACGGCCAATTCCAACGCCACCTACCAAGCCATCCTGGCCTCCAACGCCACCCTGGTGCTGGTGGAGAGTGTGCCCACCGACGACCTAGCCTCAGAACTGTACTGGAAGCTACGGCGGGCGGGGATTCCTATGCAACTCCTCCCCACCAGTCGAGATATGCTCTACCGCCGAGGCCAGCCCGAAACCGTGGCTGGATTGCCCACCCTGCGCCTGGATGCTCCCCTGGTGGGCGGCTGGGATTACCGGGTTAAACGCTGGATGGACTACCTGGGTGCTGGTCTAGGTGTGTTGGCGCTCGCCCCGGTGTTTTTGGCCATTGCGGCGGCGATTCGGCTAGACTCCCCTGGCCCGGTCTTCTTCCGTCAACAGCGGGTGGGTCTCCATGGCAAAGTCTTTCGGGTTTGGAAATTTCGCACCATGGCCGCCGATGCCCCCCAGCGACAGGCCCAGCTAGAGCAGCAGAACGAAACCGCCGACGGCATTTTGTTTAAGGTAAAACACGACCCCAGGGTGACGCAGGTGGGATCCTTCCTGCGCCGCACCAGCCTGGACGAACTGCCCCAACTGTTTAACGTCCTCTGTGGCCAGATGAGCCTGGTTGGCCCCCGCCCTCTGCCCGTGCGCGATGTGGCCAAATTCGACGGCTGGCACAACATTCGTCACCAAGTGCTGCCAGGGGTGACAGGGCTATGGCAGATCTCTGGCCGATCCGACATTGACACCTTCGACGACGTGGCCCGCCTCGATCTCCACTACATCGATAACTGGTCGATCAACCTCGATCTGGAAATCCTCGCAGAAACCGTCGGCATCGTTCTGCTGGGCAAAGGAGCCTATTAACCCAAAGCCCCATGGTGCGGTCACAATTCAGATGAGGCGATTTTATCCAGGGGCCTATCGCTGCCCTAGATCAACCGAAGGCGACCCGCCCCAATGATTTGATAAGATCGGGCCAGGACAGATCATTAAACCTCCCTTAACCCAATGCGCCCTGGATGCTTATCCCAGGGGCGAGTCGGGTTCTGTTAGTCGCTGCTCTAACCTGCCCCCGGTTAATCAGCCAAGGCGCTGTGTTGCTATTCGATTTCCTGCCGATGTCCCCGGTCGGTCTGTTCTCTAGGACAGGCTAGTCACCGTTGCCTCCGATCTCCTATCGCCGACCCCATTACCCCACCATTGCAATGACTTTTCCCGCAGAATCCTTGGCCCATTCCGACGAGTCTCCCAGCCGTGGGGGACGTTCCCCAGAGCGCCCCGACAAGCCCGAAGAAGCGTGTGGTGTGTTTGGCCTCTATGCCCCTGGGGAAGATGTGGCCCGGTTGGCCTATTTTGGGTTGTTTGCCCTCCAACACCGGGGCCAAGAATCGGCGGGGATTGCCACCTTTGATGGCCGCACCAGCCATTCCCATAAGCACATGGGCCTGGTGTCCCAGGTGTTTGATGATCACATTTTGAAGGACTTGCCGGGACAGATTTCCGTGGGCCACACTCGCTATTCCACCACGGGTTCTAGCCATGTGTGTAATGCCCAGCCCGCCCTGGTGCCCACCCGCCTAGGGGATCTGGCCCTGGCCCACAACGGCAACCTGGTCAACGCCGACAACTTGCGGGAGGAACTGATTCAGCGCAACCACGACCTAGTGACGACGACGGATTCTGAGATGATCGCCTTTGCCCTGGCGGAGGCGGTGAACGACGGGCTGGACTGGGTGGAGGCCGCTGAAAAAGCCTTTAACCGTTGCCAAGGGGCCTTTAGCCTGGTAATTGCCACCCCCGACGGCATCCTGGGAGCCCGTGACCACCAAGGCATTCGGCCCCTCGTATTGGGCGTGTTGGACAGCGATATCCCTGCCGAGGGCCGTCCAGCCCAGTATGTGCTGGCCTCGGAAACCTGCGCCCTAGACATCATTGGGGCCACCTACGTGCGCGACATTCTGCCGGGGGAACTAGTGTGGATCACCGAGCAGGGTCTTTGCTCACGGCATTGGGCCGAGGCCACCCAGCGCAAGCTCTGCGTGTTTGAGATGATCTATTTCTCCCGCCCCGACAGCATCGTCAATGGCGAAAGTCTGTACAGCTATCGGCGACGACTGGGCCACCAACTGGCGAAGGAATCCTCCGCTGACGTGGATTTGATTATGGCGGTGCCCGACTCCGGCGTTCCGGCGGCCATTGGCTTCTCCCAACAATCTGGCATTCCCTACGCCGAGGGGCTGATCAAAAACCGCTACGTGGGCCGCACCTTCATCCAGCCCACCCAGTCCATGCGAGAGGTGGGCATTCGTATGAAGCTGAACCCCCTGCGGGACGTGCTAGAGGGCAAGCGAATTTTGATTGTGGATGACTCCATCGTGCGGGGCACCACTAGCCGTAAAATTGTCCGGGCCTTGCGCGATGCCGGGGCCACGGAAGTCCACATGCGGATTTCTTCGCCCCCCGTCACCCATCCCTGCTTCTACGGCATCGACACCGACAGCCAGGATCAACTGATCGCCGCCACTAAATCCACCGAGGACATTGCCAAGCAAATTGAGGTCGATTCCCTCGCCTACCTGAGTTGGGAAGGGATGCTCAATGCCACCTACCAGGAACCCAGTAGTTTCTGTTCCGCCTGCTTCACCGGAAAATATCCCGTGGATATCCCGGAACCCTTCAAGCGATCCAAGCTGAAGTTTGAGGCCAAACAGCCCGTCACCCCCTAGACCCCACGGCAGGGCAACGGGCGTGGCTAACCCCATGACTTTGCCCGCAAGGGCGGATTTTTCTTTACCATAGAACCCGTACCCCAGCCGATTCTGGGACTCTGGATTCCTGTCTCGCTATCCCCTACTCACCCCTCAAAACCGACCGTGGAAGAACAAACAACCTCCCCAGAAGTGATCACCCTGCTCTCCAGCCGCGAACTGGAGAAAATGCGTAAGGCTTGCCAAACGGCAGCTCAGCTCTTGGACTATCTAACCCCCTACGTGGAACCGGGCATCAGCACCCTAGAACTCAACGACCTGGCCGAAGCCTGGACGAAAAAGCGGGGGGCCGTCAGCGCTCCCCTGGGCTACGAAGGCACGGTGATGCCCTTTCCCAAATCCATCTGCACCAGCGTCAATGAGGTGATTTGCCACGGCATCCCCAACGCCAACCAGATTCTCCGCGATGGCGACATCATTAACATTGATGTCACTCCCATCGTCGATGGCTACCACGGCGACACCTCCCGCACCTTCCTGGTGGGCGAGGTTGCACCCAGGGTTCGTAAGCTCGTAGAAGTGACCGAAGAATGCATGTGGCGGGGCATCCGTGAGGTCAAACCCGGTGCTCGTATCGGCGACATTGGAGCGGCCATTCAAGAATATGCCGAAGCCGAGGGCTTTTCCGTCGTGCGAGATTTCGTCGGCCATGGCGTTCACCGCATCTTCCACACCGCCCCCCAGGTGCCCCACTATGGCGTGCGCGGCAAGGGCAAAAAACTACGCCCCGGCATGGTGTTTACCATCGAACCCATGATCAATATCGGCTCCCACGAGGCCGAAATCCTGGAGGATGGCTGGACAGCCCTAACGGTGGATCGCCAACTCTCGGCCCAGTTTGAACACACCGTTGCCGTTACCAAAACCGGGGTAGAAGTGCTCACCCTCTCCCCAGCCAAAGTTCTCGCCTAGGGGCCGTGAGGCATTCGCGAAGGATTCAAGAGGCACAAAAAAGGGGGCGTCCGAGAAGGCACCCCCTTTTTTCATCGTTCTTAACCTACCGCAGTACTTAACGTAGCGAAACCTTACAGGTCGCCGCCACGCAGGAACAGCAAAAAGACGATGGTGGGGCCAGCGATAACAATCATGGCCAACATCGCTAATTGGGCAATTAGCTCGAAGTTGATGCTACTCAAAAAGCTCATGGATCCTCCCAACACAGACCAACTAGAATGAAAGCTAGCAAATTACTTGTGGCTTATTTTACCCGCTTACGGCCTGTCTATTTTAGATAACTTAACAAAATTCTAAGGCCCATCGCGATCGGGCCGTCTCCTCGTCCCGCCTGTCCCCCACCCCTCGGATAAGAACGCCACCCAAGGACTCAACCCAAGGACTTCACCGGACTATGACCACCTGGCAATGTGTGACCAACTGCGGGGCCTGCTGCTTCCTCGACCCCAGCGAACGCCCCGACCTAGAGGACTACCTCACCCCCGACCAGCTTCAGCAATACTTGAGCCTAGTGGGTGACGATGGCTGGTGTATTCATTACAACGCCGAAGCCCGCAACTGCTCGATCTACGATACCCGCCCCCAGTTTTGCCGGGTTGCGCCCCAAACCTTTGAGGCTATGTTTGGCATTGACCCCATCGACCTCAACGACTTCGCCATCGACTGTTGCCAGCAGCACATCGAAGATCGCTACGGCGAAACCAGTCCGGAAATGCAGCACTTCAACCAATCCGTGGGCTGGGTCGATCCAGAGACTCCCCTCGACGCCGATTAGGAGATCCCGACGCCACGTTACCGCTACCCCAGCGCACAACAAGCCCCTCTCCCGTCAGGATCGGCTGCGGATATCCATCTGGCCTTTTCCCATCACCGCCTGGGAGATCCCCCTAAATCCCCCTTTCTAAGGGGGACTTTGAATTCGGTTCCCCCTTAGAAAGGGGGGCTAGGGGGGATCTCCTCGGCGCAAGGCAAAATACGGGCTGACGTATAAGCAGTAGCCCACCAGGAGAGGGGTTAGGGATCGGGGCATCCAAGGGTTTACCCTACCTGGAGGGCGTTCCCCGTGATGGCCTAAACCGACCCAGCCGCTGCGGGAACACCCTTGGCGGATTCGTCATCCAAGCCCACCAGTTTGGCGCTCAGATCCCACAGTTTGCGGGCCTTGGCGTCGTCCTGGGCTTCGTTGGAGACTTCCTGGGCAAAGGAGCGGCGACCGGGCTTTTGGCGGTTGCCCCAGCTCCAATACATGCCAGATTCCTTCAAGTCGGGATCAGCGACCACGGCAGCGACCCGTTCCCCAGCCAGTTGTTGAGTGACATAGCCCCCCGTGATGTTCTTTTGGAACCAGGGGAAGATGGTTTGGAACGCCTTGAAGTGGTTGCGGAACAGGGGCGTATCGGCCACACAGCCCGGATAGAGGGAGCTAAAGGTAATCCCGGTTTCGTCGTGGTAGCGACGGTGCAGTTCGCGCATGGTGAGCACGTTGCAGAGTTTGCTGTCTTTGTAGGCTTTGCCCGACTTGAACTTTTTGCCGTTGATCATCGAAATTGGAGCCTTGAATCCGGCCTCGAAGCCCTCTAGGTTGCCCAGGTCTGGCGGGGCAGGGATGGGAATCTTGCCGCCCAGTTCCTTCGGGTTGGCGGTGACGGTGCCGAGGATGATCAGGCGCTTATCGGCGACGGGGGACGCCTTCAGATCCGGCAACATCAAATTACAAAGCAAGAAGTGGCCGAGGTGGTTCGTGGCCACGCTGACTTCGTAACCATCTTCACTGTAGATCGGATCTTTTTCTAGGGGCAGATACACCGCCGCGTTGCACACCAGGGATGCCAACGTGCGGCCCGTGGCCCGAAAATCACTCACAAACTGGCGCACACTGGTCAGGGAGGCCAGATCCAAATGAAGGATGGTGTAGCTTCCGGCGGGCATCCCAATCTCGTTGGCGGCGGCCTGGGTCTTCTCCAGGTTGCGGCAGGCCATCACCACATGCCATCCCATATCGGCCAATGCCTTGGCGGCATTCAGCCCCACCCCAGACGAGGCTCCAGTCACAATAACGGTTTTTTGCTGTTCCATAGCGGTTTCAAAGACGGCTGAAATGCTTCTAGCTTTCCAGTCTTAAGGATTCTCTACGCAATACCGCCAACTCTTAACGTTTTTTGAAATGTCGTTACATCCGACAACTTTTCTTGAGGGAAGCCATGGGCTAATGTACAGCCTGGTCTATGAGTCGGCATAGATCTGGCCCCTAAGGCCAATCCTTATTCCTTCCAGGCTGGGGCCAAGGAACTAGGGCTTAGAGGGCGTTTGAAAAGGGGGTAGGGTGTAGCGAATTACGCTAGACGCCGCACCATGATCTGGATCATGGCGATTTTGATCATGGCCTCCGAGTTTTCGGGAAGCTGCCCGTAGTCCTGCACCAATCGTCGTGACCAGCGCAACCAGCCCAAGGTGCGCTCGACAATCCAACGTTTCTTGACCAGAACAAATCCCTTGGTCTCCTTGGGCCGCAACA